>NZ_BAAAPO010000048.1:0-949 GCF_039531185.1 Nostocoides veronense
CTCGTCGATCACGCCTGCCCGAAGAATCCGCCCCCACGACCTTGACAACCAGTTAGGGAATCTCTTCGGACTTGAGTGTGGGGTTCATGGGATGAGTCCTCCTCCGACGAGGAGCATCCGAAGTCTGTAGTTTCGGCGGTTTCTGAAGCCTCTGGCCACCCTGCGGTGCAGCTCGATCAGGCCGTTGATGGCTTCGGCGCCGCCGTTGCTGGAGCGGCCTGTGTCGAAGTAGGCGAGGAACTCCCGGCGCCACTTGCGTAGGGTGCGGCCGAGGCGGGCGATCTCCGGGATCGGGCATTTTGGGAAGGACTTGAGCACGGCCTGGGCGGTCTTCTTGCCGGCGGCGAGGTTCTCGGCGGTGTAGGCGGAGCGGAGCTTGTGGATGGCTTGCCAGGCGATGGCGACCTCGTCGTGGCGGGGGTTGGCGGCGAACGCGGCGTCGATGCGGGCCTGCTGCTTCTCGCTCAGGTGCTCGAGCCCGAGGCGCAAGATGGTGCGGATGCCGTACAGCGGGTCGCCCTTGCGGCCGCGGTGGCCGTGGATGGCCTGTTGGACCCGGCGCCGGACCTCGTCCAAGGCTTGCATGCCGAGCTTGACGACATGGAAGGCGTCGAGGACGGAGGCGGCCTCGTCGAGCTGGTCGTCGATGGCGTTCTTGTACCCGTGGAACGTATCGAGCGTGGCGACCTCGATCCCGCACCGGAACTCAGGCCCCCGGTCCAGGAGCCACGCCTTGTACACCGGGCCGGAGCGGCCGGGGACCAGGTCCAGCAGTCGGGCCCGTACAACCATCTTCTCGGGCTTCTTCGGGTGCGGGTGGCGGGTCAGGTCGACCATCCCGGTCAGCTCCTTGGGGCCCCGCTTGGCGGTGGAGACGTGGTGCCAGTTGGGTCGGCCCGGGGCGCGGTGCCCGGATTGCTCGGGGTCCGTTTCCCCGGGCCGCCCGCCG
>NZ_BAAAPO010000049.1:0-2829 GCF_039531185.1 Nostocoides veronense
CGATCCCAGCAAGGAAAACAACCATGACCACGACCGAGGCTTGGTTGGGAATTAATCCCGCGAAATGTCTCAAAGACTCAGACACACCTCACAATATCGACGTGCACGAGATGACGTTAGGGAAATGGGTGAAGAATGAGCGAGACGCGCGCGAGTCGTCTCGGCCGACGGATGCGCCGTTGAGCGAGTCGGAGCGGGCTGAGCTGATCCGGCTGCGGCAGGAGAACAAGAACGTCAAGGCCGAGAATGCGCAGCTGCAGATGCAGGTGAGCTTCGCAAAAAAGTGGCGACCTGGTTCGCGAACGACCAGCAGTGAAGTTCGCTGCGATCGCGGACTGGGCTGACCAGGAGCAGTTCCCGGTGGCGCTGATGTGTCAGGAGCTGGGCGTCTCTCGCTCGGGCTACTACGCCTGGCGTCAGGCACCGCCCAGTGCCCGGGCCACCCTCGATGAGCGGTTGACCGCGTTGATCGTCAAGATCCGCGCCGAGGCACGCGGCAACCCCGGTGTGCGGCGGGTGCGGGCCGGGTTGGCCGCGGCCGGTCACCTCGTCTCCCACAAGCGGGTGCACCGGTTGATGCGAGCCGCTGGGCTGCGTGGACGCCACCCCAAGGCGTGGCGGGTCACGACCGTGCCCGGCCAGGCGCCGGTGCCCGCGCCGGACCTGATCGGGCGCTCCTTCACCGCCGAGGCGCCCAACACCCGCTGGTGCGGCGACATCACGTACATCAAGACCTGGGACGGCTGGGCCTACCTGGCCACCGTCATCGACCTGCACTCCCGAGCGCTGGTCGGCTGGGCCATCGACACCCACATGCGCACCTCCCTGGCCACCGACGCCCTCGACATGGCGCTTCAGAACCGGCAGCCACCCAAGGGCGTCATTTTCCACTCGGACCGAGGGACCCAGTACACGTCGAGCGAATTCGACACGTACTGCCGAACAAAGCACATCACTCGCTCACTCGGGTCAACCGATAATTGCTACGACAATGCGGTCTCGGAGTCGTTCTTCGCGACGTTCAAGAAGGAGCTCATCCACACCCGCCCCTGGCCCGACATCACCCGCCTCAAGCGAGAGAGCCAGGACTGGTTCGACAACTACTACAACACCGTTCGGAGGCATTCAACACTCGGATATTTGACACCAGTCGAATACGAACTAGGCTACAGACACATCAACGAATTGGCAGCCTAATTCACCTGTCCCAAAAAGCGGGAACACTCCTCGGCGACGCCGCTACGGGCTCATCATCGTCGACGAGGTCGGCTACCTCCCCTTCGAACAAGACGCCGCCAACCTCTTCTTCCAGCTCGTCTCTTCCCGCTACGAACACGCCTCCCTCATCCTCACCTCCAACCTGCCCTTCAGCTCCTGGGCCGCAATCTGAAGCGTTCACGGTTTGATGCCGCATCGTTTCCCACCAAGGAGGATGTTGGTATGCCGAAGAAGTATGACGCTGCGACGCGAGAGCGTGCGGTTCGGATGTTCCATGAGCAGGCGAGTGAGTACGCGTCGGTGACGGCGGCGTGTGCCGCGGTCTCGGCGCGGCTGGGCCTGCCGAAGGACACGGTCCGCGGCTGGGTCCGCCACGGCCAGGGCGACGGCACGGCGGGTGTCTCGGCGCCGGCGGAGCGTGAGGAGATCAAGGTCCTGCGGGCCAAGGTGCGCCGCCTCGAGGAGGACAACGCCGTGCTTCGCGCGGCAGCGACTTTCTTTGCGTCAATTTCACGCTGAGGGGGTCCGGTCGGGTTCGCTCGTTTTTTCGCTGCCGCGGCTGTTGTCGTTGGCTGTTCCTCCGATGTGCGGCCCGGCCGGGCGCCCTGACCGTCGGGCGTGGCGTGGCTTGATAGGAGCCTGCTCCGGGCTGGATTGAGGCGTGCCCGCTGCACCCGGCGGTCAGGACGACCCATCCAGTATCGACCAGGAAGGCCACCGCCATGGTGATGATCGGAACCGACTCCCACAAACGCACGCATACCTTCGTCGCGGTCGACGACCTCGGCCGCCGCCTGGGCGAGTGCACGCTGCGTGCTAACACCGACGGGCACCTGCAACTGCTGGCCTGGGCCGCCCGTTACGAGGCGGTCACGTTCGCGCTCGAGGACTGTCGTCACCTGACCCGGCGGTTGGAGTCCGACCTGCTGCGCGCGGGTCAGCGGGTGGTGCGTGTTCCGACCCGACGCATGGCCGGCGCACGGCGAGGCGCCCGCAGCCCGGGCAAGTCCGACCCGATCGATGCCGAGGCCGTCGCGATCGCCGCGCTGCGTCACCGTGACCTGCCCGTCGCCGAGCTCGACGGGCCCGCACGGGAGGTCAAGCTGCTCTCGGACCACCGCCGTGACCTGGTCATGCAACGCACCCGGGCATGCTCGCAGCTGCGGTGGCATCTGCACGAGCTCGACCCCGACCTGCCGGTGCCCACCCGCTCGCTGCGTCAGGCGAACACGCGCGCACGCGTCCAGGACTTCCTCGACAGCCAGGTCGGGGTCGTCGCCCGCTTGGCCCGCGCGCTGCTGGCCCGGATCGCTGACCTCAGCGTCGAGATCACCGCCCTCGAGAAAGAGCTCAAGGCTCTGGTCACCGCCCAGGCACCGACACTGCTGGCGGTGCCCGGCTGCGGCGTGCTCTCGGCGGCGGTCATCATCGGCGAGACCGCCGGCGTGCACCGCTTCCGCGACAAGGACGCCTTCGCCCGGTTCACCGGCACCGCCCCCGTCCCGGTCTGGTCCGGGTCCTCCGCCGGCAAGGTCCGCCTCAACCCGGATCCACCGATCGGGGTCACGTTGTGGTGGGTTGTGCGCGGGTCGGAGCATGAGAAATCCCTTG
>NZ_BAAAPO010000050.1:0-1888 GCF_039531185.1 Nostocoides veronense
CAGGTCAAGGCACCAGCCCGGCCAGTGGCTCAAGATAACCAACGAACGGCTCAACCGGGAGATCCGCCCTGACTTGGGTCACCTGACCGGTTTGCGGGATGCGGGATCGCTCTGACCTGCGGCGATTCGCTCGGTTAGTGTGTCGTTAAGGCACTAATTCGGGTGGTGAGGGGCGCGCGTGGCGTGGGTTCGGCGGGTGCGGACGGCCTCGGGTGCCACGGCGGTGCAGATCGCGGAGTCGGTTGCTGGGCAACGCCGGATCGTGCGTCATGTCGGGTCGGCTCGGGACGAGGCCGACCTGGGCCTGCTGATGGAGCGGGCGCGTCGGCTGCTGGATGATGACCGGCAGGGTGTGCTGGACCTGGGGATCACACCGGTCGCGGCGAAGGCCACGATGGTGGGCCCGCCGCAGCCGCTGTCGTTGCTTCCCGGCGCTGGGTCAGGGTCGTCGGCTCGGCCGTTGGTGTCGCGGTCGCGGGTGCTCAAGACCTCCTCGGGTCTGCTGTTCGAGGTGTTGGCCGGGGTGTACGCGAGCCTGGGTTTGGACGTCGTGGGCGATGACAGCTTCCGGGACTTGGTGATTGCCCGGGTGGTGGAGCCGACCAGCCTGCTCGACGTGGATCGGGTGCTGGCGGAGCTGGGCCAGAAGGCGGTGAGTCTGTCGACGCGCAAGCGCACCCTGCGGCGGGCTCATCAAGGCTCCTACCGCGACCAGGTCGCCACCGCGTGCTTCACCCACGCCGCCACCGACGGGGATGTGTCGTTGGTGTTGTACGACGTCACCACGTTGTACTTCGAGGCCGAGCACGAGGACGAGCTGCGGAAGGTCGGGTACTCCAAGGAGCGGCGGGTCGACCCGCAGATCGTCGTCGGTCTCCTCGTCGACCGGCAGGGGTTCCCGCTCGAGATCGGCTGCTACGAGGGAAACAAGGCCGAGACGACCACGATCGTCCCGATCGTCCAGGCGTTCCAGGAACGGCACAACCTGGCCGACATGGTCGTGGTGGCTGATGCCGGGATGCTGTCCGCGTCCAACCTCAAAGACCTCGACGAGGCCGGGTTGCGGTTCATCGTCGGCTCCCGAGCCACCAAGGCCCCGAACGACCTCGCCTCCCACTTCCGCTGGCACGGGGACGCGTTCACCGACGGACAGATCATCGACACCATCACCCCACGTGTCTCGACGAAGGCCGCGGCCGCGGTCAACGACATCACCAAGAAGGCCGAGCCGGTGTGGGACCCGGCGGTGCACCAGAGGTCGTGGCGGGCGGTGTGGGCGTACTCCAGGAAACGCGCGACCCGCGACCGTCACACCCTGACGTTGCAGGAGAACCGCGCCAAAGCCGTCGTCGCCGGCGAGAAGTCCGCCAGGGCACCGCGGTTCGTCAAGACCAGCAACGGCACGAGGTCCTTGGACGAGGCGTCGCTGGCACGGGCGCGGCGACTGGTCGGTTTGAAGGGCTACGTCACGAACATCCCCCGCGACCTCATGCCCGCCAGCGAGGTCATCGCGTCCTACCACGACCTGTGGCACGTCGAGGCCTCGTTCCGGATGTCCAAGACCGACCTGCGCGCCCGGCCCATGTTCGCGCGCACTCGAGACGCGATCGAAGCCCACCTCACCATCGTGTTCACCGCCCTGGCCGTCGGCCGCGAGGTACAGCACCGGACCGGGCTGTCCCTGCGCCGCGTCCTGCGAACCCTCAAGCCACTGCGCTCAGCCACCGTCGAGATCAACGGCGTCATCACCATCATCCCGCCAGCGCTGACCCCGGATGAGGCCGCGCTCGTCGAGGCGCTACAACAGACGCGACCAAGGCACTAAGCACATGACCCAACTCAGGCCGGGGTATCCCGATCCTGGCTGTACACCCAGGCCGACCTGCTC
>NZ_BAAAPO010000050.1:2067-75920 GCF_039531185.1 Nostocoides veronense
CCGCCGCATGAACAGACCTTGACACGGAATAGGAGCATCAGACCCTGACCCGGCAACAGCAGCGCGTCGTGCTCTTCATGCAGGGAGACCTCACCGAGCTCAGAGAGCTGACGTCTCCGAGGCATTCCGAATCGGCAGCGCGGGTCACCCACCTGTTCTCCGCCCCAAAGCCCATCGAGATCGACGGCCGCTTCATGGAAGAGGGGTTGATCCACCACACACGCAAGGGCATCCACGTCCGCTCGAAGTCCGAGGTCATCATCGCCGACCTTCTGTACTCCAAGGGGGATCGACTTCGTCTATGAACGCGAGCTGGTCATCGGGGATTCGAAGCGGCTCCCCGACTTCACCATCGAGGACGCCGACACGGGCGAGACCTTCTACTGGGAACACCTCGGCATGCTCAACAACGCAACGTACCGGCGCAAGTGGAAAGCCAAGAAGGCGTGGTACGCGTCCCACGGCATCCATCAGCGGGGCGCGGGACCGGGTGACGATCCTCACGGCTCGCTGATTGTCACAGTGGACGGCCCGAACGGCTCCATTTCCTCCGCCGAGATCGAGCGGCTCGTCGACGAATCGGCGGCTAGCCGGCCTTGAACCCCGAATCGGAGACTTGTCGGCATCTCCCACTAGCCTTGTCAGGCGAAGAGTTCGCGATCCGGAAGGAGGCTAAGTGGGGTTCTGGCACACGGGATACATGGAGTTCCACGAGCCCACGGGCATGGGCGAGGGCTGGACAGCAGAGCCCAAGGTGCCGGAGTTTCCGTGCCCGGACTGCGGGCTGGTATTCGCCACCGAGCGCGACCAGCGCGCCCACCGCTTCGACGGTCACTCGACCAAGCGGCCGATGCTCGTATTCCGTGGTCGGGAGTGTGGCCGCACCCGGCTCATGGTCACAACCCCGAGCGTCCCTTCTGACTGGCACACCGCTGACGTCGCATCCATGAGCCTGAACGGTCGACCGTCCACTGTGGAAGCCATGGCGGACTATCTCTCCGACACAGAGTTCGGGGTGCAGACCGTGACTGTCGTGAACGGGCCGCTGGCGCGCACCTTCGAGTTCGATTTCTGCCTCGCCGAGGACGAAGACCTGAATCTCGTTGACCAGGCACTGGAGAAACTCATCGCAGGCCGAGAGCTGAGCCATTCGACCATCGACAACTTCATCATGCGCGCTGGGCCGGGGCAGACGGCGCGCCGTTACCGCGAAGGGCTTGCCAACTACCTATACGGCGTCCTCGCAAGGGAAGGCAACGCAGACCAAGCGCCGACGGACGCATCCGGAGCACAGCTCTACGAGCAGCGGTACAACCGCGCCGTCGATGAGCTCCGCGCCTTCGACCGTCCCGCCGCTGAGGCCATCTGCGGTCTTGTCGCACTTCACTACAACCAGTTCGACCTGGCAATCCGAAAGACGAACAGCCATCGTGTCTCTGATGTCGCCGCGCGGTTGAGCTCGATGATGGCGGGCTCGCAGTTCGTGACTTCCAGTCTCCTCGACCGAACCCACGGCGGCTTCGACAAAGCTCTGAGCGACTCCGTTACCGAGGAACTCATCAACGTCAGCGCAATGGCCCTCGACGGCACAGAGCGAGCGCCACTCGGTCCTGTATTGGCAGGGATCTCCGATCTCCGGCCAGCAGACCAGTTCAAGGTTCGCCTCATCGCCTCCGAGGCCCTCCTGGCCGCTGGCGACCTCGATGGCGCCCAGCGTCACAGTGAGGCGCTCCGCAACTATCGGGACACAGATGCGTGGTACTCCGGATTCCGCGCCCGAATGCAAGAGGTAGCACGTTGAGCAGCGAGACCCCATCTGAATCGAGACAGCCTGCTGGCGCGTCCGAGCCGTCGCCCGACGAGAGCGCGGCACAACTGCTGGGCGACCCCGCTCCGTCGTCCTCGACACCCACGAACGAATCCCGTGCAGTCGCAGAATCATCCGGGGACGGCGCCGCAGCCGACGTGACGGCGCCAGCAAGCAAGCGTCCAGTGAAGCCGGCCAAGCCGCAAATCGAGACGATCGAGGCCCTTCTCACGGAGGCGTTCGAGACGAAGCCGGAGGTGTTACTCCGCTTCGCCCCCGACAAGTTGAAGAAGCTTCCCGTTGTCGACGACCAGATCATGGCCCAGACAGAGGTAGTCGTTAGGCTGTCCAAGTCCGACCCGACATTGAACGGACCGTTCAAGCTACTGCAGTACGTCGCCAGCCGTGGGGTGCAACTCGGCCGAGGCACCGTAGCACCACTTGACGGCGTCCTTGAGCGCCTCCGCGATCTCGCCTTGTTGGCGCTAGGCCAACACCCAGTCTTCCGCGTGTGGAGCGACGAACTGGCAGATCCGCGCTGGACGCCGGAGCTCACCGTCGAGGTCGTGCGCGAGGCAGTCCAGAAGGTCAGCCGAGAGACCTTGGGGCTACCCGAAGAGCAGTTCAAGCAATCTGACAAAGACCGACTGCTCCGAAACGCCATCTCCTGCCTGAGTCTGGTCCGCGTCCTTCAGCGCGATTGGACGTTGGATGACTTCATCGACGAGACGCAGGCCGCGATCTGGTCGCCCAACGCTCCGAAGGAAGTTGGTCTCGAGAAGGCCGCAGGCCTCCTGAGCGCCTCTCGGGACGCTGGCCTAATCGGTCTTGTCGCGGGCGCGTATGAAGCCAGGGTCCGCGCCCGTGACCACGAGATCCAGAGGCTGAAGCATGATGCAGAGAGGGAAACCCGGCGCGTCGAGATCTTAGAGAGTCAGAAGCTGGAAGCCAGCATGCGCGAAGAGGCTCTGACTGCTCGCGCGGAAGCGTTCTCTGCGGAAATCGTGCGGCTGAGGAAAGAACTTGATGCCGAGCGCGACAACCGGGTGGTCGACAAGAGCCACGCCACAGACGACTACGAGACATTGCGGACTCGCGTCATTCGGCGCCTCACCGGCGAGATCGACCTGCTGACCGATGCCCTGCACGCCCTGCGCAACGGCGCCTCGCCCGTCGCCGAAGAGTTTCTCGACCGCTCTCTTCTCGCGTTGTCCCGCGAAGTCGAGCAACTGAAGGATGCCGCCGGGGGCCTCAAATGAGCGTTGGCTTTGACTTCGGCACCACCAACAGCCTCGTGTCGGTCGTCGTCGGTGATCGCGTCATCGACGTGATGGACGTCGAGACGGGCCGACCGCACCCTTCCGTTGTTCGCTACGAAGGCGAGGAAGTGATCGTTGGTCGTGAGGCCAAGGATGCACTCGGAGCCGCCGGCATCGGCGTCCACGGCAACACCGTGAAGTCACCCAAGTTCCTGCTCGGCGAGGAAGTCATCGCGGTCGGAGGTGTCGACCGCAGCCCCGTCGACATCGTGTCCGATGTGGTGCGCTACGTCCGAACAGAGTCGCTGCGCAGCCCACAGCGGAATGTGCTCGGCGACCTGGACAACGCCGTGGTAACGATCCCCGTCATCATGAACGGCCTCCGTCGGGCGGCGCTCCGTGAAGCGTTCGCCGGAGCGGGCATGAACGTTGTCCAATTCGTGCACGAGCCACTCGCTGCCCTCTATGGATTCATTCGTGGTGCCAAGGACCCAGAAGAGATGGCACGCCGCCTCGCCCGCCGTAACGTCTTGGTGGTCGACTGGGGTGGCGGAACGCTCGACCTCACACTCTGCCGTGTCGACGACAATCAGATTCGCCAGTTGCGAAACGGTGGGTCGGACCAAGTCGGGGGCGATGAGTTCGACAAGGTCATCCTCGATGAGGTCGTCACTCGATTCCGCGCTCGTGAAGGCGTAAGCGAGAGCGACCTTGCAAGCCCCGAGGCGCAGCTTCGACTTCTTCAGGATGCCGAGCGAAACAAGATCGAACTGTCTGCCGACCGTGTTGCCGTCACGTTCTACCGACCGAGCTACTTCCAGTCCGGTGGGACACTCCAATACCAGTTGACCCGGCAGGAACTGGAGGAAATCACCAGACCGCTGGTCTCGGCTGGCATTGCTGAGATTAAGTCCCTCCTCGCCAGCCTGTCGATGGCTCCTGGCCAAGTCTCATTGGTTGTGGTTGTGGGAGGCATGGCTGCAATGCCGGTCATCCGCAGTCGCCTGCACGAGTTGTTCGGACCCGATCGAGTCGAAGTCCCACCGAACAGCGCAACACTCATCTCACAAGGTGCGGCGTGGATCGCGCACGACCGCGCGCGGCTACGACTTGCGAAGCCCATCGAGCTCGAACTCGCCCGCGGATCGAGAATGCCGCTCCTTCTCGCAGGCACCGAGATGCCGATGGGTGGTGAGGTGAAGAGTGAGCGAGTCCACCTGTTCTGCGCCGACCCAACGGACGGGATCGCCAAGTTCCCGATTGCCACGCCTACACGGCTGGCGGCACACCCCCAGGCAAGCGCCCACAGAACCTCACTGGGCATCGTGACCATCAAAGTGGACGACACCGCGCCCCCTCTCCACGAGCGACTCGAACTGGAGGTCGTACTAGACGACGACCTCGTTCTGAGCCTGCGTGCTAGTTCCAGCCGGAGGCAGGACGAGGCCACGTCGCAGTATTACGACCTTGAGTTCGGCCTGGGCCTGCCAAATGGTGCTGACCCAAGGGTTGACCAGGACCCAAAAGAGAGTGACGAGGTCGGCGTCAGGCTCGCGCCCGGCCTCGTCGTGCGCGCGAACGTGACACGAGACAAGGACCTGTCGGCCGTGCCAGGAGACGTGCTCTACAAGCACAACACCTCGGCGTTCGCCCGCCACCTCGAGAACAGGCCCGACGGAGCCACCCAGTCGCAGGTCTTGGAACGCCTCTACTACCAGCCCTGCTCCGTATGTGGTCGCGTATGGGGTCACCCGCAGTGCCGGTGCGGGACGGTCGGGAATGGCAAGCGCTAAGTCACTAGTCACGATCCTCGATCATGGCGTCGAAGTCGAGACCGGCATACGACGCCCGGTGCGTGTGACCCCAGACGGATATGCAGGTGTTGCCTACGCGGGCTCGGTCTACCCCCTGCATCCGGGCGACATCGTCGAACTCAGCGGGCCAAGCTGGGAGCTTGCGGACTGCGAGAAGTTCCTGTTTGCGGGGTCGGGCATCCCCTACGCCTCGGCACACGGGGAAGACGGACACGCTGGCTTCGATCTCGAGTGGTATCTAGAGACGAACCAGTACGGCCACCACGTCGTCTTCAACGCACCCGAACGGCTCGCCAGTCAGTTCATCTCCGCGCTCGAACGCGCGGATATAAGCATCCAACGATGGGATGTCAGCCATCGTGCAGCCGACAACGGCAACTTCTACGACTGGTTCGCCCGTCTCCGGTTCAAGGGCTCGCGCGCAGACGCTCTCGCGATGGTTCAGGCCGTCGTGTCACCTCCGATCAGCGACGTCGAGGTCATCGCCCCCGTTGTTGACCCTCTAACCCAGCGCCTCGACAACGCCGAGGCCCGCATCGAGCAGTTGCTCGACCAGCTCTTCGGCGCGACCAAGCGAGCGGAGGCCGCCGAACGCGAGGTATCCCATCTCCGAAGCCTTGTCGAGGCCGCCGAGACGAGCGAGCAAGGTCACCGAGAAGCCCTCGCTCTTGCAGCCCGCCGCCACGCCGATCTCCAGGATCAGGTCTCCACACTTCGGGAACACATCGGCAGCGGACCGGACACGACCGAGCTGATCAAGAACCTCGCGGACGCCGAAGAACTCAGCGAGATGGCGCTGGCCGAGAACTCGGTCCTTCTTGAGCGAAATCGCTCTCTCGAATCGGAAGCAACGTCGCAGCGTGAGCGAGCCGATGGGCTAATCGACCAAGTCGAGGGGCTCATGGACCAGCTGATTGAGCTGCAAGCGTTGGAGACGGAGCGCATGCGAGCGGCAGCTGCCACACGGCCCAGACGCGGCGGTGTCGTGGAGTTCTTGGCTATCGCATTCAATCGGATTCAGTTCGTTGCTGATTCGGTCGACGTCATCGCCAACCTTGAGTCTCCAGCACCGACCATGCGAGCCCTTTCCGACATCGACAAAGGCGAGGTCATCGGCAAGGACCTCAAAGGGATGCGTGGGTGGTTCGAGGTCAAGAATCTGGCCACCGGGATCGCGGGAAGCCAACGACTCGGACGGATCTACTACAAGCCCGACGGCCAGCGCGTACTGGTCAGCCTCCACATCAAGCAAGACGAAAAGCAACAGCGTCGGCACATCGAACGGCTGCGGGCGTTCTGACCTGTAGTCCATCCGATGACCTGATCCACTCATCTCTCCCACTCAGGCCATCCGGCCGCCGTGGCCATAAAGCCTTCTGAGGGTCGGCACCGGCGAACTACCCGCATGGGATTGGGATCCTTCCTGTGCCGGTCCCGCGGTGGCGACTCCTTTGAGCAGGCGCCCGCACTGTCAAAGGCTGACATCGCACAGCGTGCGGGCGGCCGGCAATCCCTCCGCTTCAGTAACCAGTTCTGCCAAGAGTGCTCGCCCTGACTGAGGATCAAGCACACTGCCCCCGAACGCAGCGATCAGATCGCCCACCGCAAGACCAAGGGATCCAAGGGCGCCCGCCGCGTTCGACGCCGAAAGTACAAGCATCGCAAGACCGTCGAGCGGTCTTTCAACCGGTTCAAGCAGGGGCGTAGAACGGCCACCCCGCTACGACAAGTACGCCATGACCTACTGCGGCGGCGTCCTCCTTGAGCTCATCGTTCTGACCCACCGAGCCAACCGCTGGCAGACACGTCCTAGGACAGTGCGTGCCAGGCGGAGCGGATGTGGGTCTCCACCAACCGCTCGGCCTCCTCGGCGTCGCCGCGCGTCACGGCGGCCTGAATCGCTTCATGGTCCCGTCTCAGGTCCTCGACGATGTCGTCCCACGCGTGCACGTGCCGGAAGCGGTCGAGGATGGGCAGCCGCATCGATTCGCGGATGGCAGCCGTCATGTCCATGGCGAGTCGGTTCCCCGCCGCTGCGGCCAGAGCGACGTGAAACGCGGTGTCGGCGTCGTTGAAAACCTCCCGCTCGATGTCCGGGTCGGCCATGACGTCGATCGCCTTCTGGGAAACATCCAACTGCTCGGGCGTCGCGTTCTGCGCGGCGAGCCGGACGCTGAGCCTCTCCAGGGCGACGCGCACCTCGATGACGTCCTCGTGCGGGAAGTTGGCCAGGGCCACGTGCAGCCGGAGCAGTCGGGTCAGGGCGTCGGACGGGAGAGCAGTGATCGTCGTGCCGCTAGCGGCTCCGGCTCCGACCGACGAGCGCACGACTCCCTGGGCCTGCAGGGTCCGCACGGCTTCGCGGACGGCGGCCCGGCTGACGTTGAGCAGGCGGGCGAGTTCGCGCTCGGCCGGGAGCTGATCGCCGACGGCCAGGTCCCCACTGAGGATCTGCTCATCGACCCAGGCAAGGACGACCTCGAAGGCCCGGCCGGGACGTTCGGCAAAGCTCGGCTGAAGGGAATCGGCGTCCACGCGCCCAGCATGTCACCCCTGGGGTGCCGAAAGAAGAAGTGGTCAGACCATTGACACCGTATCGTCACCGCCCCTATCGTGGCGGGAATCAAGATTGGTCTGACCATCCAGGAACTCCAGCTCAATGACGTGCAACCGGAGGCCCCGCAGATGTCTCATATCCCCACCTTGGCCGGCTCCTTCAAGCCCGATATCGCGCCGGTGCTCGACAGCCTCGCGCTGTCAGCCCTCATCGCGACGCTGCCGCTCATCACCGTATTCGTTACCCTCGGCTGGCTGCGCTGGAAGGCCCACTGGGCCGGACTCGCGGCCGTCGGGGTCGCGATCCTCGTCGCCGTCCTGGCCTTCGGTATGCCGGTCGGTCTCGCCGCGCTCGCGGCCACCCAGGGCGCCGCGTTCGGCATCTTCCCGATCATGTGGATCGTCTTCACGGCGATCGTGCTCTATCAAGTGACGGTGAGGTCCGGCCACTTCGAGGACCTGCGCGCGACTTTCCACCTCATCTCGGACGACCCGCGCATCCAGGCGATCATCATCGCCTTCTGCTTCGGCGGTCTCCTCGAGGCGCTCGCCGGCTTCGGCGCACCGGTCGCGATCACCGGCGTCATGCTCATGGCCGTCGGCTTCTCACCGCTGCGTGCAGCAACCGTCGTTCTGCTGGCCAACACGGCACCGGTCGCCTTCGGTGCCATCGGCATCCCGATCATCACCGCCGGCAACCTCACCAAGATCCCCTACACCGAGATCGGCGCCTACGTCGGACACCAGACCCCGATCATCGCCCTTTTCGTGCCGCTGCTCCTCGTCCTCATGGCCGATGGTCGACGCGGCGTGCGTCAGACCTGGCCCATTGCCGTCGTCGTCGGGGCCACCTTCGCTGTCGCACAGTGGATCTCGGCCACGTGGATCTCGGTCGAACTCACCGACATCATCGCCTCCCTTGCCGGCCTGGCCGCCGCTGTCCTCTTCCTGCGCGTGTGGCATCCGACCGGTCGCGACGAGGCCCTCGAGGCTCTGAGTGCCGAGCGCGAACGGGACCTGGCATCGGTCGCGGCAGGCGACTCCACGGCATACGCCGCTGATGGTTCGGGCGACGCCGCCACCTCGGCTCCGCGAGCGCTCGACAAGGCGGGCGATGACTACAGCGTCTCCATCGTCGAACTCGACGAACGTGCCCGTAACCTCAACGCGCGGGGCATCAGCATGGCCCTGTTCCCCTACCTCCTCGTGATCGCGATCTTCTCGGTCGCCAAGCTCGTCCCTGCGGTCAAGGACTGGCTGGCCAGCACGGACGTCAAGATCCCGTGGCCGGGGACGTCCGGCGAGATCCTCAACCACGCCGGCGAACCGTCGGGTGCCACCACCTACACCTTCCAGTGGCTCAGCTCTCCCGGCACCCTGCTCCTCATCAGTGCGCTCGTCGTCGCTCTCGTCTATGGCGTCGGAGTCAGCGGGCTGGGCGCCGAGATGGCGGCCACGGCCCACAAGATGCGCTTCGCCTTCCTCACGGTGGCGTCCGTGCTCGCCCTGGCCTACGTCATGAACCTCTCGGGCCAGACGATCACCATCGGCATGTGGATCGCCGGTGCCGGCGGCGCATTTGCTTTCCTGTCACCGCTGCTCGGCTGGATCGGCACTGCCGTGACCGGGTCGGACACCAGCGCCAACGCGCTCTTCGCCACCCTCCAGCAGACCGCAGCCACGAACGCCGGGATCGATCCGACGCTCCTCGTCGCCGCCAACACGTCCGGTGGTGTCGTGGGCAAGATGATCAGCCCGCAGAACCTCACGATCGCCGCCACCGCGGTCGGGCTGGTCGGTCGCGAGTCCGACATCCTGCGCAAGGTCCTGCCCTGGAGCGTCGGACTGATTGTCGCGGTTTGCCTGCTTGTCGGGCTTCAGTCCACGATCCTTGCTTGGATGTTGCCATGATGGTAACGACGCCTCGCACGGATCTTCGGGTCGCGCTCTTCGCCACGTGCTTCAACGACACGATGTGGCCGGAGACGCCGAAGGCGATGGTGCGCCTGCTCGAGCGGCTCGGGTGCCGAGTCGAGTTCCCTGCCGCGCAGACCTGCTGCGGCCAGATGCTCACGAACACGGGGTATGCCGGTGAGGCCGTCCCGCTCGTGCGTCGCTTCGTCGACGTGTTCGGGGACTACGACGCGGTGGTCGCGCCGTCGGGGTCGTGCGTCGGCTCGGTCCGAGACCAGCACGCGATGGTCGCCCGGCGCGCCGGCGACGAGGGCCTGGCGAGCGAGGTCGAGCAGGTCGCGCCGCGGGTCCACGAGCTCTCCGAGTTCCTCGTCGACGTCCTCGGCGTCAGCGACGTCGGGGCGTGGTTCCCGCACCGCGTGACCTACCACCCGACCTGCCACTCGCTCCGGCTGCTGCGGGTGGGGGACCGGCCGCTGCAGCTTCTCCGGGCCGTCGAGGGCATCGACCTCGTCGAGCTCCCCGGAGCGGACGAGTGCTGCGGCTTCGGCGGCACCTTCGCCATGAAGAACTCCGACGTGTCCGTCGCCATGGGCACTGACAAGGCGGCACACGTCGCCGAGACCGGCGCCGAGGTCGTCGTCGCCGGCGACAACTCCTGCCTGGCCCACATCGGCGGGATCCTCGGAAGGCAAGGGGCCGGCATACGGAGCCTGCACCTCGCCGAGATCCTCGCCTCGACACGGGAGGAGCCAGCATGAGCACCCTTCCGGTCCAGCAGACCTCGCCGACCTTCGTGGGTATGCCGTCCTTCCCCGAGGCCGCGCGCGAGGCGCTCGCGAACACGCAGCAGCGCGACAACCTCCGCAACGCGACGCACACGATCCGGGCCAAGCGGGCAGCCGTCGTCGCCGAGGTGCCCGAGTGGGAGTCCCTGCGGGTCGCCGGCGCGGACGCCAAGGACGAGGCCCTGACGCACCTCGGCGACTACCTCGAGCAGCTCGAGGCAAGCCTCACGGCCAACGGCGCCACGGTCCACTGGGCGCGCGACGCCGACGAGGCCAACGCGATCGTCGTCGAGATCGCCCGGGCCAAGGGTGTCGACGAGGTCGTCAAGGTCAAGTCGATGGCGACCCAGGAGATCGAGCTCAACGAGGCGCTCGAGGCCGCCGGGATCGCGGCGTGGGAGACCGACCTCGCCGAGCTCATCGTCCAGCTCTTCGGCGACCGGCCGAGCCACATCCTCGTGCCCGCGATCCACCGCAACCGCACCGAGATCCGCGACGTCTTCCTGCGCGAGATGGCCAAGGTCGGCCGTCCCGCGCCCGAGGACCTCACCGACGAGCCGGCCCGGCTCGCCGAGGCCGCGCGGCTGCACCTGCGCGAGAAGTTCCTGCGGGCCCGTGTCGCGGTGTCGGGGGCCAACTTCGCCATCGCCGACACCGGGACCCTCGTCGTCGTCGAGTCCGAGGGCAACGGGCGGATGTGCCTCACGCTGCCCGAGACGCTCATCTCGGTCGTCGGCATCGAGAAGGTCCTGCCGACGTGGGACGACCTCGCGCCGATGCTCCAGTTGCTGCCGCGCTCGAGCACGGGGGAGCGGATGAACCCCTACACGACCATGTGGTCGGGAGTGCACGACGGCGACGGACCGCAGGAGGTCCACGTCGTGCTGCTCGACAACGGGCGCAGCCACGTGCTCGCCGACACCGTGGGCCGGCAGGCGCTGCGGTGCATCCGGTGCTCGGCCTGCCTCAACGTCTGCCCCGTCTATGAACGCACCGGTGGCCACGCCTACGGCTCGGTCTATCCCGGCCCGATCGGGGCCGTGCTCAACCCGCAACTGCGGGGGACAGCGAGCGAGGTCGACCAGTCGCTGCCCTATGCGTCGTCGTTGTGCGGGGCCTGCTTCGACGCCTGCCCGGTGCGGATCAACATCCCCGAGCTCCTCGTCGAGCTGCGGGGAACCGTGGCGGAGCAGGGTGGGCACCGGGCCGAGTCGGCCGCGATGAAGGCCGCGGCCTGGGTGCTCTCCGACCCTCGTCGACTGGCAGTCGCGCAACGCGGTGCCACGACGGCGGGGCGCCTCGTCGGCGACCGGACCATGCGTCGCGTCCCCGGCCTCGGCGCCTGGACCGACGCCCGTGACGTGCCGACGCCGCCGAAGGAGACCTTCCGACAGTGGTGGGCCAGGGAGCGGGGCGAGTCATGAGCGCGCGCGACGAGATCCTCGCCCGGGTCCGGGCCGCCACCGCCGATGTCACCACCCCGGTGGGCGCTCGCGGCGCCACACCCGTGGTCGAGGAGACCTCACCTGGCCCGGGTCGGACTCTCGACCTCTTCGCCGAGAACGTCGCCGACTACCGAGCCGAGGTGCTGCGCGTGCCCGCCGACGAGGTGGCCTCGGTCCTGGCGTCGACGCTGCGTGGGCGCGGCCTCGGCTCCGTCGTCGTGCCCAGCGGCCTCGACGAGGGCTGGCGGGCGGCGCTCGCGGAGGTCGTGACGGTCGTCGGCGAGGGTGATGCCGGCTCGGCCGCCAACCTCGACCGGGTCGACGCCGTCGTCACCGCCTCGGCCGTGGGCATCGCGTCGACCGGCACGATCGTCCTCGACCACGGACCGGACCAGGGCCGGCGCGAGCTCACCCTCGTCCCGGACACGCACGTCTGTGTCATCCGGGCCGACCAGGTCGTCCACGACGTGCCCGAGGCCGTGAACCGACTCGGGGGAGAACCGCACCGGGGCCGGCCGCTCACGTGGGTGAGCGGACCGAGCGCGACGAGCGACATCGAGCTCCAACGGGTTGAGGGAGTCCACGGCCCCCGCACCCTCGTCGTCGTGCTCGCGGAGTGACGGCCGCGCCGCCACAGGCGTGTGCCATGATCGGAGCCATGGGACCCCAGGACGCGGCCAGCGACACCCCGACGCCGGTCTTCTTCCTCGCCGGTGGCACCGGCATCTCCGCCGAGACGCTCGGCAACCTGCTGCTCGCCCAGTTCCCGGGGCTGAACTTCACGCGTCGCAAGATCCCGTTCATCACCTCGGTCGAGAAGGCTGCCGAGGTCATGGCGGAGATCGACGCGGCGATGACCGACTCGGTGACGCCACTGGCGTTCTCGACGGTGTCGGACGACCCGATCCGCCAGGTGCTCCAGGGCACGCAGGCCGCGTTCATCGACCTCTTCGGCTCGCACCTCGACACCGTCGAGCGGATCCTCCACGTCAATGCGACCCACAGCGCAGCCGCCCTGCACGGCGTGGGCGACACCCTGCGCTACGACCGCCGGATGAAGGCGATCGAGTTCGCGATGGAGCACGACGACGGGGCGAGCCTGCGCAACCTCGCCCAGTCCGACCTCATCCTCGTGGCGCCCTCACGGTGCGGCAAGACGCCCACCTCGATGTACCTCGCGCTGCAGCACGGGCTCAAGGTCGCGAACTACCCGCTCGTGCCCGAGGACTTCGACACCGGTGACCTGCCCCGGCCCATCGCCCAGCGGGCCGACAAGTGCTTCGGCCTGCTCTCCACGCCAGCGCGTCTCAGCCAGGTGAGAGGGGAGCGCAGGCCGGGGTCGACCTATGCCACGCTCGCCCAGTGCAGCTTCGAGCTGCGGCGGGCAGAGGCGATGTACAGGGCGCATCGCATCCCGTCGATCAACTCCGCCAAGATGTCCGTCGAGGAGATGGCTGCCGTGATCATGCAGAGCAGCCGACTGCCCGACCTGGCCTGAGCTCACGAGGGCGACGACGCCCCGACGAAAGGACCGCCATGACCGCCACCCAGCAGGGCGCTGGCAGCACCAACATCGCCTGGTTCGCCGAGCTCGGCCTCGACGACGTCGAGCACGTCGGCGGCAAGAACGCCTCCCTCGGCGAGATGGTCCAGCACCTCTCGAAGGCCGGAGTGCGCGTGCCCGACGGGTTCGCCACCACGGCCGACGCCTACCGCCGGTTCCTTGCCCACGAGGGTCTCGCCGACCGCATCAACGCCATCCTGCGCGAGCTCGACGTCGAGGACACCCGGGCGCTCGCCGCCGCTGGCGCGGAGATCCGCGACACCGTCGAGAAGCAGCCGTTCCCGGCCGACCTCGAGAACGAGATCCGGACGGCATACGAGCGTCTGGTCGGCGAGGCGGGAGCGGCGGCCGACGAGGTGAGCTGGGCGGTGCGCTCGAGCGCGACGGCCGAGGACCTCCCGGACGCGAGCTTCGCCGGGCAGCAGGAGACGTTCCTTAACGTCCGCGGCATCGACAACATCCTGCTCGCGATCAAGCGGGTCTTCGCCTCGCTCTACAACGACCGCGCGATCTCCTACCGCGTCCACAGCAACTTCGACCACGAGGCCGTCGCACTGTCCGCCGGCATCCAGCGGATGGTCCGCTCCGACATCGGGTCCTCGGGCGTGATGTTCACGATCGACACCGAGTCCGGCTTCCCCGACGCGGTCTTCATCACGAGCAGCTACGGCCTCGGTGAGGCGGTCGTCCAGGGCGCGGTCAACCCCGACGAGTTCTACGTCTACAAGCCGTCGTTGCGTGCGGGACGCCCGGCGATCCTCAAGCGCGGGGTCGGCAGCAAGGCCACCAAGATGGTCTACACGCAGGACTCCGAGGTCGGCCGCGCGATTGACTTCGTCGACGTCGACCCGGCCGAGCAGGGACGGCTCAGCCTCACGGACGCCGATGTCACCGAGCTCGCCGAGCACGCGCTCAAGATCGAGGAGCACTACGGCCGCCCGATGGACATCGAGTGGGGCAAGGACGGTGTCGACGGCAGGCTCTACATCCTCCAGGCCCGCCCCGAGACGGTGAAGTCGCGCCAGTCCGGCTCGACCCTGCAGCGCTTCCGGATGGACCAGCCCGGCGAGGTCGTCCTCGAGGGTCGTGCCATCGGCCAGAAGATCGGCGCCGGTGCCGTGCGCGTGCTCGCGTCCGCCGAGGCGATGCACGACTTCCAGGCCGGCGAGGTCCTCGTCGCCGACATGACCGACCCCGACTGGGAGCCGGTGATGAAGCGGGCCAGCGCCATCGTCACCAACCGCGGCGGCCGCACCTGCCACGCGGCGATCATCGCCCGCGAGCTCGGCATCCCCGCCGTCGTCGGCACCGGTTCCGCGACGCGTGACCTCGCCGACGGGCGTGAGGTCACGGTCTCGTGCGCCGAGGGCGACACCGGCTTCGTCTACGACGGCCTGCGCGAGTTCTCCGTCTCCGAGACCGCGCTGGACTCGATGCCGGAGATCCCGGTGCGCATCATGATGAACGTCGGCACTCCCGAGCAGGCCTTCGAGTTCTCCCGCCTGCCGCACAAGGGCATCGGGCTCGCCCGGCTCGAGTTCATCATCAACCGCCAGATCGGCATCCACCCCCGCGCGCTGCTCGAGCTCGACGACCAGGAGCCCGAGCTCAAGGCCGAGATCGAGAGCCTCATCGCGGCATACGACTCGCCTCGCGACTTCTTCGTCAAGCGCGTCGCCGAGGGCGTCTCGATGCTCGCCGCGGCCTTCGCGCCCGAGCCGGTCATCGTGCGGATGAGCGACTTCAAGTCCAACGAGTACGCCCACATGACCGGCGGCCCGCGCTACGAGCCGACCGAGGAGAACCCGATGATCGGCTACCGGGGAGCGGCCCGCTACCTCTCCGACGACTTCGCCGAGTGCTTCGCCATGGAGGCCGAGGCGCTCAAGCTCGTGCGTGACGAGATGGGCCTCACCAACGTCAAGATCATGATCCCGTTCGTGCGCACCCTCGCCGAGGCCGAAGGTGTCATCGACCTGCTCGCCTCGCACGGGCTCACGCGCGGCGAGAACGACCTCCAGGTCGTCATGATGTGCGAGGTCCCGTCCAACGCGGTCAACGCCGACGCGTTCCTCGACCACTTCGACGGGTTCTCGATCGGGTCCAACGACCTCACCCAGCTCACGCTCGGGCTCGACCGGGACTCGGCGCTCGTGGCCGGCTCCTTCGACGAGCGCGACCCGGCGGTCAAGAAGATGCTGAGCATGGCGATCGAGGCCTGCAAGGCCCGCGGCAAGTACATCGGCATCTGCGGTCAGGGCCCCTCGGACCACCCCGACCTCGCCGACTGGCTGCTCGACCAGGGCATCGAGTCGATGTCGCTCAACCCCGACACCGTCGTCGACACCTGGCTGCGGCTCGCCAAGCGCGCTGAGCCGGACTGTTGACCGCCCTGTCGCAATAGTCGCTCGTTGGCTAGTCGATAGGGCAGCCCAGGGCCGAGCCGTCCGCCTCGGGAACGAACACCATCACTCCGCCCCCACAGTGGACCGCCGCCCGCTCGACTGACAGCGCAGCTCGGCCGTGAACGCCATCACCATCACCTCTCCTCGTCCGGAATGCACTAGTGCTAACACCTCGATTGTTGTCGGTGGTGACCGCCACGAGAGCACCGGTGGCCTAAGGCCCACGAGATGCAGTGTCGTCCCCACCTACGACATTGCCGACCGACTTATCCGGCTCTTCGCCGGTAAGTGTGGGGTGAGCACGGCGCGCCGGGTCGCGGGTTGAGGGGTGGAATGAGTCGAGGCCCCTGAGGATCGGAGGACTTCTACCTCTCACCGATCTCAAGGACCTCGACGATGCCCGAGCCTACGTTGTGCTGCCGTGCCCCCGGCACCTATTGCGAGCGTTGCGATCTGCTTGTTGGGATGCCCGGCTTGCATGTCACCGCTGTCGAACGCGAGGAGGGTGACCAACTGGTCGTAACGCTCGAGTCCGCTGCGGAACCTGAGGGTTGCCCGAGGTGCGGGGTGATCGCTCACATTCACGGCCGGGTCAGCGTCCGCTTGGTCGACGCGCCCGCTTTCGGTCGGCCGGTCCGGCTCATCTGGCGCAAGCGACGCTGGTTGTGTCACGGTTTCGATGCGTGTCATGTCGGCGGGCGATGGCTACAAGTACCTGCTGAAGACGGTCGCGTCCGCCGATGGCGACCGTCCGCTCTCGACGCCGCTGACCCGCTACTTCATCGAGGAAGGCACCCCGCCGGGACGGTGGCTCGGCAAAGGAGTCGCGTCACTTGGCAAGGGGGAACTGGTCGTCGGTGATCAGGTCTCTGAGGCCCAGCTCCAGCTCCTCATGGGCATGGGGCACGACCCGATCACCAACGCGCCGCTGGGCCGGGCGTTCCCGCCTACAAAGATGCGTCGAAACGCATTGAGGCCCGAATCGCGAA
Source organism: Nostocoides veronense (assembly GCF_039531185.1). Taxonomy (NCBI): domain Bacteria; kingdom Bacillati; phylum Actinomycetota; class Actinomycetes; order Micrococcales; family Intrasporangiaceae; genus Nostocoides; species Nostocoides veronense. The sequence continues at coordinate 18,609 of NZ_BAAAPO010000050.1, forward strand.
GCTCGATCACCAAGTGGCACGCCTCGCGCCGTGGACAGGGGTTCGAGCGGGCGCTCGCCGATCACCTGCGTTATGGCGGTCTGGAGTTCACGGTCCGCTCCGCGCGGTCGGTGCCCACGAGCAGCCGATCCACTCCGGGGACCGGCCACGAGGAGGTGACGGTGGATGCCGTCCTGGACACCGGTGCCTTCACCATCATTGGCCCGGACGGATCCACGTCCGCCGTGGCGTCGGCCCCGGCGCAGGGGGTCCGCCTGGTTCTGAGCTGGTCGGGCGCGCGTTGGCAGGTGGCCCGAATACACCAGCAGAGCGGGTGAGTGAATGGCCGGTCCCTGGTTCGCCCGCCGAGCCCAGCCCGTCAGCCGCGCGCTGAGCCCAGCCCGTCAGCCACGCGCTGAGCCCAGCCGGACCGGGGCGGTCAGCGGCCGGAGTTGCGCCAGGGGGTGCGTCCCCACGACAGAGCCACCGCAGCAGGGTCGGCCGCAATGGCGCTCTTGTTGCGCAGGGCGAGGGCCTGGAGCATGGTCTCGCGGCAGTACAACTCCGGCTGCGAGGTCCATCGATCCTCCCAGTGGGGAGAGGAGCAGTCCCAGGCCAGGTTCATGCCCATGGTGCTCTCCACGCCGTCCACGATCCGATAGAACTGCACCACCCCCCACTTGCCCGGGCCTGGTTTGAGCATCTTGGCGATCACGTGCGGGCTGGTGGTCAGACGGTTGTTCGTCACCGCCATCCGGGAGCAGGGGAGCGCGGCGTTGTGGCAGCGGCCGCCATTCACCGACAGGGTGCGCATGGGATAGGGGAAGGTGGTGGCGGTGGCGCGAGAGTTGATCTCGGAGGAGTAGACCCGGCCGAAGGCGAACGAGCGCAGCACGATCTTCTGCACGCGGGCATCCTGCTTGTTGTTCGGATAGGCGAAGGCGCCCCAGGCCCGGTCATGCCCACGCGAGGTGAAGGACGGCAGGCTCCCGGTGCTCTCGGCGATGATCCCGGCATCGCTCAGCGTGGTCAGGTTGGGGTAGGTGTTGCTCTGCGACGTCAGAGACCACCCGTAACTGGCCCGCAGCCGGGCCAGGTCGGCCCAGGAGGATTCCAGGGCGAAGTTGTCCGGGCAAAGATGCTTGGTCTCATGGACCCGCGAGGTGACCACCTGGGCCACGGCCGGTAGCCCCAAGGCCGCCAGGTCGATGGCGTTCTGCTCGAGCGTGCGAGCGTTGTCGGGGCGATTGACGCACCCCACGCCACCGGCGGCGGACCAATTCGCCCGGCCCCAGAGGATGCTGATGAAGGAGGGATCCTCGGGAGCCTTGACGGCGAAGTCGAGAAGGGTCGAAGGGCCCTTCGGGGTGGTCGAATCAGTGGCGAAGGCGGCGACCCGCAACTTCGCCGTGGGCAGACCAGTCAGGGTGACCGACCAGGCTCCGGTGGTCCCGGCTGCGCTGTCGGGAGTCAGCCGGGTGAGGATCCCGCGCCAGCGGGTGGCGAAGGCGCCATTGGTGCTGGCGAGAAGGTAGTCCTTGCAGGTCGTCGGACTGTTCGGGCGGCAGAGGACCACAGTGACGGCAGTGACCTTGCTGGTCGAGGCATACCGGCCCCGGATCGTGACGCGCCCGTTCTCGGCCGTGCTGCCGGCACTCGGCTCGGTGATGGTGGTGCTCGGGCCCGTGGCGGCGGCCGCCTCGGGGAGTGCGTTCCCTGGCCGGGCTGCCGAGGCTGCGTGGCCTGCGCTCGTGGTGCTGGCTGCCGGGGCGCCGGCGGCTGAACTGGCTGCGGCCGCCACGGGGACGGTCACTGCGGCGGCGGCCACGGCCGCCAGGGTAGTTCGTCGGCGTGATCGGATGCGGGTCAGTGATGTGCGGGTCGGGCCCATGTTCGAAGTACCCCCGGAGCGAGAAGATTCGTCACGTGTATCGAAGTGCCGAGGCTAATACGGCCTCCAAGGTGTTGTCCTGGTGAACGAATCCCGATCCCAGCAGTCGATCAGGCAGCACTCGCTCGCTGGCCAGGACTTCTTGGGCAAACTGTCCAAGCACAAGGCGCAGTCCGAGACGTGGGGCGGGGAGTACCGCAGGCCGTTTCAGCAGCCGACCCAGGGCGGCCGCGACCTCCCGTTGTCGAGCCGGCACGGTACCGACCAGGTTCACCGGACCGGCCAGCTCACGATCATCGATCAGGTGAATCAGCGCAGCCACCTCGTCCCGCAAGGAGATCACCGGCCAGAACTGCTGGCCCGAACCCAACGGCCCGCCGAGACCGAGCCGGGCCAACCGCAGCATGGGGGCCATCGCACCGCCAGAGCTGGCCATGACCAGCCCGGTCCGGGCCAGCACGACGCTGCCGCCAGCATCGGCAAGGTCGGCTGTCGCACCCTCCCACGCCTTGACGACCTGCGCCAGGAAGCCGGTGCCTGGGGGGCTGTCCTCGGCCAGCACCTCCTCACCTCGATCGCCGTAGTAGCCCACGGCCGAACCGTTGACCAGGCGGATGGGCGCGCCGGAAGCCGTGATCGCGGCGCAGATGGTCTTGGTCGCCCCGAGCCGGGAACGCAGGATCTCGGTCTTGTATGCGGTAGTCCAGCGTCGGTCCCCGACGCCGGCTCCAGCCAGGTTGACCACGGCATCCACGCCGTCCAGAGCGCCCGGGTCGAATGTCCCGATCGCCGGGTCCCAGCGGAACTGCTCCGGCCCCTGCGGATCGCGGCGCACCAGGACCCGCACCCGGTCGCCGCGGGCGCGTAAAGCCGAAGAGAGGGCCCCACCGATGAGTCCGGATGCGCCGGTGATGGCGATCGTGCTCATGGCAAGGCCCTCTCTCGATTCGGCTGTCGGGTACCGCTGGTCAGGCTCCGGTCCGCGCAGTCTGTGGCATCACTGCCCGTGGGTTACAGGCAGAAGCTCACAGGCCGAGCGAGGCCTCGAAACGCCCTTCCTCAAGCCGCTCCTTGACCGTGCTGAGGAAGCGCGCGGCGTCGGCGCCGTCCACAATCCGGTGGTCATAGGAGAGCGCGAGGAACATCATCGAGCGGATGGCGATGGTCTCGGTGCCATCGGCGTCGATCACCACCGGCCGGCGCACGATGGCTCCGGTACCCAACATCGCCACCTGCGGCTGGTTCAGGATCGGGGTGTCGAAGAGGGCGCCCCGGCTGCCGGTGTTGGTGATGGTGTCGCCGGCGTTCTTGAGCACCGGAACGATGAGGCCCTTGGGGGTGTCCACGGCGATCGCCAGGTTCTCACTGCCGTGGTAGACGACCTCGTCGCCCTCGATGCTGGCGTTGACGCCCGGGTGGGCCTTGAGGGCCTCGCAGGTCGCCAGGGCGATGAACGGTAGGAAGGACAGCTTGGTGCCTTCACGCCGCTCGAAGTCGCCCTTGGCCCGGTCGCGCAGCCGCGCAACCTGGTCATGTCGACCTCGACCACGGTGGTGAGCTGAGCCGAGACCTGGAGGGATTCGACCATCCGCTGCGCGATGATCTTGCGCAGTCGGGTCATCTTCTCGCGGGTGCCCCGTCGCGAGTCCGTCGCTGCCGGGCTGGGCGTGGCCGGCGCCGAGCCGGCTGCCGGCGCTTCGGGCGCCGGCGCTGGGGCCTTGGTCTTCTCCGCGGCGTCCAGCACGTCCTGCTTGCGGATCCGGCCACCGATACCGGTCCCGGTGATGCTGGCTAGATCGATGCCATTCTCGGACGCCAGCTTGCGCACCGACGTCGAGGTGCACCTGGCGCCCGGCGAAGGTGAATCCGCGTCCGAACTCAAGAAGCGTCTGCTTGAGGCGATCCATCAAGGCTTGCTCGATATCACGCTCGACCGCCGGCGTTGTGACCACCGTGGAACGCGTCGTGCGTCTCGGCTTCGAGGTGCGGGTGGAGTTGCGTGATGAGGTCGGCGAGCGGTTCGCGGCGCAGATCACCCGCGCCGAGGTAGATCGGCAGCATCTGGCGGCAGGCGAGACGGTCTGGGCCCGGGCCTCCCGGGTCGCCGACGCGCCGGAACCGGCGCTGGCGCACTAAGGCCGTTCCGGAGGGCCCTACCCCCATCGGGGCCGGTCCGGCATACGGGCGAATCCCGAATAGTGCCGTCTCGGAGGGTGAGTTGGTCGGCGTCCATCACTCATGGCGCGACCGATTCGCCCTCCTGGACGGGCGGGCAGGTGAAGTCGACCCCGTCGGCGATCCGGTATGGCCCAGTGGCCACGAGGGCACCGATGGCGCGGCGCAGCCGGCTCATCTCGGCGCGGACGGTCACTTGATGCTCGTCGTCGCCGAAGAGGAGACGGCTCAGCGCAGCGGCCGTCAACCCCTCGGCACCGGCGCCCGCGATCAGGCGCAAGATCGTCGCGTGCCGCGGCGAGAGTTGCGCTCGCCACCCATCCCCGTCCGAGCCGGCGACCTCGAGCACGGCTTCCGCTCCCGAGGTTGCCAAGTGCGCCCGCAGGGTGGCGCCGCGCCGGTCCGGGCGCACGAGCCAGCCCTCGCCGAGCCGTTCGGGCAGGCATAGCCCGAGGCCAGGCACGTGCAGCGGCCGATCGGATCGAGGCGCCGCGATCCGATCGCGGACCAGCACGCCGCTGTAGTGCGCGACCCACCCCTCATCATCGACCAGGAGCAGCGGTCCGCTCGTCGTGGCCAGCACCGGGTCAGCCGAGCGCCGAAGTCGCGACAGCGCCTCCTCATGGCGCCGCCACAGTCGTGCCTCGGCGAGGCGGGTCGCGGTGTCGACGTGGGCAAGGAGGGCTGGATGGAGCATGAGGGCCGGACCGGAGACGTCGACGACGCCGACAAAGGTCCCGGTCCGCGGATCGTGCACCGGGAATGCCGTGCAGTACCACCCGTGCTGACCCTGCTCGAAGTGCTCGGCCGAGAAGAGTTGGACCGGGGCCTCCTCCGCGAGTGCGGTGCCTATCGCATTCGTCCCGACGTGCTCCTCGGTCCAGATCGCCCCCTCGGTGAAACCGAGCCCATCGGCCCGCCGTAGCACTCCGGCCGAGCCTTCGCGCCAGAGGATGACGCCCTCGGCGTCGGTGACGACGACGATGAAGCGGGATGCCTCGGCGACGGACGTCAGGACGGCCCGAATCTCCTGGACAACGAGGGCGAGCGGTGAGCCCGCGCGGCGACGCTCGACCTCGGACCAGGGGAGCGGGTCCCGAGCGTTGGCGTGGGTCGGGTCCAACCCGATGGCCAGGACGCGCGACCACGAGCGGGAGACCAGGGGGCGCAGGTCGCGCGAGGGGCGAGAGCCGCCCATCACCGCGTCATGAACGCGGCGCAGAGCGCGTGCGTGCTCAGCCAGGTCCGTCCCGGGGTGGACGGCGCTGCTGGTGTCCGACGCCATCGTCGACTCCTTCCGCCCGACGCCCAGGTGGCCGGGGGTGCACACAGCGTAGACCGGACCTGAGCGCAGCGCACCGAGTCGAGGGAGTGCCGCTGCAACACCGTGCAACCCTTTTCTCGGATCTCGCGAGGCGGTGTGATCTGCGAGACGCGGGTCGACGAGGACCCCGGCGAGCGGAGGAGAAGTCCGATGACCGACATATTGGAACGACCGGCGCAGGCCCCCTCGGCCGCGGATCGCGCAGACGCGTGGCTCGCCAGTTTCGAGGAGGCATTGGCCAGCCGCGATGTCGAGGCGGCCGCGCAGATGTTCGCGAGGCGCAGCTTCTGGCGGGACCTGGTCTCGTTCAGCTGGAATCTCACCACGGTCGAGGACCGTGACGGGGTTCGCGACCTGCTCACCGAGACCCTCGAGCGGACCGACCCGTCGACATTCGCCTCCAGCGAGCCGGGGACCGAGGCTGACGGGGTGATCACCGCATGGTTCACCTTCGAGACGGCGGTCGGTCGCGGGATCGGCCTGCTTCGGCTCGTCGAGGAGGACGGCCAGGACCGAGCCTGGACCTTCTTGACCGCCCTGCAAGAACTCAAGGGTCACGAGGAGCCGCGCGGCATCCGGCGCCCGATGGGCGCGGAGCACGGCGCCAGCCGGGATCGCACGACCTGGAAGGAGAAGCGAGAGCAGGAGGACGCCTCCCTTGGCCTGACGACCCAGCCCTACGTCCTGGTCATCGGTGGTGGCCAGGGCGGCATCGCCCTCGGCGCCCGACTGCGCCAGCTCGGTGTGCCGAGCCTGGTCATCGACCGTTACCACCGGCCCGGTGACCAGTGGCGCGGGCGCTACAAGTCGCTCTGCCTGCACGACCCGGTCTGGTACGACCACCTGCCGTACATCAAGTTCCCCGACAACTGGCCGGTCTTCGCGCCGAAGGACAAGATCGCCGACTGGCTCGAGTCCTATGTCAAGATCATGGAGGTTCCCTATTGGTCTGACACCCAGGCAAACTCGGCCTCGTGGTCGGAGCAGGAGGGACGCTGGACGGTCGAGGTGACCCGCGACGGTGAGTCGCTCACCCTGCACCCGACCCAGCTCGTCTTCGCCACGGGTATGTCGGGCAAGGCCCGGATGCCGCAGATCGACGGCATGGACATCTTCCGCGGTGAGGTCCACCACTCCTCCCAGCACCCCGGCCCGGATGCTTACACCGGCAAGCGGGTGGTCGTGATCGGCAGTAACAACAGTGCCTTCGACATCTGCGGGGCGTTGTGGGAGCACGGCGCCGATGTGACGATGGTGCAGCGCAGTTCGACGCATATCGTCAAGAGCGGCAGCCTGATGGAGTATGGCCTCGGCGACCTCTACTCCGAGCGCGCCCTGGCCGCTGGGGTGACGACGGAGAAGGCCGACCTCATCTTCGCCTCGCTGCCATACCGGATCCTGCATGAGTTCCAGATTCCCGCCTACGAGAAGATGGCCGAGGTCGACAAGGACTTCTACGACCGACTCGAGCAGGCCGGCTTCTGGCTCGACTGGGGCGACGACGGGTCGGGCCTGTTCATGAAGTACCTGCGACGCGGATCCGGCTACTACATCGACGTCGGCGCGGCGGACCTCGTCGCCAGCGGGGACGTCAAGCTGGCCCACGGTCAGGTCGTCCGGCTGACCGAGGACGCGGTCGTCCTGGAGGACGGCACGCAGCTCCCGGCCGACGTCGTGGTCTTCGCCACGGGCTACAACTCGATGAATGGGTGGGTCGCCGATCTGATCGACCAGGAGACCGCCGACGAGCTCGGCAAGTGCTGGGGCCTCGGTTCCGAGACCACCCTCGACCCCGGCCCATGGGAGGGCGAGCAGCGCAATATGTGGAAGCCGACGCAGGTGTGCAACCTGTGGATGCACGGCGGCAATCTGCACCAGTCGCGCCACTACTCGCTCTATCTCGCGCTCCAACTCAAGGCGCGACACGCGGGAATCGAGACTCCCGTGTACCGGCTCCAGGACGTCCACCACCGCTCCTGAGCAGGCGGTCCCGCCTTCGATACCCCACCCGGTGTCGAATGCGGGACCTGACCCTGACCCACCTCGACAACGGCTGAGCGGCGACCTAGGCACTCAGGCGTCGTGCACCCACAGGCCCCGAGGCAGATCGGTCAGGCATTCGACCCCATGGGCGAGCCGATCGGCACCCTCTGCCGGGGTGAAGGCCGCCATGGGTCTCCGCCGTCAGCTCGCCGCAGCCTGGCCGTAGGTCGTGACGTACAGGGCGCCGAGCTCGTCCGAATAGGGGCCGGACTCGCCGCACATCAGGACCTCGCCGGAACGCGAGGCGATGAGCACCCGCCCGCCGTCCAGGCCGGCCGCCTTCAGGCCCTCGTTGAGCTTGGCGGTCGAGGAGGAGGTGATGGTGATCCGATCGGCGGGGCCGCCGCGGTACCAGTGGTCGGCATCGAAGGTCGCCGTGGTGCCGTCCACGCCGATGAAGGTGCCGGTGACGGCGGTCGTCGCCCGCTGCAGAGCAGCGGTGTCGGCCTTCGTGCACTCTTTCTTGGCGTCAGCGGTCAGCGGGAAGATCTTCAGATCCACGACCGAAAGCGTCGAGTCATTGGTCCGTTCCCGCCATTCCTGGATCGAGGGCCACAGCAGTCCGAAGACGGCGATAGCGGCCAGGCAGAGGGCGAGAAGGAACCACTTGCCGTTCCCGCTCACCGTGCGGCCGTCGGGGCGGGCAGGCGAAGTCATAGCCCGTCCATGCTACCGGCCATTTCACCGACCACCGGTAGAGCCGGACCGGCCTCCCGAACCCCGCGGCAACGCTCCTAGGCGACGCGGCGCGTCTCCAGGAAGCCCGCGATCCGGTCGATCGCCTCGGTGAGCACCTCCACGCCGGGCAGGGTGACCAGCCGGAAGTGATCCGGTGTCGGCCAGTTGAAGCCGGTCCCGTGCGTGACGAGGATCTTCTTGGCGCGCAGCAGGTCGATGACGAATTCCTGATCATCAGCGATGGGATAGACCTCTGGGTCGAGGCAGGGGAAGCAGTAGAGCGCGCCCTTCGGCTCGACACAGGAGACACCCGGAATGTCGTTGAGCAGCTTGCTCGCCAATTTGATCTGCTCATAGAACCGGCCGCCGGGGACGATCAGCTCGTTGATCGACTGATAGCCGCCGAGGGCGGTCTGGATCGCGTGCTGGGCGGGCACATTGGCGCACATCCGCATATTGGCGAGCAGGGTCAGGCCCTCGAGGAAGTCGGTGGCCATGTGCTTCGGGCCGGAGATCATCACCCAACCGGCGCGATAGCCGCACACGCGATAGGCCTTGGACAGGCCCGAAAAGGTCAGGCAGAGAACGTCATCGGCGCAGAAGGTCGCCGCGTGGTGGTGGACCGCATCATCGAAAATGATCTTCTCGTAGATCTCATCCGCCATGACGACGAGATTGTGCCGGCGGGCAATATCGACCATCCCGCGCACGATGCCCTCGCTGTAGACCGCGCCGGTTGGATTGTTGGGGTTGATGATGACCAGGGCGTGCGTGTTTGGCGTGATCTTCGCTTCGATATCCGCGAGATCGGGATTCCAGTCGTTGTCCTCGTCGCACAGGTAGTGCACCGGGGTGCCGCCGGCGAGGGTGACCGCTCCGGTCCACAGGGGATAGTCGGGCGCCGGAACGAGAATCTCGTTGCCATCGTCGATGAAGGCCGTCAACACCATCGAGATCAGTTCGGAGACGCCATTGCCGATGAAAACATCATCGACCACGGTGTCCTTCAGACCCTTGGATTGGTAGTACTGCGCCACCGCGGTGCGCGCCGAGTAGATGCCACGCGAGTCGCTATAGCCCTGCGCGTCCGGCAGGTTGTGGACCATGTCGGCCAGGATCGCCTCGGGGGCGGCGAAGCCGAAGGGCGCGGTGTTGCCGATATTGAGCTTGAGGATCTTGTGGCCCTCGGCCTCGAGTCGCTGGGCCTCGACGAGGATGGGACCTCGCACGTCATAACGGACACCCTGCAGCTTGCGGCTCTGGACGATCGGCTTCATGCCGCGATTGTGCCTTCCCCGCCGGTGCCGGACGAACTCATTTCGGCGCGAGCGGCACCGGCTTGGTCACAGACCCGTCGTCGAGCGCGGATAGGCGATCTCCGGATCGGTCACGATATTGACCAGATAGGGCACGCCCGAGGCAAAGGCGCGGTCGATGGCCGGCCCGATCGCTTCGGGGCGGGTGACCAATTCCCCAGCGCCGCCGAGTGCTCGCACCACCTCGTCATAGCGCGTCTGCGGGGCCAGGTCGGCGAGGATGTCATAGCTGTAGACCATCCGCATCGGGCCCTTTTCCAGACCCCACGCGGAGTTGTTGCCCATCACCACGACGATCGGCAGCTTGTGCCGCACGAGGGTGTCGACGTCCATGAGTGACATACCGGCCGCCCCGTCGCCGACTAGCAGCACGATCGGGCTGTCCGGGTCGGCGACGCGGGCGCCGATGGCGGCCCCCAGCCCGGCCCCGAGGCACCCGAACGGACCTGGGTCGAGCCATCGGCCGGGCCGCTTGGGGTGGATGAAGCGGCCGGCCCACGACACGAAGTCGCCGCCATCGCCGATGACGATGGTGTCGTCGCTCAGACGCGGCATCAACTCGCCATAGATGCGGGCCGGGTGGATCGGATCGCGTTGCGCCGCAAGGATGTCCCCGTCCCCGAGGTATGCCGCCCGGGACGCCTCGCTCAGTCCGTTCACCCACTCGCCCCAGCGCCCGGGGTGCCCGACCAGGTCGCCCAGCGTGGTCAAGATGGTGGAGAGATCGCCGGCTGCGCTCGCCGCAAGCGGGCGGTGCGTGGCGACCTGCTCAGGCGAGTCGGCCAGGTGGACGACGGCGGCGGGGGCGTCATACGGCCCGAAGGCGCCATAGCCGATCCGGAAGTCCAGGGGGGTGCCGATGACCAGCGCGAGATCGCAGCCGCTGAAGGCGGGTTTGCGGGCGCGGGTGACGCAGCACGGGTGCCCGCCCGGCACGATTCCACGGCCCATCCCATTGCTCACGACGGGCAGGCCCAAGGTCTCGACGAAGGCCAGCGCCGCACCCTCCGCGCCATCGCTCCAGACATCGCCGCCGAGCACGACGATCGGGCGCTCAGCCGCTCGGATCAGGGCCGCGATCTGCTCCAGATCACCCGTCACGGCCCGCGGAGCGCCGGCCTCCTCACCGACGCCCCCAGCGCCGGGCGTCGAATCGCGCGGGCTGAAGAGGATGTCGATGCCCGCCTCCAGGAAGACCGGACCGCGATGCGCGCGACCAGCCGTCGCAAAGGCCTCAGCGGTGGCCGTGCCCGCCTCGGCGGCGGTTCGCACCGTGCGGCTGCCCTTCGTCACCGTGCTGAAGATCGGTGCCTGGTCCAGCTCTTGCAAGGCGCCGCGGCCCCAGGTGAACTCCGGGGCGCGGCCGCCGAAGACGACCAGCGGGGCGCCGGCGAAGCAGGCCTGCGTGATCGGGCTGAGCACGTTGGTGACCCCCGGTCCGGCTGTGACCACCGCGAAACCCGGTGTGCGCGTGAGCTTTCCGACAGCCTCCGCCGCGAAGACCGCGCTCGCCTCGTGTCGGACGTCCACCATCCGCAGGGGGGCGTCGCCGCGGTGCGCCGCGTCATACAGCGGGAAGATGTGCGCCCCCGAGAGGGTGAACATCGCCTCGGCCCCGGCGTTCACGGCAGCTTCCACGACCGCGGCGCCGGCGGAGGCGTTCGAGTCGATCGCGAGGCTCGGGAGGTGGCTCACCCCTCAAACCTACTCGCGAGTTGCCCAGTACGCGCGGTGTCAATTTCTTCGGGAGCCGATCACAGCACTGGGCACCCTAGATTGGCGCTCGTGAGCACGCACAGTGGCCTGCCGCGCCGCGTCCGGACCGGTTACGGGCTGGGCTCGGTGGCAACCGGATCCTTCGGCACCGTCCCCGGTCTTCTTCTGCTGCCTTTCCTCACCGATCACATCGGGATCGCCGCCGGGCTCGCGGGGCTGATCGTGCTCTTGCCGAAGGCGTGGGATGTCCTCCTCAACCCGATCGCCGGGCGTATCAGCGACGCCTCCACGCACCCCGGTGGCCGCCGCCGCCCCTTCCTCCTGCGGGCCGGGACGGCTCTCGCCCTGCTATTCGTCCTGCTTTTCGCCGGCCCGACGGCTCCCACCTGGCTCGGGGCGCTGTGGGTGGCCGTGGCCTTCCTCGCGTGCGCGACGGCATACGCCTTCTTCCAGGTGCCCTATGTCGCCATGCCCGCGGAGCTCACGAGAGATCCGGCCGAGCGCACCCGCCTGATGACCTGGCGGGTCGCGATCCTGGCCCTCGCCATCCTGCTCAGCGGCGGGCTCGCCCCCGTGATCCGTGACCTCGGGGGCGCCACCTGGGGCTACCGCCTCGTCGGTCTCTTCGTCGGGCTGCTCATCTTGTTCGGGACGTATGCCGCCTGGCGGGGCACCGCGGGCGCTCCGCTCGCCGACATCCCCGCTCCCAGCGCGGGGTTGGGCGAGCAGTTGCGGCTGGTCGCCGGCGACCGGAACTTCCGGCTGCTCCTTTTGACCTACGTCCTGCAGGCGCTGGCCATTGGTTGCCTGCTCGCCGGTGTCGACTATGTGGCCCGGTGGAGCATGGGGCGCTCCGGTGCCTCCACCATCCTCTTCATCTGCTTTGTCGCGCCGGCGCTCATCGTCACCCCGCTCTGGCAGCTCGTCGCGGCGAAGGCCGGCAAGCGGTGGGGCTATGGCGCCGCCACCCTCTGCCTGCTCCTCGGCGCCCTCGCGGTCTTCGCCGCCAAGGGCCGCTCGCTGGCCGTCCTCGCGGCGGCCGTCGCCGTCATCGGGATCGGGTATGCCGGGGCGCAACTCTTCCCGCTCGCGATGCTGCCCGATGTCGCGGCCGTCGACGCAGACCGCACCGGCGAGAACCGGATCGGCGTTTTCACCGGAGTGTGGACCGGCGCGGAAACCCTGGGCCTAGCGCTCGGTCCCGGGCTGTATGCCGCCGTGCTCGCGGCGGGTGGTTACGTCTCCTCCAGCGGCGGCGAGGTCGAGCAAAGCACCCGCGCCGTGACAGCGATCCACCTCGGCTTTTCGCTCGTGCCAGCTGTTGTGATCGCACTCTCGCTGCTCGCCCTCGCGCGCTATCGGCTCGATGAGCGGAGCGTCCGCGAGAGCGCGACCACCCGGCATACCTCCTGATCTGCCTGTGCGGCAGCGAGATTCAGCAGCCGGTCGGAACGTAGGGCGGGGCGTCCGGCGGCACGGCGGACGAGCCATTCCAGGTATTGGCCTGGGCGCTCCAATAGGTCTTGAGGTTCTTGCTCAGCCACAGCTTCGGCAGATTGTTGCCGGCGAAGGTGCCGTTCATCATCGCCCCGACGCCGAGCGCTTTGGACTTCTCGGTCAACGGATGGATCGCGACATTGCAGCGCGCGACCGACTTGTAGGAACTGCTGTGGAGTGACGGCGCACTGAGCGTGGCGTCCTTGAGCCGGAAGCCGATGCCATAGACCCGGTAGCCATCAACGGTGTTGTACTCCCATCGGTTGCCCCAGCCGGACATCTGGTCGTTGTAGCCGATGGCGACATTGCGAACCGTGTTGTGGTGGATGTAGTTCCAGCTCGCGTCGACATCGGTGTTGATGCCTCGGCCATCGCCGGGCAGGTCGTGGACGGTATTGCCGGTGATCTCGTTGTAGTTCGCCGCCGAGCCGATCCGGATGCCTTCCTGCATGAAGTGCGCTGCGGACGAGATAGCGATATCCGAGACGTCATTGCCTGAGATGGTCCAGCCATTGCTGAAGGTCATCAGCCAGATGCCAGGCCCGATGCCGCACGGGATCTTGTCGATGGTGTTGCCCGTGATCCGGCCGTATGACGTGAGCGCGCCGTAGACCCCACGTCCAGTGAGGTGGTTGTTGGCGATCGTGATGCCTTCGACCATGTCGAGATCGCCGTGGCCGGTGACCGTGCGCAGGAACGGAACCAGCGCGGTGCGCGCCGCGGCCGGGTCGTAGACGCCGTGACCGGGGGCCGCGCGGCGAGCCGACCAGTTGCCGGCATTCACATAGTTCGTGATCCAGTTGTAGGCGTTGTTGGACCGCTTCCCAGCAAGCCAGATTCCGTTGTTGATGCTCAGGCCCTGGATCGTCCAGTAGTCCGCGCCGTCATTGATGGTGATGGTGCGGTCGGGGGCCGGCCTGCTATTGCTGCACGACATGGTCGCCACGGGATGATCCAGCAGGACGGGGCCATTGCCCGCAGGCGTGATGGTGATGGGCGCGGACGCGGTGCCGGAGTTGCGGATCCGGATGGTCTTGTCGTTGCGGTAGGTCCCGGCATACAACCGGATCGTCGTGCCCGGGGTGGCTCGGTCCACGGCGAGTTGCACAGAGCGCAGCGGTGCCGTTGCCGAGCCGGCAGCAGTGTCGGAGCCCGTGGGGCTGACATAGATGCTCGGGCCGGTCGGCAGCGCCGCCGTGGTGAAAGCCACCGAGGTCGCCGGGGAGACGTTCCCCGCCAGATCGCTGGCCGTGACGGTGGCCGTGTATGCCGTTGCGGGGGTCAGCCCGCTGATCGTCGCGGAGGTGCCCGTGACAGTGAGCTTCTGGGTGCCGACGGTGACGGTATAGGCCGTGACCGCAACATTGTCGGTGGCCGCCGTCCACGTGAGGGCAGCCGACGTGGTGGCCGGGGTGGCCTTGAGATTCGTCGGGGCGGTCGGTGCCTGGGTGTCCGGCGCGGCCAGCGTGGTCACCGAGAGCGTGGCCGCTGGGGAGGCGTTGCCCGCCGCGTCCAGTGCCTTGACGGAGACGGAGTATGCCGTCGAAGGCGTCAGGCCGGTGACTGTCGCGGACGTGCCCGTCACGGTGAGGCTCTGCGAGCCGACGGTGACGGTGTATGCCGTGACCGCGACATTGTCGGTCGCGGCGGTCCAGCTCAGGGCGAGCGATGTGGACGCCGGGGTGGCCTTGAGATTGGTCGGGGCCGTCGGTGCCTGAGTGTCCCCGCCGCCACTGGACGGCCTGGTGGTGAAGGTGATCTTCGTTGCGGCAGAGACATTTCCGGCGGTATCGACGGCCTGCACCCTGGCGGTATATACGGTGCTCGGCGCGAGGCCGCCGAGGTAGGTCGAGGTGCCCGTGAGCGTCTTGGTTTGCCCGGCGAGTGTCACGACATAGTTCTTGACGCCGATGTTGTCGGTGGCCGCGGTCCAGGCCAGGCCGACGCCATTGGTGTAGGGCGTCGCCGTCAGGCCGGTGGGCGCGGTGGGTGCCTGAGTGTCGGCCGGCGGCAGGGTGCGGAAGGTCAGCGTGGCCGGGGCGGACTTGTTGCCGGCGGCATCGACGGCCCGCACCGTCGCGGTGTAGTCGGTGCTGGCCGCGAGTTGCCCGACGAAGGCCCGGGTCTCCTTCGGCTGGCGCGTTTGGGTGCCGACGGTCACGAGGTAGTAGGCGACCCCCACGTCATCGGTCGAGGCTTTCCACGTCAGTTCCACACCATAGGTCGCGGGGACCGCCGCGAGGCCAGTCGGCTGGCTGGGGGCCGTCGTGTCGGCCAGGACGCTCGCCTGCTCATCCGCCAGCGGACGAGCCGAGCTTGCCGTACTTCCGGTGAGAATCACCGCCCCGCTGGTCAAGGTGACAAGGGCCAGACGGCCGATTGCGCGCGGGCGGGCCGAGTCGGTGCTGGGCAATGGGGGGACTTCCTCGCGGGGGGGGTGTCCCTATGTTCGGTGTCAAGCGGCAGCGGCGGTGCGGGGCTGGTAGGGCTGGCGGTTGCGGAGCATGGCGTGTATGACGTCGCAGCGACGTCTGGCGAGACAGATCAGGGCCGCGTTGTGCTTCTTGCCTTCGGCTCGTTTGCGGTCGTAGTAGGCGCGGCTGTTGGGGTCGGCGCGCAGGGCGGCGAAGGCGCTGAGGAAGAACGCTCGCTTGAGGTGTTTGTTGCCTGATCTGGCTGGGTGCTCACCGCGGATCGAGATACCGGAGCGGTGGGTGACGGGAGCCAGGCCGGCGTAGGCGGCCAGGTGGCCTGCGGTGGGGAAGGAGGAGCCGTCGCCGACTTCAAGCAGGATCCTTGCGGCGGTCCTGACTCCGACTCCGGGCATCGAGGTCAGGACCTCGGCGAGAGGGTGGACATCAAGGACCTGTTCCACTTCGGCCGCGATCTGGCGACGTTGATCCAAAGTGTCGGCCAAGGAGCGGGCGAGGTTAGGCAGCACCCGGTCCGCGGCAGCGGTTCCTGGGACGGTGACGGTTTGCTCGGCCAAGGCCGCCACGATGGCCTCGATGAGGGTGTCGGCGCCGCGCGGGTTGGCCTTGCGGGCTGCCTGGAGCAACCGGGCTCGTCCGGCCTTGCGCAGGCCGGTGGGGCCGCCGTACTGGGTGAGCAGCGCGAGGGTGGCCTTCTGTGAAACGCGTGGTCCGAGAACGCGTTCGAGCGCGGGATGCACCTGGGTGAGCAGGCCGCGGATCCGGTTGCTCAGGCGGGTGGCTTCCCCGGCCAGGTCATCGTCGAAGCCGACGAGCACCTTCAACTCGGCCAACGCTTCTTCGCCGACGTCGACCCGGCGCAGGGTGTGCGGCAAGGCGCGGGCTGCGTCGGCGATGATGTAGGCGTCACGAGCATCAGTCTTCGCGCTGCCCGGATGGAGATCAGCGATGCGTCGCATCGCCAACCCGGGCAGGTACGCGACATCGATGCCCATTGAGCGGGCGACCGCGATCGGCAAGGCGCCGATGGTGTTCGGTTGATCGACCACCATCAAGACCCGGCCATGGCCGGACAGGTCAGTGAACAGGCGACGCAGCCGGGCCTCGTCTTGGGGCAGCTCCGCATCGAACAGGCGCTTGCCCTCAAGATCCAGGGCGCACGCGTGATGGGCCTCTTTGCCCACATCCAAGCCGCAATACGCGGCGTACTCGGTCATCGTCGGCATCCTTCCATCCGCGCCGAACGGTCGCCGATCGGAGGAGCGTCAGCTGCCGGCACCCACGTTACGAAGAGACCACGCATGGTGGCCATGTCCCTATCAGCGGTCGGCCAACGCCACCGAGCCCGGTGACAACACCCCCCGGATCATCGACGACAGGGGCAGTAAGTCATGCCGGACTCAGCGACCGAGATCCTCAGGTCGAGGACCCATCACGAAGGTAACGGGGGGGGGGGAGGCCGGGCCCGCGAGATCGGGGGGAGGATCCTCGCGCGGCCGACATTGGTCGATCAGGGACGATTTGTGCTGCTCAGAGTGAGTGACCGAAAAGTGCGCAGTCGGCGGGAGACTAGCGGGCCCGCCCACGGGGAGGCAACAGCGCACGGCGCGTCGGTCCACCAACGACCGTCCCCAGGCCGGGCTGGGGCGGCCTACCTCTAGGCTCACAGGCATGGGCCACATCTCTTGGTCCGGTGCCCAGCGCGGGGTGTCGGCGTCGCACGATCCGGCCGCTTTGCAGCACCCGCGGAGGCGCCGATGACGGCGCAGGAGATCCTCGCTCGGCTGCGCGCTCTGGGCGAGCGCGATGTGCCGACACAGGGGGGTCGCACCCTGTCCTATGTCTACGACTCCGGGCTCGCCGAGGCTGACGAACTCGGCCGCAGCGCACTGGGGATGTATGCCGGCACCAACGGTCTCGATCCCACCGCCTTCCCCTCCTTGCTGGCCATGGAGAACGACCTCGTGGCGATGGCCGGTGGGCTGCTCGGGGCGCCCGCGGGATTCGTCGGAAGCGTGACCTCGGGCGGCACCGAATCGATCCTCTTGGCCGTGCTGGCAGCCCGGGACGCGCACGGGGCCACCGAGGCGCAGCGCGCGGCACCGTCCATGGTGTTGCCCACGACGTCCCATGCCGCCTTCCACAAGGCCGC
Organism: Nostocoides veronense; assembly: GCF_039531185.1. Classification (NCBI taxonomy): domain Bacteria; kingdom Bacillati; phylum Actinomycetota; class Actinomycetes; order Micrococcales; family Intrasporangiaceae; genus Nostocoides; species Nostocoides veronense. The sequence continues at coordinate 35,812 of NZ_BAAAPO010000050.1, forward strand.
GCATTACTTCGGGGTTCGGCCGGTCTTCGTCGATGTCGATCCCGACTCTCACCGCGCCGATGCGGACGCGATGGCAGCCGCGATCGACGACACGACCATCCTGCTCGTCGGCTCGGCCCCGTCCTATGCCCACGGGGTGATCGACCCGATTCCGGCGATCGCCGCGCTCGGTCGGGAGCGGGGGATTCGCGTCCACGTCGATGCCTGCATCGGCGGGTGGTTGCTGCCCTTCCTCGACGATGCGCCACCGTGGCATTTCGCGGTCGACGGAGTCAGCAGCATCTCCGTGGATCTGCACAAGTACGGCTACACGCCAAAGGGTGTCTCGATCCTGCTGCACCGCGACGCCGCGCTGCGCCGATCACACTTCTTTGCCGCCGCCGACTGGCCCGGCTACACGATGCTCAACACGACGATGCAGTCGACGAAGTCCGGCGGCCCGCTGGCGGCGGCGTGGGCCGTGAGCCGGTTCATCGGCATCGACGGCTATCGCGACCTGGCGCGCGTGGCGCGCAGGGCAACGCTGGATCTCGCGCACGTCATTGCTGCGGAGCCGCTCGGATTGTCCGTTGTCGCCGAGCCGGACAGCACGCTGCTGGCGCTCGCCGCGTCGCCGGACGCCGGCTTTGATGTTTTCACGCTGGCGGACGAAATGCACTCTCGCGGTTGGCTGCTCAGTCCTCAGCTGCCCTTCCGCGGGGGACCAGCGAGCGTGCACCTCAGCCTGTGCGCTGCAACGGCCGCGCGTCTTCCGGAGTTGCTTGAGGTGTTGCGTGCTTCGGTGGCGGCGGCTCGTGCGACCGGACCCGTGAGCGTGGATCCGGCCATCGGTGCCGCCGTGAGTCAACTCGACCCGGCGCACCTCGACGACGCGACCTTCGACGTCTTGCTGGCCATGGCCGGCCTCGGCGGCTCGGCCGGTCTGCCGGAGCGCATGGCGCAGATCAATGCTCTCCTGGCCGTTGCCGAACCCGCGCTGCGCGAGGCGCTGCTGCTCGCCTTCATCGACCGACTCGCACGCCCGCAGGAGTTGTAATGCCGGATCTCGACGAACTCAAAAGCATTGTGGGAGAAGACTTCCTCCTCACCGATCCGGATCGTATGGAGTCCTACCGGCTGGACTGGTCCAAGGGCGCGGGGGCGGGTATGCCGCTCGCCGTGGCTCGGCCGGGCACCGTCACCGAGGTGCAGGGCGTCGTCCGATGGGCATCCGAGCATCGCATCGCCATCGTCCCGCGCGGCGCCGGGTCCGGACTGTCCGGCGGCTCGCTCGCCGTCGACGGGGCGATCACTCTCAGCCTCGACCGGATGCGTTCGGTGTCGATCGACCCGGCCACGCGCGTGGCTGTCGTGGAGCCCGGGGCCCTCAATGCCGAGGTCAAGCGGGCGGCCCGTGAGCATCAGCTGCACTACCCACCGGACCCCTCGTCATACGAGATCTGTTCCATCGGAGGCAATCTCGCGACCAATGCCGGAGGCTTGTGCTGCGTGAAGTATGGCGTGACAACCGACTATGTCCTCGGCCTCGATGTCGTCCTGGCGGACGGGACACTCGTCCGGCTCGGCGGGCAGACCATCAAGGATGTCGCCGGCCTGTCGCTGTTGAAGCTCTTCGTGGGCAGTGAGGGGACGCTCGGCATCATCGTCGGCGCTACCTTGCGGCTCATCCCCGCACCCGCGCCTGCGGCGACCCTCGTCGCGAGTTTCCCCACGGTGCAGGCAGCCGCGAATGCCGTTGTCTCCCTGGGCAGCCGGTTGCGGCCATCCCTGGTGGAGTTCATGGACAACTACGCCATCAACGCCGTCGAGGACTTCCGGGAGATGGGCCTCGACCGGTCCGCGGGTGCGCTGCTCGTCGTGCAATGCGACTCACCCGGGGATGCGCGCGCAGCGGAAATGCTTGTGGTGGAACAGATCTGCACGACCGCTGGTGCAAGCGAGGTCTTCTCGACGACCGATCCGGACGAGGGCGAGATGTTCCTCGCCGCGCGGCGCGCAGCACTGCCCGCCCTGGAGCGCAAGGGATCGATGCTGCTCGAAGACGTCGGCGTGCCGGTGCCGCGGCTGCCGGCGCTGCTGGATCGGATCGGCGCCATTTCCGCCGAACACGGACTCCCCATCCCGGTCGTCGCGCATGCTGGCGACGGCAACACACACCCCAATGTCATCTACGACCCGGCGCAGCCGGGCGCCCTGGAACGCGCTGAGCGGGCCTTCGCCGAGGTCATGCAGGCCGCCATCGAGCTGGGGGGAACGATCACCGGCGAGCACGGAGTCGGGCGCCTGAAGAAGTCGGCGCTGGCGGATCAGCTTGGGCCCGAGGTCACGGCGTTGACCCGGCGGATCAAATCGGCACTAGACCCCGACGGCTTGCTGAACCCCGGCGCAATTCTCTGAATCCCTAACCGCCACAAACCCATTCAGGAGGTCACCATGAGCGACAGCACGATCGCCCACGACCGCGGCGAGACAACCACGCCGCTGCTGACGACCACGATCGATGCCAATCTCCAAGCGACCATTGAGCGCTTCGGTGACCGGGAGGCGCTCGTCGACATCGCCGGCGGCATCCGGATGACCTACGCCGAGTTCGGTGCCGAAGTCGATCGCCTCGCGCGGGCGATGCTGGCCCGGGGGTATGCCGTGGGGGAGAGGGTGGGCATCTGGGCTCCGAACCGGGCCGAGTGGACGATCGTGCAATACGCCACGGCGCGCGCCGGGCTCATCCTCGTCAACATCAACCCGGCCTATCGCACGCACGAGTTGGAATATGTCCTCAAGCAGGCCGGGATCAGCCTGCTCTTCGCCGTGGAATCCTTCAAGAACAGCGACTATCGAGGCATGGTCGACGCAGTGCGCGACCACTGTCCGGACCTGCGCGAGGTCGTCTATTTCGCCACCGACTCTTGGTCGGCACTGCTGACCAACGCCGACCAGATCGCGCCCGATGCGGCGGCGAAAGTCTCGGCCACGCTGCAGCCCCAGGACCCCATCAACATCCAATACACCTCCGGCACAACAGGTTTCCCCAAGGGCGCCACGCTCTCCCACGCAAATATCCTCAACAATGGCTACTTCGTCGGCGAGGTGTGCGGCTATTCCGAAGAGGACCGGATCTGCATACCCGTGCCCTTCTACCACTGCTTCGGCATGGTGATGGGCAATCTCGCAGCGACCACGCATGGCGCTTGCATGGTGATTCCCGCCCCTGCCTTCGACCCCGCGGCGACGCTCGCTGCCGTGCAGCAGGAGCGCTGTACCTCCCTCTATGGCGTGCCCACGATGTTCATTGCCGAGTGGGCGCTGCCGAACTTCACGGCATACGACCTGAGCAGTGTGCGCACCGGCATCATGGCCGGCTCACCCTGCCCTGCGGAGATGATGAAGAAGCTCATCACCGCCGGAATCGACGAAGTGACGATCTGTTACGGGATGACCGAAACCTCCCCCGTATCGACGCAAACGCGCACCGACGATGGATTCGAACACAAAGTCGGCACCGTGGGACGGGTGGGCCCGCACTTGGAGATTCGCATCGCGGATCCGGTCACGGGCGAGACGCTGCCGCGTGGCGAGGCGGGCGAGTTTTGTACTAAGGGCTATTCGGTGATGCTCGGCTATTGGAACGAGCCGGACAAGACGGCCGAGGCCATCGTCAACGGCTGGATGCGGACCGGCGATCTGGCCATCATGGACCCCGACGGCTATGTCCGGATCACCGGACGGATCAAGGACATGGTCATTCGCGGCGGCGAGAATATCTATCCCCGGGAGATCGAGGAGTTCCTCTACACCCATCCCGACGTCCTCGACGCGCAAGTGGTCGGGGTGCCCGATGCGAAATATGGCGAGGAACTCTGCGCCTGGCTGCGCCTGCGCGAGGGGGCCGAACCGATCACCGCCGAGTCGCTGCGGGCCTTCTGCACCGGTCATCTCGCGCGTTACAAAATCCCGAAGTACGTCAAGCTCGTCGAGGAGTTCCCGATGACCGTGACGGGCAAGGTGCGCAAGGTCGAGATGCGCACTGCCTCTGCGCGCGAACTCGGTCTGGGCGAATAAGCGCACTTCGGGGGAGCACCGGCGCCACAAGGAGCCGGTGTGGGGAATATCGTTCGCCGTATGAATGGGTGGCCATCGCCCGTTAGCACGAGCCGGCGCGCGAAGTCCGCGCGCTCGGACAAGACAGGAGCTGTCATGCCCAAAGGCCAAAACCTCGTCCTGCTGTTGATCTTCTTGCTGCTGCTCGGCGTGATCATCTGGTTGCTGCTCGGCTCTCGACGACGCCCGGACGCCCCGATCTCGCCTGCGCGGGAGGTCGATCCGGCGGCCGGCGCCGGGTCCGGGGCGTATGCGGATCCGGACGGCCTGTCTGCCGCTGCGGCCGCCACCGCGGGAGCGGGCGTCGCCGGTGTGGCCGGAGCCGGCGCGCTCGGCGCGGCGGCGTGGGAGGCCTCGCGGGGCGAGGACATGAACGAGCCGGTCGTCTCCGAGGTCGCCGATGTTGAGGCGCACGAGGCGATGTCGGCCGAAGCACAGGCGAGCGACGAATCTCTGGCCGGGGCCGAATCTTTCGATGTCGGGGCCGATGGCGTGCTCCACGAGGCGCGGCTCGCGGACGACGAGGGCGATGCGGCCTTCCGGGCGGCCGAGGCCGAGGCATTGGAGGCCACGGACCGCGAATTCCCGATGCCCGACCTCAGTGGGGACGCCGACGACTTCGACCTGCCGAAGGATGGCGGCCTGCCCGGGCTGACGACGCAGGATGGCGAACTGGCCTCGGAGGTTGACGGGCTGGCTGGAGATGGCACGGCGACGGGTGCGGACAGCGGCGCACTGCGCGCGGCCGAATTCGAGGGCGGACAGGCCCACGAGAGCCATGACGTCACTGCTGAGGTAGCGGCGGACGCTGAGGGTGCTCCGGACGTCATCGAGTCCGAGGGTTTCATTGGCGTGTCCGCAGCGGGCCTCGCCGCTGACGAAGCGGACGGTCACGTCGGGGCTGGCGCCGTCGACGGCGACGTGAGCCTCGCGGATGACGCCGAGATCGACGCATCCGGCTTGGACGACGAAGGCTCGGCGGCGGCATACGCCGAGGTGGACGCCTCCGGTCTCGACGACGAGGCGGTCGGCATTGACGCCTCCGGCCTCGATGCGACCGATGCGGACGCGGACGACGGCGGGCCCTTCATCGACGCCTCCGGCCTCGACGCCGACGCAAGCGACGCCGCCATGACCGATGACGATGCATCGGTGCTCGCCGAAGACAGCGAGGCGCAGGAGTATGCCGCCCGCGATGGCGCCATCGGTGACTCGCTAGCCGCGGACGCGGAGACCTCGTCCGATGGTGCGGCGGAAACTGCGGCCACGGCGCCTGCGGAGACTGCCGCGGATGCCGACGTGACCTGGGTCGACGATGCGGGCGACCGCGCCGACATCGAGGGCACCGCAACCGACGACACGTCCGTGCCTGCGGAGGACTCGGTCGGTGACCTTTCCGGTGACGACTCGCTCGCCACGGATGGTGCGACCGGCGAGTTCTCGGACGACGCGGCTGACAGCGGGTCCTCGGCCAACAGCGCCGCGCTCGCGGCCGGTGCCGGGCTCGCAGCGGCCGCGACCGGCGTGGTGGCCGCGCACTCCCGGGACGACCACGGTGCTGGGCAGGACGACCACGGCCATGACGAGGCTCAGGCAGCGGAGTCTGCGGATGCCGCGGGTGCGCTGGAGGCATCGGAAGGCGGCGGCCAGCATGCGAACGCGCCGGCCACCGAGCAGGGCGAGCACTGGGTCGCCAGTGGCGACTTCCAGGCGGATGCCGCAGCCGAAGGTGGTTGGGTCGCCGAGTCCGAGCAGGTCCGCGCGAGCGAGCACCACGACCTCGCGGCCGGGGCCGAGGTCTACGGCGAGTCCGATGAGGGCGGCGTGGTGACGACTCGGGATGGGGCGGCATACCACCAGCACGAGGTCCGCGATGGCGGCTGGAGCGTCGGCTCCGCCGCGCCGATCGAGGACGGCTGCCAGCCGCTCGGCCACCCGATCAAGGGCGTCTTCGCGCTGGGGATCTACCAGGTGCCCGGCTCGGATTGGTATGAGGCCACCGTCGCCGATGTGTGGTTCACCGACGAGAACGCCGCCCAGCGCGCGGGCTTCCGCCGCGGCGAGGGCTGACCGCCGCGATCCACGACCGACCGCGATCTAGCTCCTGACCTACCGCCTGGTTCTGGCTGTGATTACGGCCAAAACCAGGCGGTAGGTCCGTCTTTAGGGGCCCTCCTAGGCCGCCTCCCAGCCTCTCGTCGGGCCAGCGGAGCGGGGTTGTTGCACGCGAGCGGCTTTTGTGTCGAGCGGAGCGGGGTTTGCGGATGGGAGCGGCCCTTTAGTCCCGCTCGCGTTCACAAGGGCCGCTCGGCTCGCGGCGCCGAGCAGCGGAGGGTCCGTCTCTAGGGGCCTCGGCAAACCGCCGTGAGGTGCGCGCAGGCGCCCGGGTATGACGTGGCTCTCGCTCTGCGCGCGCCGGGGAAGAGATGGGCGTGACATAGGGTTTGAGGAAAGAGTTACTCGCTGGTATCAAGGAGAGAATCCACATGGCTCGTTATGACGTCAACACCACCACCATGGGCACCCTGCTCGACGACCCCGAAGTCGCGGCGATCATGGAGAAGCACGCCCCCGGCGTCACCTCGAATCCGATGATCGGCATGGTTCGCGGTATGTCCGCTGCCCAGGCGATCGGCATGGCCGGCGCGATGATCGGCGCCGACAAGATCGAGGCCATTAAGGCCGAGATCGACGCGCTCGCCTGACCCCACCCCAACCTCCGCGCCACCGCGCGGGCCCGGCCCGGACAGGGCTGGACATCCGGCCTCGGCTGGACCTCGGCGCCGCCGCGCGCACCCGACCCGGGTGTTGCGCGGCGGCGCTGTCTTTGGCCAGAGGCGTCCGCCCACCGGGAAGAAAGTTGCCCGGAGCGGCGTTTGCATGGGATAGTTGAAACTGCAAGGACGATTTCAGGAGTAATTATGCCCGCCATCAGCGTTCCCGATCTCGCCGTTCTGCCCCGGGTCGCGCCCCTCGCGCCGACCGCCATGCAGCGCCGGGTCGTGTCGATCACGAACGCTCCCAGCGGCTTCGAGGGCGAGGGCTTCCCGGTTAAGCGGGCCTTCGCCGGCATCGACCTGGCGCACCTCGACCCGTTCATCATGATGGATGAGATGGGCGAGGTGGACTATGCACCGGGAGAGCCCAAGGGCACACCGTGGCACCCGCACCGTGGCTTCGAGACCGTCACCTACATCATGGACGGCTCCTTCATCCACCAGGACAGCCATGGCGGCGGCGGCAGCATCACTAATGGCGACACCCAGTGGATGACTGCGGGCTCCGGCCTGCTGCATATCGAGACCCCGCCCGAGGAGCTCGTGATGTCCGGCGGGCTTTTCCACGGCCTGCAACTGTGGGTCAACCTCCCGCGCGCGCAGAAGCTCGTGACCCCGCGCTATCAGGACCTGCGCGCCGACGCCTCCGCGCTGTTCAGTTCGGCCGACGGTGCGAGCATCGTGCGGCTCATCGCCGGTGATCTCGGCGGCCACCGCGGCCCCGGCTCGACCTACAGTCCCATGGTCATGGCGCACGCCACGATCGCCCCGGGGGCAACCCTGGAACTGCCGTGGCGCACCGACTTCAACTCACTCGTGTATGTCATGGGCGGGGTCGGCACGGTCGGTCCCGATGGCACCGCGATTCGTGCCGGCCAGAGCGCCGTGCTCGGCCGCGGTGATGCGCTGCGCGTCGCCGCGACCGACCGCCCGGACACCAAGGGCCAGCGCGGCATGGAAGTCATTCTGTTGGGCGGCAAGCCGATTCGCGAGCCGATCGCGTGGGCCGGCCCGTTCGTCATGAACACCAAGGCCGAGGTCATGCAGGCCTTCGAGGACTACCAGCGCGGCGCCTTCGGGCGCGAACTGCCCCACCTCGGGGCGTCCCAGCTCGCCGGCTGAGGTGCGCTGGCGCGCCGTCGGAACCGGAAGTATGCCGCAGCCACAGGGCTAGGACGCGGCTTCGGTTAGGGCGACGACGCGCTCCCAATCCTCGCCGCTGATCGCAATATTCGCGGCGGGAAAGAGGCCGTTGTCCTCCCGATCGATATGCCGGTGCAGGAGCAACTCGAACTCCTCGAAGCCCTCGAACCACCCGTCCGCGAGGCGGTCCAGCAGATCGTCGAGCAAGGCGTGTTCCGAGCACAGGCTCCCGATGTGCTCGGTGAAGACGTCGTCCTCCGCGAGCACCGCGAAGAGTCCGACTTCCTCGGCCTGGGTATGCGGATGCAGCAGCCCGGCCATCACCGCTACAGCAGCCTCGGCGCGTTCCGCCTCTCGCTCATGGCACGCCGCACGCAGGTCGGTTAGCGCGTTGATGATCTCGACATGCTCGTCCATGAACCGGCCGATGATCGAGTTGGCCGAGCAGCCGCAGTAGGAGCACATCCCTCAGCCGGACAGGGCGACCGTCAGCAGGAAGGCGGAGTCTTCCAGCGCGTCGACGGCATGCCGCTCCGGGGGGATGGCGACGACCTGGCCCGCCGAGACAAACCACTCGGCGGCGTCCCCGGCATACAACCGGATCCGGCCGCGGAGCACGTGCAGGGTCGCCGCAGGCGGCGAGGCATGCTCGGCGAGCCCGCCGCCGGCGAGAATCGCCATCAGGACCGCGCGCTGCTTGGTCCCGTGTATGACGAGCCGGCTCGCCTTGCGCTGCAGGTCGTTTCGCGCAGCGTCGAGGAGTTCGTCAGCGAGGGCGGAGAGGTCAAAGACGCCCTCCTGCTGCTCACCGAGTTCGCCGCCCTGCCAGGGTTCGGGAGTCATGACTTGCCTTTCGTCGGGGCGCTGCTGAGCTCCGGCTTGTCCCAGCCGCGCTGCGGGGCGCGACTGCCGCCGGCCGCTTGCTTGTCGCGACTGCGGTAGACGATGTAGGGCCGGTTGAGGTAGCCGATGGGGGCGCTGAAGACGTGCACCAGGCGGGTGAACGGCCACATGGCGAACAGCAGGAAGGCGAGCACCGCATGCACCTTGAAGCCGAGTGGTGCCGCGGCCATCAGGTCGACATCGGGGCGCATCTCGAAGATGCTCCGGAACCACGGGGAGACGCCGTCGCGGTAGTTGTAGTGGCCACCGAAGGAGAGCAGGCTGCCGGCGATGGTGTTCCAGATGCCGAGGAGAATGACCGCGCCGAGCACGAGGTACATGACCTTGTCGTTGGTGGTCGTCGCGCTGAAGACCGGGCCGGTCGTGCGGCGGCGATACACGAGGATCGCCAAGCCGACGACGGCCGCGACGCCCGCCGGGATGCCGCCCACGAGCGCGAGCACGTGGTAGGCCTCGCGGGAGAGACCGATGGCGTCGGTCCACTTCTGCGGGATAAGTAGGCCGAGGATATGGCCGCCGACGACACCGAGCATGCCGAAGTGGAAGAGCGGGCTGCCGATGCGCAGGAGGCGGTCTTCATACAACTGACTGCTGCGGGTGGTCCACCCGAACTTGTCGTAGCGGTAGCGCCAGACGTGGCCGACGACGAAGACGGCCAGACACAAATAGGGGAAGATCCCGAAGAGGAAGCGGTTCATCGCGGGGCTCCTACGGTCGACGGCGACGAAGGAGCCTTGTCGACCGGATAGATCGGTATGGGCGAGCGCAGCGAATTCGGCGCTCCTGGGGGGAGCATGGGGGGCGGAGCCCCCCATGGATTGGGATTCAGGCGCGGGTCGATGGCGTAGCCCGGCAAGTCGAGGCCGACCTGCTCACTCGGTGGGCCCTCGGCGATGAGGCGGGCCAGTGCTTCCTCGTCGGTGCCGTCGAGGACCGGCAGGGTCGCCCGAAGCGACTCGACCGCCGGGAGCCATGGAGAACTCTTGGCGTTGAGTGCGCGCTGCAGCAGTTCGATGCCGACTCGGTTGTCGCACAAGAGTTTCCAGGCGGTGTCGAGGTCGTGCGCCGCACCAAACTCCAGCAAGACGCAGAGGTGGTCGGGCAGCTCACGGTCATCCATCTCGACGCCGGCGCTGCGGTATGCCTGCTTGAACCGGATCAGTTCCACGCCCCGCTTGCGGGTGTCGCCGCAGGTGTAATAGGTCAAGTGCAGGGCGCACCGGCGGGTGACGTCGAAGGTGTCGATATAAGCCGACTGCACCTGTTGCAAAGGCCTGGACTCCAAGTGCTCCAGCACGGCCCGCAGCGGGTCGGCAACGGCCGATGGGGCATCGGCCAGGGCGTCGCGCAGGGTCGGCAGCAGCTCGATCAGCCGCTCGTCGGGATAGTCCAGCAGCAACGAGGTGACCTGCCAGGACGTGCGAATATCGCTTCGGGACAGGGACGGCGAGCTGCGCCGGTGGCGGCGCCAGATCATTTCGGCGTCCCCGTCTTGTCGCCGGGGAAGATGCCATCCGGCATCCCCTTGCCGTCCCAGTTCAGCAGGTTGAGGCGGCCGCGCAGCGGGTTCTCCACCGGCAGGTCGTCGAGCGAATCGGCGGTCTGAGCTTCCTTCAACACTCGAAGGTTCTCGACCGCGACCGGAGTCAGGCCGCCCGTGCCGGAGCCCTCGCCGAAGGCCGCGGACTGGCCGCCGCCATATTCGCTGACGGGGCAGTCGGTCGCCAACTCTTCGAGGGCGTGCGCCTGCTCGACGTGCGCGGTCGGGATGACGTAGCGGTCCGCATACTTCGCAATCGCGAGCAGTCGGAACATTTCGTACATCGACTCGGCCGTCATGCCGACGGCTTCCGCGATCTCTTCGTTCGGATCGCGGCCGAGGTTGATATCGCGCATGAAGGACCGCATCGCGGCGAGCTTCTTCAGGACACCATTGACCGGTGCGACATCGCCCGCGGTGAAGAGGTTGGCGAGGTATTCGACGGGGATGCGGAGGGTGTCGATCGCCGCGAAGAGGTTGGCCTGGTCCTCGGCGTCGTGGCCGGTGTCCTTGATGACATCGACGACCGGCGAGAGCGGCGGGATGTACCACACCATCGGCATCGTGCGGTATTCCGGGTGCAGCGGCAGGGCGACCTGGTAGTCCAGGATCAGGCGCTTGACCGGAGACCTGCGCGCTGCCTCGATCCAGTCGCCCGGGATGCCCGCCTGCTCGGCCGCGCGACGCACCTGCGGGTCCTCGGGGTCGAGGAAGACGCCGCGCTGGGCGGCATACAGATCGTGCTCGTTCTCGACGCTCGCGGCGTCGAGGACGGCGTCTGCGTCATAGAGCATCAGGCCGATGTAGCGCAGTCGGCCGACGCAGGTCTCGGAGCAGACGGTCGGGATGCCGACCTCGATGCGGGGGTAGCAGAAGGTGCACTTCTCGGCTTTGCCGGTCTTGTGGTTGAAGTAGATCTTCTTGTAGGGGCAGCCGCTGATGCACATGCGCCAGCCGCGGCACTTCTCCTGGTCGACCAGGACGATGCCGTCTTCGGCGCGCTTGTAGATCGCCCCGCTGGGGCACGAGGCCGCACACGAGGGGTTGAGGCAGTGCTCGCAGATGCGGGGCAGGTAGAACATGAAGGTCTGCTCGAACTCGAACTTGACCTTGTCCTCGATGCCCTTGAGCATCACATCCTTCGGGCCGTATTGCGTGGCCCCGCCTAGGTCGTCATCCCAGTTCGCCGACCAGGTGACATTCATCGGCTTGCCGGAGATCAGCGACATCGGGCGAGCGACCGGAAACTGTTGCTGCCGAGGGGCATTCAGAAGCGTTTCGTAGTCGTAGGTCCACGGTTCGTAGTAGTCGTCGATGCTCGGCATCTTGGGATTGGAGAAGATGTTGAGCAGCTTCTTGACGCGCCCGCCGGCTCGCAGAGTCAGCCGCCCGTTGGGCTTGCGCACCCAGCCGCCCTGCCACTCCTCCTGGTCCTCGTAACGCCGCGGATAGCCCAGGCCGGGCCGGGTCTCGACATTGTTGAACCAGACATATTCCATGCCGGTGCGATTGGTCCACGCCTGCTTGCAGGTGACCGAGCAGGTGTGACACCCGATGCATTTGTCGAGGTTCATCACCATCGCCATCTGGGCCATGACGCGCATCAGAGTGCCTGCCTTTCGGGGTCCTCGCGAAGTATCGGAGCGAAGCAAAGAACTTCGTGGGGGGCCATGTCAGTACTCCACGTTCTGGTTGGTGCGGCGGCGGATCATCGTGACTTCGTCGCGGTTGTTGCCCGTCGGGCCGATGTAGTTGAAGAAGTAGGCGAATTGGGCATAGCCGCCGATGATGTGGCTGGGCTTGATCAGGATGCGGGTCAGCGAGTTATGGATGCCGCCGCGTCGGTTGTTGGTCTCGGTCAGGGGGACGTCGATGAGCCGGTCCTGCGCATGGTGCATATAGACCGTGCCTTCGGGCATCCGGTGGCTGACGATTGCTCGGGCCGCGACGACGCCATTGCGGTTGACCGCCTCGATCCAGTCGTTGTCTTTGATGCCGACCTTCGCCGCATCCCGATCAGACATCCAGATCGTCTGCCCGCCTCGAGACAGCGAGAGCATGAAGAGGTTGTCTTGGTACTCGCTGTGGATCGACCACTTGTTGTGCGGCGTCAGGTAGCGCACGGAGACACCGAGTTCGGTCTGCTCTCCGAGCGGGGTCTCGCCGAAGAGGGTCGTCATATTCAGGGGCGGCCGGAAGACCGGCAGCGTCTCGCCCATGCCCTGGATCCAGTCGTGGTCGAGATAGAACTGCTGTCGGCCCGTCAGGGTGTGGAAGGGCTTGGCGCGCTCGACATTGATCGTGAAGGGCGCATAGCGGCGACCGCCGGACTCCGAGCCCGACCACTCCGGGGAGGTGATGACCGGGATCGGCTGGATCTGGGTGTCGGCGAAGGTGATCTGTTTGCCTTCATGCTCGGCCGAGAGGTCGTGGAGCATTGTGCCCGTGCGCTTTTCGACATTCTTGAAGCCGAGGGTGGCGAGGTGCCCATTGGTGGTGCCGGACAGGTGCAGGATCGCGTCGGCGACGTGGATGTCGGTTTCCATCCGCGGCTGTCCGTCGCCGGCGCCGCCTCGCGCCACGCCATTGCGCTGACGCAGGATGTCCATCTCGCGCTGCACGGTGTAGGGCACGCCCTTGGTCACCATGCCGACCTTTTCCATGAGCGGGCCGATCGAAATCATCTTGTCGTAGATCGCGGTGTAGTCGCGTTCGGCGACGGCGAGGACCGGCATCGTCTTGCCTGGCACCGGCTCGCATTCGCCCGCCTTCCAGTCCAGCACGCGACCGTGGACCGTGGCGAGCGCCTCGGGAGTGTCATGCCACAGCGGCTTGGCGACGACATCCGAGCGGGTGCCGAGGTGGTCGACCGCGAGCTCGGAGAACTTCTTGGCGATCTCTTTCCAGGAGTCCCAGTCGGTCTTGGACTGCCACGGCGGCGCGATGGCCGGATTGAAGGAGTGCACGAAGGGGTGCATGTCGGTCGTCGAGAGATCGTGCTTTTCGTACCACGTCGCCGCCGGCAGCACGACATCGGAGAAGAGCGTCGAGCTGGTCATCCGGAAGTCGAGCGTGGTCAGCAGGTCGAGCTTGCCGTCGGGTATGTCGTCCGGCCACTCGATCCCGGCCGGCCGGTGCCCCTCGCTCGCCTGCGTCGCGTTGACGGCACCGTCCGTGCCGAGCAGGTGCTTGAGGAAATATTCATTGCCCTTGGCGCTGGAGCCGAGCAGGTTCGAGCGCCATAGCGACAGGATGCGTGGGTGGTTCTCCTCGGCCTCCGGGTCCTCGACGGCGAAGCGCAGGTCGCCCGACTTCAGTTGCGAGACAACATAGTCCGCGGGCGGCATACCTGCGGCTTTGGCCTCGTCGGCGAGTGTGAGGGACGAGCGGTTGAAGGTCGGATAGCTCGGCGCCCAGCCCAGCCGCGCGGACAGCGCGAGCAGATCCATGACGCCCTTGCCGGCGAAGACGCCGGTGCCCATGTCGAGATCGTCGGCGGTGAAGGTGTCGTAGCGGTACTGGCTGGTGTTGACATACCAGTACGCGGTTTGGTTCATATGCCGCGGCGGCCGGTGCCAGTCCAGCGCGAACGCCATGTGCTGGAAGCCCATGATCGGGCGGATCTTTTCCTGCCCGACATAGTGACCCCAACCGCCGCCATTGCGGCCTTGGCAGCCGGTGATCGAGGTCAGCACCAGCATGGCGCGATAGATCTGATCGGAGTGGAACCAGTGGTTGGTGCCGGCGCCCATGAGGATCATGCCGCGCCCGCCGGTGTCGATCGCGTTTTGCGCCCACTCGCGCGCCAGGCGGGTCACCTGGGCGGCGGGGACGGTCGTGATCGGCTCCTGCCACGCGGGCGTGTTGACCGCGCTCGCATCGTCATACCCGGTGCCCCACTGACCCGGAAGGCCTTCTCGCGCAACGCCATAGTGCGCAAACATCAAGTCAAGGACAGTTGTGACGAGTTGGTCGCCGACCCGCTTGACGGGCACACCGCGCGATTCGTAGACGACGCGACCGTCGAGGGAGTCGAAGCGCGGGAAGCTGACGAGGGCGACCTCGTCGTGGCGGCCGAGCAGGCTCAGCGCCGGCTCGATCTCGCCGAGTTCGAGGTTCCACTTGCCCCAGCCCTCCTCGCCATAGCGGAAGCCCACCGAGCCATTGGGGATGGCGATCTCGCCGGTCCGCTCGTCGAGGACAGCGGTCTTCCACATCGCGTTCTCGGAGTCCTTCTCCGGGATGTCGAGGTCGCCCGCCACGAGGTATTTGCCTTGCTGGTATGCCGATTCGCTGTCGGTTCCCTGCTCAAGGGTCACCAGCATCGGCAGGTCGGTGAACCGGCGGTTGTAGTCGACGAAGAAAGGGACCTGCTGGTCGGCGAAGAACTCCTTGAGGACGACATGGCCCATCGCCATCGCGAGCGCTCCGTCGGCGCCGGGATTGCAGGTCACCCACTCGTCGGCGAATTTCACATTCTCGGCATAGTCGGGGGCGACCGCGAGCACCTTCTGGCCGCGGTAGCGAGCCTCGGTCATCCAGTGGGCATCCGGCGTGCGAGTCAACGGGACATTGGAGCCCCACATGATGAGGTAGCCGGCGTCCCACCAGTCGCCGGACTCCGGGACATCGGTCTGGTCGCCGAACATCTGCGGCGAGGCGTTCGGCAGGTCGGCATACCAGTCGTAGAAGGAGAGCATCGGCGCGCCGATGAGTTCGTGGAAGCGGGCACCACTGGCATAGGACACCGGCGACATCGCCGGGATCGGGGAGAAGCCCGCGATCCGGTCTGGCCCCCACCGCTTGACGGTGTAGACGTGGGCGGCGGCGATGAGTTCGACGACCTCTTCCCAACTCGCGCGGACCAGCCCGCCCTTGCCGCGCGCGCTCTTATAACGCCGGGTCCGCTCGGGGTCCTGCATGATCGACGCCCACGCCACAACCGGGTCGCCGCCGACGGCGCGCTTGGCTTCGCGGTACATCTCCAGCAGCACGCCACGGACATACGGATAGCGAATCCTGGTGGGAGAGTATGTGTACCAGGAGAAGGAGGCGCCGCGGGGACAGCCGCGCGGTTCATACTCTGGCTTGTCGGCACCGGTGCTGGGATAGTCGGTCTGCTGGGCCTCCCAGGTGATGATCCCGTCCTTGACGTAGACCTTCCATGAGCAGGAGCCCGTGCAGTTGACGCCGTGCGTGGACCGCACAACCTTGTCGTGACTCCACCGGTCGCGATAGAAGCTGTCGCCCTGACGGCCCCCCTCGGCATACAAAGCGCGCTTGTCCTCGGACACTTTCGATCGCGTGAAGAAGCGACGAGTGCCGACGAGGGCGTCGGTCAGGGGGGAGTCCAAGCCGGCAGTGGTCATGGCGAATCTTCCTGATCAGTAACGGGATTGGGGGTCTTGGTGGATTCGAAGGGGGTCGTGCGCCGCACGTGCGCGATGCAGGTGGTCCCGTTGGCGAACGGGAGCAGCGTGACATCGGTGTCGGATTCGCCGAGCTGCTGCATCGTCCCGGCGATCAGCCCACGGTGTATGCCGCAGACAACCTCGGTGTTCTCCTGCGCCAGCTCGCGGAAAGGGCAGTGCGGCAAGTCGAGCCGGGCGGCGCGGCCCTGGTCGGAGGTCGACAGTTCTGCGGCATACCCCCAGCGTTCCAGAACATCGATCAGGCCGCCGACCTTGCCGAGCCATTCGCCCGCCGTCGTGGCGGGAGGTGAGTCCGTGGCCGCGATGTGGTTTTCCGCCCACACGAATCCGGCCTCGTCGGGAGTGACTATCCGCTGGTGGCGCCGGGTCGCGGTGAAGGTTTCGGCGAGCAGCCCGGTGAGCAGCCGGACGGCGCCGATATCGTCGGTCTCCTGCTCCTCTTCCGGGGGCAGGGCATAGACCTTGCGGGGCCGGCCGGCACCGGGATGTTTGTGCGACGAACTGATCAGCACCTGGGCCGATTCGAGTTGATCGAGATGGAAGCGTGCCGTCGTGACGTGCAGGTCGATGGCCTTGGCGATCTGTGCCGCGGTCAGGCCCTCAGAGCCCAAGGCCTCACCATCGACCTCGCCCGTGCCGCGTCCCTGGGCCTCTCGCACCAACTCCACGATCCGGCGACGCACGGGCGAGGACAGCAGGACGGTCGCGGCCTGACTGTTGCCCCTCGGCATGGGGGACCTCCATCTGCCTCGTCGCATCGTGCTAGGAATCCGTTTTATTCAACCATACGGATGCTCCCCAGGTCACTAAGGTCACCCTACCTGTGCAAACACCCAGGGAGAGCGTACCGTCTTCTCGGTTTGATAAAAATGATCCTTCTCCTCTAAAAGGAGCGAGCGTGTCTCGTCGCGAGTCGACCACAGGGGCAACCCGGGTCCTCATCATGTCCACGACGGCCTTCACCTTGATGTTCGCCGTCTGGCTGATGTTCGGCATCCTCGGTGTCCCCATCCAAAAGGAGCTGAAGCTCAGCGATCCGCAACTGGCCTGGCTGTCCGCGGTGGCGGTCCTCAACGGCTCCCTGTGGCGCCTGCCGGCCGGCATGCTGACCGATCGCATCGGTGGCCGCAAGGTGACGATCGCGATGCTGCTGCTCACGGCGATTCCCTGCTTCTTCCTCACCCAGGCGCAGGGGTATGGCGCCCTGCTCGTCCTCGCCTTCCTCGTCGGTTTCGCGGGCAACCTGTTCAGCGTCGGCGTCGCGTGGAACTCCGCGTGGACCCCGAAGGAGCGCCAAGGCTTCGCCCTCGGTGTCTTCGGCGCCGGCAATGTCGGGGCCTCGGTCACCAAGCTGCTGCTCGTCCTCTTCCCGGCGATCATCGCCGGGACCGCCGGGCACGTCTACTTCGGGGTCTTCGAGGGTGGCTGGCGGATCTTCCCCGCCATCTATGCCGTGGCCCTGATCGTCATGGCGATCGCGGTCTTCGTCGTCGTCCCGCGGCGCGACAAGGTCGCCGGCGCCGGCAAACCGATCGGCGAGATGCTCGCCCCGTTGAAGCAGGTTCGCGTCTGGCGATTCAGCCTCTATTACGCCGCAGTCTTCGGTGCCTATGTCGCCCTGTCCGCCTGGCTGCCGCATTACTACGTCGAGAACTTCGACATCGAACTACGCACCGCGGCGCTGCTCACGGCGACCTTCATCTTCCCCGCGTCGCTGCTGCGTCCCGTGGGCGGCTGGTTCTCCGACCGCTTCGGCGCCCGGCGCGTCATGTACTGGACCTTCGGGCTGATGATGCTCAGCACCGGCCTGTTGATGATGCCCAACGGGCACATCACGATCAGCCATGCCGATGGCACCGAGAGCCAGCACCTCGCCTACCACCTCGGGCTGCCCGCCTTCGTCATCCTGGTCTTCCTGCTCGGGTGCGCGATGGGCATCGGCAAGGCCGCGGTCTACAAGCACATCCCCGAATACTTCCCGGACAATGTCGGCTCCGTCGGCGGGCTCGTCGGGATGTTCGGCGGACTCGGCGGCTTCGTGCTGCCTCCCCTGTTCGCCTACACCAAGGAGTGGAGCGGCTTCCCGACGAGCACCTTCTTCGTGCTTTTCGTCCTCACCGTGATCTGCGCCTTGTGGATGCACTGGACCGTTGTCAGGATGCTGCACGAGAAGACTCCGGAACTGGCCCGGCACCTGGAGAGCCCAACAGCCTCGTGAGGCGCACGGCATACCCGGACCCCCCTGCACGGCATACACAATCCAACAAGAAAGAAGAAACCCGATGAGCACCGCACCAGCCCGCAGCGGCGGGGAATGGTTGCAGTCCTGGGATCCTGAGAATGAGGAGACCTGGGATTCCGGCCTGGCCTGGCGAACCCTGTGGATCACGACCTTCTGCCTAACCCTGGCCTTCATCGCCTGGTTCCTGCCCAGCGCGATCATCCCGAAGCTCAACGCCCTCGGCTACACGTGGACCAAGAGCCAGCTCTACTGGATGGCCGCCATGCCCGGCCTGGCTGCCGGTCTGTTCCGGCTGGTCTGGATGGTGCTGCCGCCGATCATGGGCACCCGCAAGATGGTCGCCCTGAGCACCCTGCTGCTGACCGCCTCGACCCTCGGCTGGGGCGTGCGAGTGCAGCAACCCACCGCCCCCTATTGGGAGTTGATGGTGCTGGCCTTCCTCGCCGGCATCGGGGGTGGCGTCTTCTCCGGCTTCATGCCCTCGACCTCCTTCTTCTTCCCACGGCGGATGCAGGGGACCGCGCTCGGTCTGCAGGCCGGCCTCGGCAACTTCGGTGTCTCGGTTGTTCAGTTGCTGACGCCCTATCTGATTGCGATGTCCGGCCTGGCGATCTTCGGCGGCTCGCAGATCCTCAAGACCCCCGGCAAGCCGGACAAGGAAGTCTTCTTCCAGAACGCCTCCTTCATCTGGATTCCGCTGATGATCATCGGCGGTCTGCTCGCGTGGACGATGCTGAAGTCGGTGCCGATCAAGGCCAACATCCGCCAGCAGTTCGACATCTTCGGCAACCAGGACACCTGGTGGATGACGCTGATCTACATCATGACCTTCGGCACCTTCTCCGGCCTGGCCGCGCAATTCGGCCTGCTGATGTCGAACCTCTATGGCGCCGGCAACGACAAGGTCGTCTCCGGCGCCGGTGCTGCGGCCAAGGTCCTCATCGAGGGGTATGCCGTGCCCGACCCCGTGAAGTACGTCTTCCTCGGCCCACTCATCGGTGCCGGTGCGCGCGTGGTCTTCTCCCCGCTCACCGACCGGATGGGCGGCGCCAAGTGGTCGCTCGTCTCCGGCATCGGCCTGATCGCTTCGATCGTCTACACGATCCCGGCCCTGACCCCGGACTACTCTTCCGCCGCCGCGCTCAAGGGTGACTTCAGCCAGTTCCTCTGGGGCATGCTCGCGATCTTCCTCTTCTCCGGCATCGGCAATGCCTCGACCTTCAAGCAGATGCCGATGATCTTCGAGAAGCGGCAGGCCGGTGGCGTCATCGGCTGGACCGCGGCGATCGCGGCCTTCGGACCGTTCTTCTTCGGTGTCGGCGTCAACCTGCTCGGCCCGACGGTCTTCTATTGGATCGGCGTCCTCTGGGCGATCATGTGCACCGCCATCGTGTGGATGCGGTATGCCCGACCGGGAGCCCCCAAGCCCAGCTGACCCAACTCAGCACAAACTCGATGTGGGCAACGACGATGTCGTTGCCCACATTGGGTTTCGAGGGTTCCGACAGGATGAACCCATGTCCGGTGCGATCTCGATCCGTGGTGCCGTCCTCGAGGAGATCGGGCGCCCCCGGCCGTATGCCGAGTCCCGCCCCCTCGTCGTCGCGGACCTGCTCCTCGACTCGCCCGGGGATGGCGAGTTGCTGGTTCGAGTGGAGGCGGCAGGCGTCTGTCATGCGGATCTGTCCGTGGTGGACGGCAACCGGGTCCGCCCGGTGCCGATGCTGTTGGGGCACGAGGCATCGGGGATTGTCGAAGCCGTGGGCGCCGACTGTGCCGGCGTCGCGGTGGGGGATCGGGTCGTGATGACTTTCCTGCCGCGGTGCGGCGAGTGCCCGGGGTGCCACACGGGTGGGGTGGTTCCCTGTGCCCCGGGGACGGCGGCCAATGCTTCGGGTGCCTTGCTCGGCGGTGGCAGCCGGTTGCGCCGGGATGGGGCGCCCGTGCTGCATCACCTCGGAGTCTCCGCCTTCGCCACCCATGCTGTCGTCGATCGTCGCTCGGTGGTCGTGGTGGCGCCGGACGTCCCGGCCGATGTGGCCTGCCTGCTTGGCTGCGCCGTGCTGACCGGGGGCGGGGCGGTATTGAATGCGGCCCGTCCGGCTCCTGGCGACACCGTGATCGTTGTTGGGCTCGGTGGGGTGGGTATGGCGGCGTTGATGACGGCGATCGGCTTGGGCGGACTGCGCGTGGTGGGTGTGGACACGCTGCCGGCCAAGCTCGGGCTCGCGTCCGATCTCGGCGCTGATGCGGCGCTCACGCCGGAAGAGGTTGCGGCGCAACAGCTTCGCGGTGCCGTCGTCATTGAGGCTGCGGGGCACCCGCGCGCCTTCGAAGCCGCCGTGCGGGCCACGGCTCCAGGCGGGCGGACCGTGACGGTGGGACTGCCGGGGCCGACCGCCCTCGCGGAAATCTCCCCGCTGGACCTCGTGGCGCAGGGCCGGACGATCATCGGCAGCTATCTCGGATCGGCGGTTCCCGAGCGCGACATTCCGATCCTGCTTCAGATGTGGCGGGCCGGCCGGCTGCCGGTTGAATCGCTGGTCTCGGCCACCATCACACTGGATGAAATCAACGAGGCGATGGATGCGCTCGCGGACGGGCGCGCCCTGCGCCAGTTGATCGCCTTCAGTTAGAGACACCCCACGAAGTTCTACGTTCGTTCCTCACGTCGATACTTCGCGAGGACCCCGCCCGGAAGTTTCGCAACAAGGCCTAGGCCGGCCGTCACGTCCGGGCTCAGGCGGGCTCGCAGATACCTTCCAGGACCGCCCGGATCGCGGGCGGGATGGCGACGGTCGCGCGGGAGGCGGGATCGACATACACATGCACCCACCGGCCCTCCGCAGCGAGGACCGCCTCGTCGCCGACGCTGCGGAACATCGCGAGCTGATACGTGACGCTCTTGGTGCCGAGTCGCTCGATCCGCAGCCCGACGAGGACCTCATCCGGGAAGCCAACCTCCGCGAGGAAGCGACAGGATGACTCGGCGACGACGCCGCGAGCTTCGTGCTCCAGGGGTGAAATGCCGGTGGCCTCGGCGAGCCAGCCATTGATGACGCTGTCGAAGATGCCGTAATAGACGGCATTGTTGAGGTGGCCGAACATATCGTTGTCGGCCCACCGGGTGGCGACGGGACGGACGATCGGGTAGTCGGCGAGCGCTGGCTCGGTGCTCACGCGAAGATCGAGATCGTCTGCCGCGAGATGGCCACCGGGTCGCCCGCGCGCGTGAAAACCGTTGCGTGCGTATGCGCGTAGCCGTCGTGGGCTGCGTCGGTTGCCACCTCATACCACCAGAACTGATCGGCCGCTCCCGTTGGCTCGGCGAGTATTTCAACCGTCCACGAGAGGGTGCTCATCGCGGCGGGCGCCTTCAGGAGGGAGCCCGTCGCGGGGGGCCAGCCGTCGACGAGGCACAGGAAGTGCGGAAGCGTCATCGCGGCGGGGGCGGTCCGATAGCGCATGAAGCCGGTGATATCGCCGGAGTCGGCGCCTGAGAAGGACATGCCACCGGTCACCGGGGTGAGTTCGATCTGCGCGAGGAAGTCCGGCGTCAGCCCGGGCAGGTGCGGCACCGCGAACCGGCCTTCGGTTTCGGGCACGGTGGCCCGGGGTGCCGCGACCTCGACGGAGGACTCGCGCGGGGCGCCATATGACGAGAGCTGCAGCGCCCGGACGGTCTCCTGGCCCGTCTTGGGATCGGTCTGCCACAGGCGGACCTCGGTCTGCGTCGCAGAGCTGCCCTGGCGAAGCAGGAGAGTCTCCAGGCGCGCTGGCCCGGCGTTTGCGGGGGCGACGAAAGAGGTGGTCACGGCGCGCAGGGTGGCCGGGGCGAGATCCCACTCGCCGAGGCTGCGGGCCTGCAGCAGACCCCCGATCGTGCCGCCGAAGGTGGCGCGGCCTTGGCCCCAGCCCGGGGGGATCTCGACCTCCGCGGAGTCCTTGGCGGCGTCGAAGAGCAGGTCCATCGGGTGCGCGCTTGTCACGGACAGAGCCTAGGCCGTAATGCGAAAGTCGTGGGGTGTCCTCATTGGCGCGGGGAGAGTGACGCGGACCATGCGGCGAACCTCGGGGCTCTGGGGTTGGTCGATGACATGATCGCGGGATGCCGCAATTGCACCGTGACGGACCGGTTTGGATCATCGACTTCGGCGCCGACGAGAACCGATTTTCGCCCGATTGGCTGGACTCGCTGGACGCACTTCTCGACGATCTCGTCGCCTCCGCCGAGCCGGCCGCGCTGGTGACGACGGCCACCGGGAAGTTCTTCTCCAATGGTCTGGACCTGGAATGGGTTGCGGCGCAACCGGATCAGTTCTTGCCCTATGTGCACCGCGTGGAGCGCCTGCTGGCGCGGCTGCTCACCCTGCCGGTGCCGACGGTCACGGCCATCAACGGGCACGCCTTCGGCGGCGGGGCGCTGGTGGCGCTCTGCCATGACTACCGCCTGATGCGCGCCGACCGGGGCTTCTTCTGCCTGCCCGAGGTCGACATCCGCATCCCGTTCAGTGCGGGGATGAGTGCCCTGGTGCAGAGCAAGCTGACGCCGCGTGCCCAGGTCGACATGATGACGACGGGGCGGCGGTATGGCGGGCAGGATGCCGTGGCGGCGGGCATCGTCGATGCTGTTCACGGCGAGGAGGAGTTGCTGCCGGCTGCCGTGGCGCTCGCCACGAGCCTGGCAGGCAAAGACCGGATGACGCTCGGGACGATCAAGGAGCGGATGTTCGCGCACGTCACAGCACCCCTTCTCAAGGGCGCCGCTGGCTAGCCTGGCACGAGGCGCCCCCGGGAGGACCGGTGGCGGAAAGGCCAGGACCATGACGGCATACGAACCCTCCCACCGGATCGAGCACGACTCGCTCGGGGAGATCGAGGTGCCCGCCGAAGCGCTCTGGGGTGCGCAGACCCAACGAGCGCTCGCGAACTTCCCGATCTCGGGGACAGGTGTTCCCGCGCCGGTGATTCATGCGCTAGCGCTGATCAAAGGGATTGCTGCGCAAGTCAATTCGGATCTCGGCTCGTTGAGCGAGGAGCAGGCGGCGGCCATCGAGTCGGCGGCCCGATCGGTGGCTGCGGGGCGCCACGACGACGCCTTCCTGATCGACGTCTTCCAGACGGGCTCGGGGACCAGCACGAATATGAATGTCAACGAGGTCATCGCGCACCTCGCTGCCGCGGGCGGCGTGCGCGTGCACCCCAACGACCACGTCAACGCTGGGCAGTCCTCCAATGACACCTTCCCCTCCGCGATCCACATCGCCGCCGCGATCGCGGTGCGCCGGGAACTGCTGCCAGCGCTGGCGGAGCTCGAAAAGGCGCTGGGAGAGAAGGCGGTCGAGTTTGCGGAGTTCGTCAAGGCCGGGCGCACGCACCTTATGGATGCCACGCCGGTCACGCTGGGCCAGGAGTTCGGAGGGTATGCCGCGACGCTCGCCATCGCCCAGGAGCGGCTGACTAGCGTGCTGCCGCGCGTCCAGGAATTGCCCGTCGGCGGCACGGCCGTGGGGACGGGGATCAACGCGCCCGCCGGCTACGCGGCGGCGGTGATCGCGGGGCTCTCGCGGGAAACCGGGATTGCGTTCACGGAAGCGCGCAACCACTTTGAGGCGCAGGGCACGCGGGACTCCCTTGTGGAGCTGAGCGGGGTGTTGCGCACCATCGCCGTCGGGCTGACGAAGATCTGCAATGACCTGCGGTGGATGTCCTCTGGGCCGACGGCTGGGCTGGCCGAGATTCACCTCCCGGATCTACAGCCCGGGTCGAGCATCATGCCGGGCAAGGTGAATCCCGTTGTGCCCGAGGCGACTTTGCAAGTGTGCGCTCAGGTCGTGGGCAATGATGCGGCCATTGCGTGGTCCGGAGCGGCGGGCAATTTCGAGCTCAATGTCATGCTGCCGGTGATCGCGCGCAATCTCCTGGAGTCCATCGGTCTGCTCGCTGCGGCCGTGCGGCTGCTCGCGACGCGCTGCATACCCGGGATCGCGGCGGACGCGGACCGCTTGCGCCGGTATGCCGCCTCCTCACCCTCGATCGTGACGCCGCTCAATGGTCTGATCGGCTACGAAGCAGCCGCGCAGATTGCGAAACACGCTCTCGCGCAAGGCCTGACGATCCGTGAGGCGGTTCACGACCTCGGTTTTGTCGCCGATGGCCGGCTCACGCAGGAACAACTCGACGAAGCGCTCGACCTGATGTCGATGACCCGCCCGACGTCGTGAGCGAGCAACGCGGGCCGTCCTCGGCGAAGGGAAACCCGCTGAGTGGCGCACGGCATATATCACCGTCGTCACATTGGGGACCCGCGCTCGGACCGCCCCGATAGGTTGCAGGCTGCTGGAAGACCGAACCTGAACGTAGGGGAGAACTGTGCGCATCGTCGTGCCCAAAGAGTCCAAGCCCGGTGAACGCCGGGTGGCGGCCACGCCCAAGACCGTCGAACAACTGCGGGCGCTCGGCTATGACGTCGCGGTCGAGACCGGCGCCGGTGCGGCCGCTTCATACCCGGACTCGGCCTTCGCGGCGGCCGGGGCGCAGATTGTGCTGCCGGCGGCGGCATACGACGGGGACATCGTCTTCAAGGTCAACCCGCCGACGGCCAGTGAACGGATGCGGCTGAGGGACGGACAGACGCTCGTCTCGCTCCTCGCGCCCGCGCTCGACCCGGGCGCGGTCGAGGCCTTGCGGGGCCAGGGCGTCACGGCGCTCGCGATGGACGCCGTGCCGCGGATCTCGCGGGCGCAGGCACTCGACGTTCTATCCTCGATGGCCAATCTCGGGGGCTATCGCGCGGTCATTGAGGCAGCCGGGGAGTATGGCGGGCTGTTCACGGGCCAGGTCACGGCGGCCGGCAAGGTGCCGCCGGCGAAGGTCTTGGTCGTGGGGGCGGGCGTGGCCGGGCTCGCGGCGATCGGCACGGCCAACAGCCTCGGCGCGATCGTGCGGGCTTTCGACGCCCGGCCTGAGGTGGCCGAGCAGGTCGAGTCGATGGGGGCGCAGTTCCTGCGTGTCGATGTCGAGACCGAGGTGTCGGCCGACGGCTATGCCAAGGAAATGGGGGAGGACTTCAATGCGAAGGCGGCGGCCCTCTATGCCGATCAGGCCAAGGATGTCGACATCATCATCACGACCGCGCTGATCCCCGGCAGGCCTGCGCCGCGGTTGATCACCGAGGACATGGTCGCCTCGATGCGGCCCGGCTCGGTCATCGTCGACATGGCCGCGGCCAATGGCGGAAATGTGGCCCGTTCAGTGGCCGATGCCCGGGTGGTGACCGAGAACGGCGTGGTGATCCTCGGCTACACGGACTTGCCCGGGCGGCTGCCGACGCAGGCGTCGCAGCTCTTCGGCACCAATCTCGTCAACCTGATGAAACTCGTGACACCGGAAAAGGACGGCCAGTTCACGCTGGACCTGGACGACCCCGTTCAGCGCGGAATGACCGTCACCCGCGCCGGTGAAACGCTGTGGCCCCCGCCGCCGGTCCAGGTGTCGGCCGCGCCCGCGGCGGCCGTGGCTGCCGTGGAACCGAAGCCGGTGAAGGCGCCGATGTCGCAAGGGACTCGTTTCGCGTTGATCGGTGGGGCGTCGGCGCTCTTCTTGCTGTTGTCGGCCTTCTCGCCGCCGCCCTTCCTCGGGCACTTCATGGTCTTCATGCTGTCGGTGGTCATCGGCTTCTATGTGATCGGCAATGTCCACCACGCACTGCATACGCCGCTGATGTCTGTGACCAATGCGATCAGCGGCATCATCGTCGTCGGCGCGCTGCTGCAAGTCGGTCACGACAACCTGGGGGTCAGTGTGCTGGCTTTCCTCGGCATCCTCGTCGCGAGCATCAATGTCTTTGGTGGGTTCACCGTCACCGGCCGAATGCTCGAGATGTTCAAGCGTGAGGAGCCGGCCCGATGAGCCTGTCCTATTCGCTGGTCCAGGGCGCCTATATCGTCGCCGGCCTGCTCTTCATCTTGGCCTTGTCGGGGCTGTCCAAGCACGAAACCGCCCGCCAGGGCAATCGTTTCGGGGTCTTGGGTATGTCGATCGCCCTCGTCGTCACGATCCTCGCCGCCACTTCCGGGCTGTCGGTTGCGGGTTTGGAGTTGTCGGCTGGGTCGGGGGCCAAGGGCCTGGCCTTCATCATCCCGGCCGTGGCCATTGGTGGGGCCATCGGCATCTGGCGGGCGCGCTCCGTCGAGATGACGGGTATGCCCGAGCTGATCGCCATCCTGCACAGCTTCGTCGGCCTGGCCGCCGTGCTCGTGGGCTGGAACTCTTCATACGAGTCATCGCCCTATCCGAAGGTTCACGATGTGGAGGTCTTCGTCGGCGTCTTCATCGGCGCGGTGACCTTCACCGGCTCGATCGTGGCCTACCTGAAGCTGTCGGCAAAGATCAAGAGCGCGCCGCTGATGTTGCCGGGGCGCAATCTGTTGAACCTTGGCGCGATTGGTGCCTTCGTCGTTATGACGATCGCGTATCTCACCCTTGATTCCACGTTCGCGCGGCAGTCTTTGCTCGGCTTGATGACGCTGGTCGCCTTGCTGCTCGGCTGGCACCTGGTCGCCTCTATCGGCGGCGGCGATATGCCGGTGGTCGTCTCGATGCTCAACAGCTACAGCGGGTGGGCGGCCGCCGCGGCGGGCTTCTTGCTGGGCAACGACCTGCTGATCATCACCGGAGCGCTGGTGGGCTCCTCGGGTGCGTATCTCTCGTACATCATGTGCCGGGCGATGAACCGTTCGTTCATCTCGGTGATCGCCGGCGGTTTCGGGGTCGAAGGCGGGACATCTGCGGGCGAGGGCGATTATGGCGAGCACCGCGAGATCCAGCCCGAGGGCGTCGCGGCGCTGCTCACCGAGGCGCGCGATGTCGTGATCACCCCCGGCTATGGCATGGCCACCGCGCAGGCGCAGTATGCCGTCGCGGACCTCACCCGCAAGTTGCGCGAGCGCGGCGTGAACGTGCGCTTCGGCATACATCCGGTCGCCGGGCGGCTGCCCGGGCACATGAATGTGTTGCTCGCTGAAGCCAAGGTGCCGTACGACATCGTGCTCGAGATGGATGAGATCAACGACGACTTCCCGGAAACCGATGTCGTGCTGGTGATCGGCGCCAATGACACGGTCAACCCGGCCGCCATCGACGAGCCCGGCTCGCCCATCGCCGGCATGCCGGTCCTGCACGTCTGGGAGGCCAAGGACGTCATCGTCTTCAAGCGCTCGATGGCCACCGGCTACGCCGGCGTCCAGAACCCGCTCTTCTTCAAGGAGAACACCTCGATGCTCTTCGGCGACGCCCGCGCCCGCGTCGACGACATCCTCGCCGCCCTCTGATTCCGGGGCTGCGGCGCACTTTCCCGCCCATTGCCGGAACATGTACATACGCAACGGATCATTACCGTTGCGTATGTCCACGTTCTCTCCCATGGTGCGCATGGAGGGCCTAAGCGGCGATGGCTAGGGCGCGGCGGATGCGGGCGATAGCCCGGCGCGGGTTCTCCACATCGGCCCACGTGAGCCGAACCACGACATAACCCAGCGCCCGCAAAGCGTCCTCGCGGTTCTTTTCAGCCCAAAGGACCTCGGGTGAGCCCGACGCATACTTCAGTTTGCCGTCGAACTCGATCACGA
The DNA here is from genome assembly GCF_039531185.1 of Nostocoides veronense. Lineage (NCBI taxonomy): Bacteria > Bacillati > Actinomycetota > Actinomycetes > Micrococcales > Intrasporangiaceae > Nostocoides > Nostocoides veronense. Next base: position 63,576 of record NZ_BAAAPO010000050.1, read on the forward strand.
CCCGCGTGCCGGTGACGAGCAGATCAACCCGGGCGACCAGTCGCCCCTTTGAGTCGTGGATCTCAACCTGCGGTGTGACCGGGATGTTGTGCGTGAGGCAAAGGAACCGGCCCCGAGATTCCAAGACTGACTCCATTCGCCAATCAGTAAAGCTCGCCATGCTCAGCGCCCGTGATCCGTTGGGCCAATCACGGACTAGGTCGACCGCGTCATTGAGGTGATCCATCGTGAAGAGTTCATGGTGCAGGGCAAAGTCGCAACTCACCAGGCCTTGCTGGATCCCATGGTCTACGGCCACTTCGACGACCGCGTTAGCCGCGGGAACAACGGGCCCGAAGTCGGTTTCGACAGCTGGTAGGTAACGTCGGCGCACAATCACCCCGCGGGTCCCGCGCCCGCGGTCGACCGGACGGCGTATGACCGGTCGGCTGAGGTCGGCGCCCCACACAGGCATGCCATGGGCGATGGCCGCGCTCACTCCGGCGAAAGCGCTATCGGGATACAGCAGGCGAACCCCGCGCATGAGTTGGCGATGGGCTTCCACAGGATCGCTATGTCGCATACTCCGCACCCGATAGAGACCCCGCATCTCGTTATCGATGATTTCTGCTTTGCACAGCCGGACCAACGTCCGCGGAGCAACGCAGAATCTGGCGGCTTGGGCAGTCGTGAACATCCCATCCTGGCTGCGGATGAGGCACTCGAATCCAGCATCGAAGATCGTCATACGGGCATCTTGGGCGCGCAAGAGCCTGCTGACTACGGCCCTCGACAGGACCTGTGGATAACCCTGGGAAAGAACATGGACGTACGCAACGGTAATGATCCGTTGCGTACGTCCATGTTGTGGCAATGGGCGGGAATCTGGCAGCCGCCCCGCCGGCTCAGGTGGAGGTGAGGGAGGGGGCGCCGGAGTCCTGGGGGGAGCGGCCGGCGAGGCGGGAGCGGCGGTAGCCGTAGACGAAGTAGATCAAGAAGCCCAGGGCCATCCAGATGAGGAAGCGAATCCAGGTCTCAAGCGGCAAGGTGAGCGCAAGATAGGCGCAGATTGCCGCAGAGAGCCAGGGGAGCCAGGGGCTGAACGGAACCTTGAACGGCCGGTTGAAGTCGGGGCGCCGCTTGCGGAGCACGGGCACGGCGAGCGAGACGAGGAAGAAGGCGGTCAGGGTCCCGATGTTGATCATGTATTCGAGCTTGCCGATCGGCGTGAGCGCCGCAACCAGGGCCACGATGATGCCGACCGAGATCGTGATGCGCGCCGGGGTGCCCGTCTTGGGGTTGGTCTTGCCCCACGAGGACGGCAGCAGCCAGTCGCGGGACATCGCGAAGATCACGCGAGAGGTGCCGATCAGCAGCGTCATGACAACGGTCGTCAAACCGGCCACGGCTCCCGCGGCGATGAGCGTGGCGTAGTGCGGCTTGCCCACATCGACGAAGACCTTGGCCAGCGAAGCCTCGGCCGACAGGTCTTTGTAGGACACCATGCCGGTCATGACCAGCGCCGTCGCGCAGTAGAGCACCGTGCAGATGAGCAGCGAGCCGATGATGCCGCGGGGCAGGTCGCGCGCCGGGTTCTTGGCCTCCTCGGCGGTGGTCGCCACAACATCGAAACCGATGTAGGCGAAGAACACCAGCGACGCGCCGGCCAGGATGCCGCCCACGCCGAAGGCGGACGGCTCCATGCCGAAGATCGTCTGTAGCAGCGGGGCTGTCCAGACGGTGTGGGTGTCGGCGGTGGCTGTTGCCTCGGGGATGAACGGCGAGTAGTTGTCCGTGTTGACGTAGCCGATGCCCGCAAAGATCACGAACAGCACGATGAAGACCTTCAGGGCCACCAGGACCATGTTGACCCGCATCGATTCCTTGATGCCGACTGTCACGAGCACCGTGAGGAGGGCGACGAGGAGGAAGGCCGGCAAGTCGAAATGCGAGCCATACGCCACCGAACTAGGAATGGTGATGCCTAGCCGGTCGAGGAAGACCCCGAGGTAGGCCGACCACCCTTGGGCCACGACCGAGGCGCCGAGCATCAGCTCAAGGAGCAGGTCCCAGCCGATGATCCACGCGACGATTTCGCCGAGCGAGGCATACGAGAAGGTGTATGCCGAACCCGACACCGGGATGGACGACGCGAATTCGGCATAACACAGCGCCGCAAGGGCGCAGCAGGTGGCGGCAACGATGAAGGACAGGATGATCGCCGGCCCGGCAAGCGTTGCGGCGGCGCGGCCGGCGACCGTAAAGATTCCGGCACCGATCACCACTCCGACGCCGAAGACGGTCAGGTCGATCGCGGTGAGCTTCTTCTTGAGCTGATACTCCGGCTCGTCACCCTCACGGATGGTCTGTTCGATCGATTTGGTCCGCATGACGCTCATCGGGGGCACTCCTTTCCTAGATATCGCTTCACAATTCGTTGGTCAGTCGTCCAGCAATCTATTCCCCTGGAGTGGCCCGCGTCACACACTCTCACTCCCTGGATGGTCCGCGCGGGGTGATCGGGATTTCATCGGTGTCATCACCGCGGTGCGGTCGCTGGGGAGTATGCGGACCGCTCGCCCCCGCCGGTCCCCTCGCCGGGCGCGGGACGCCCGCAGGCCGGGGCGGCATACCTGCTGATCGGGACGGATCGGCGGGGCGGGGCGGCATACCCCCTGCGGCGGAGGATCGCCGGCCCCGGCGCTCGCCGGTGTCCGGCTGCGACGGCGTGTCGCCAGCCCCGAAGTAGCTGTGTCTGGACGTGTGGACGACAGGCGAGTTGACCGCGTGGCCGGACTTGGTCCGGCGATCCGGTGCCGCACTGGACGAGCGCGCCGCGACGCGTGCGGTGCCCGCCACCAAACGTCGTGCTCCGCGACCAACAGCCGCGGCGGCACGGGCCGCGGGTGGACGGCGGAACGGCTCCTCGGTGCTCGCTCGGTCCTCGCCTAAGATCACGGCGTTCAGGCGGCGGTAGGCCTGCGTCGGGTGGGGCGTGTAGCGCAGCTCGCGCACGGCCTGGTCCTGGCCGGCGCTCTCGATGGTCAACGTGCCATAGCCGAGCAGGCGGCCGAGAAGGGGCTGATCAAGCCGCATATCGGTGATCTTCTGCAGACGCATCATCGGGAAAGACTTGTTGATCACGCCTTCGACGCGCAGCACTCGCCGGTCGGTCGCGGCAAAAGAGTTGTGATTGCGCTCGTAGATCTGCCACAGCAGATTCAGGCCCGCGGCAAAGACCAGAAGCACCACGAGGAAAGGCAACCGGTCGCCGCTCAGCATGATGCCAAGCACGGTCAGGGCGGCCAGCAACAGGGCGACCGGCTTCCACAGCACGACGGGGTGCTGGTGGATGTTGAGCACCAAGTGCTCGCCCTCGGTCAGGGTCTTGCCGAGGTCCTTCGTCGGATCCGCAACGAGCGGATCGTCACCGTAGGTCACTCGGCCGAGCATGCGCGGCCTAGTTGCGGTTCAGCAGGGCGTCGAAGAAGTCGAAGATATTGCGGACGCCATTGCGCACGACATCCCAGGCGGAATCGACGATGTCCGCGGCCTCGCTCGGGGAGGTGAGGATCGCGTACAGCAGGAAGATGACGATCAGCCACAGCACGATCTTCTTGATCGGGGGCATGGACATCGAACTCCTCCTCCGTGCCCCCGGTCCGTCCGGGCGCACTCCACGGTCCGTCACTGATGTGACAGGTGGGGCTAGAGTGCCAGATGTTGCGTGAGGTGTGGAAATTTGTTGCCCATTCGACGCCAGAATCGTTATGGCGCGCGACCCAAGTCCTCGAGACGTCAGCGGGGGCAAACCACCTCAGACCACGCCATATAGCCGATCGCCGGCGTCCCCAAGGCCCGGGACGATATAACCGTGCTCGTTCAGGCGCTCGTCGATGGCGCCGACGACCAGGGTCACGGGCGGGGCGACATCGGCCATCTCGCGCTGCAAGCGCTCGATGCCCTCGGGGGCGGCGAGCAGGCATACGGCGGTGATATCGCTCGCCCCACGATCGATGAGGAAGCGCAGCGCGTCGGCCATCGAGCCGCCGGTGGCGAGCATCGGGTCCAGGGCGTAGACCTGCCGGCCCGAGAGGTCCGCGGGCAGCCGGTTGGCGTAGGTCGTGATCGCCAGCGTCTCCTCATCGCGCTGCATGCCGAGGAAACCGACCTCGGCGCTCGGCAGCAGGCGGACCATGCCTTCGAGCATCCCGAGGCCGGCCCGCAGGATCGGCACAATGAGCGGCTTCGGGTTTGACAGTTTGATGCCGGTCGTCGGGGCCACCGGGGTCTCGATCTCGAAGGGCTCGACCCGGACATCGCGCGTGGCTTCATACGCCAGCAGCGTCATGAGTTCCTCGGCCAGCCGGCGGAAGGTCGGGGAGTCGGTGCGCTTGTCGCGCAGGTAGGTGAGTTTGTGGGCGATGAGGGGATGGTCCGGGTGCACGACGCGCATGCGGGAAACTTATCGTGTGCCCCCCGATCCGCAGGTGTATGCCGAATGGCTGGGACTTGCGCTGACCGCCGCCCGAGCGGCGCTCGCCACCGGGGACGTTCCGGTGGGTGCCATCGTCCTCTCGCCGGACGACACGGTGATCGGAACCGGCTGGAACGCGCGGGAGGCAGACGGCGACCCGACCGCGCACGCCGAGGTGGTGGCGCTGCGGGAGGCGGCCCGGCATACGGGCTCGTGGCGCTTGACCGATTGCACGCTCGTCGTCACGCTCGAACCGTGCCCGATGTGCGCCGGGGCGCTGATGCTCGCGAGGATCGGGCGTGTCGTCTTCGGCGCCTGGGACCCCAAGGCTGGGGCCTGCGGCTCGGTTTGGGATATCCCGCGCGACCGACGGGCCACACACCGCTGCGAAGTCGTCGGCGGCGTGCGCGAAACCGAGTGCGCTGAGCTCTTGCTCGACTTCTTCGCCGCCCATCGCGGGCCGAGGGCCGGCGATTTCGGCGGGGCCGAGGCGCTCGGGTAGTCTGCTCCGCGGTGGCGTGTCCGAGCGGCCTAAGGAGCGCGCCTCGAAAGCGCGTGTGGGGGTGACTCCACCCAGGGTTCGAATCCCTGCGCCACCGCCAGTCGAATCTGAGGGCGGACCCGGAGCGGGTCCGCCCTCAGTCGCGTTCGCTCTCAGTTCCGGCGGTCTTGGATCTGGCTGTTGCGGTCGAAGCCCTGGAACCAGGTGCCTTGCGTGCGGAGCAGGCCGCTGTCGCCCTCGCTGAGCAGGCCATATGCCTCACCTTGCAGGCGGAACTCCTCGCGGGAGCCGTCCGGGAACTCGAAGGTCGCAAAGTAATTCCAGCGCCCACCCGTCGGCCTCGGCGACCGCGTGCACGTCTGCGACGAAGGTCGGTCGTGGGGTCCAGTCGGGACCATGGAAGAGCCCGTCCATGTCGGTATGCCGCACGCCCAGGGCGGCCGCGATCCGCGCCGCCGTCGTGGTCTTTCCGGAGCCGGAGGTCCCCGGCGACCAGGAAGCGCCGTGCGCCCGCAGGCAGGGGGTCGGTGGCTGACAGCAGGGGCATCGCGGCAGTCTGACACGCACGCGGAGGGGACCGGAATGAGCCACCGGGCTTGCCGAAACTCGGGTGCGCCTCGATCACGGCCGGGCTAGTCGTGGTGCTCACGCACCACGTGGCGCTGCGGACCACCCCGTCATTCAGGGCTGGCCGGTGATCCACTCGAGCACGGCCAGCACGCGTTGGTTGTCCTCGGGGTCGGACAGGATGCCGAGCTTGTCGAAGATCGAGCGCAGGTGGGCGTCAACGGTCCGCTTCGAGATGACCAGGTCCGCGGCGATCCCCGAGTTGCTGCGTCCCGACGCGAGCCGACTGAGCACATCGACCTCCCGCTCGGTCAGCCGGCTGAGGCGATCTCCGTCGCGGCGCACGAAGCCATCGATGACGATCGGGTCGATCGCCGTGCCCCCGGTGGCCACTGCCTCGAGCTGGTCGAGAAAGGCGTCGGTATCGAGCACCCGATCCTTGAGCAGGTAGCCGAAGGAGGCGACCCGACCCTGGGACAGTTCGGCGACCAGAGCAGGTTCGATCACCTGGGTCAGCATCACCACCGCCAGGTCGGGGAAGCGTTCGCGCAGGAAGGAAACAGCCCTGGCTCCGTCGTCCTGGTGCGTCGGCGGCATACGGATGTCGGAGATCACCAGATCGGGCCGTTCCCGATTCACCGACGAGATGAGACTGCGGGCATCTCCCACCTCGGCCACCACGTCATGGCCGGCGTCCCGGAGCAGTCGGACCAGACCGTCCCGCAGCAGCACCTGGTCCTCGGCGATCACGACCCGCACGGCAGGACCGCCTCGACGACGGTGCCACGGGGCTGGTTCTCGCGCACCACGAGCACCCCGCCGGCCACGCTCACCCGCTCGGCCAGGGCCCGCAGCCCCGACCCCAGTTGCGGGTCCGCGCCGCCGCAGCCGTCGTCCTGGATCCGAACCTCGATCAGATCCTCCAGCGGGCTCACGCGCACCTCGATGTGATCGGGGCAGGCATGTTTGAGGGCGTTCGAGACGGCTTCGCCGATGACGAAGTAGGCCGTCGCCTCGGTCGCCGAGGCCCACCGCGTGCGCGGCACCGACAACGAGACGATCGGGCCCAGCGGCCGGAAGAGGGACGACAGCGCCGGCTGCAAGCCATGATCGACCAGCAGGGCCGGAGCCCGGCCGCCGCCCAGGGCCCGTACGTCGTCGACCGCGCCGCGCAGGTCGGTGATCGTCTCGTCGATGACCAGCCGCACGGAGGGGTCGGCCACATGCCGGGCCGACAGGGTCAGCTTGAGCGCCAAGCCGAGCAGCCGCCCCTGGAGTCCGTCGTGCAGATCCTGGCTGAGCCGACGCCGCTCGTCCTCGGCCGCGCGCCTGGCCAGGTCATCCGAGCGGGCAACCCGGTCCTCCCACCAGGCCGGCCGCACGACTGACGAACAGTCGCCGAGCGCGCGCAGCCGGTCGGCCGCCTCGGGCGAGGAGGTCGAGGCGAGGACCGTCGGGAGGTCGAGGTCATCGGTGGCCAGGACGACTTCGGCCGCCCCGATGGCCCCAGGGTCATAGCGAATCGTCAGGCCGGGGTCGGCGGCCGTACGGCGCAGCAGGTGCAGCAGGGCGGTGCGAGCCTGGCCATCCTCGATATCGCCGAGCGATGCCCACTCGTGGCGCAACTCGGTCGCCGGATCGACCACCTTGGTGATCCAGCGGTGGACCAGCAGCCACGGCAGGCCCAAGGCCAGAGTGACGACGGCACCGAGGACCGCTGCGGCGCCGTCGGGGGTCTGGGCTGCACTGGCCAGCAATGCCGCATCGCAACCGAGAACGACGAAGAGCGCCGCCGCCACGAGATCGAGAGTCAGCACGATGGACCTGCGCTCCAGCAGCCGTCCGGCGGCGGGCCCGATGGCAGCCAGCGTCAGCACCCCGCAGCCGAGCGTTCCGAGCGAGAACCCGAGCATCAGCAGCCACGAGGCGGTGTTATCGGCCCAGCCGACCCGCGTGGAGAATATGCCGAGGGAGACGCACCAGAGGATTACCACGACCGGGACCAGGGAGGCCAGGGCCGCGACGATGGCTCGCCGACGCATCTCGCCCCCGATGCCGGTCAGGTTCGACCAGGTGGCGACCGGGGCGATCACGAACGAGCAGAACCACAGAAGCGTCGAGACGGCCGCAAGGGGGCCGGCCCCCGGCATACCGGTCAGCGAGAGCCCGGCGAGCAGGCCACCCACGAGCGCGATCCCGACGATGAAACGTACGACCACGCGACGGGAGCGGCCCGTGACCCGAGCGCTCGCGAGCACCGGGAGCACCTGCACCAGCGTCAACGGGAGCACATGTCCCGCATTCGCGAGGGTGACGGCGATCGGGTGATCGGGTTGCGCGGCGCCCCCGGCCAACTGGGTCGGGTATGCCAGGACCGCCAGCCCGAGCACGCCCACGAGAGCGGTCAGCGGGGTCGGCCGGGAAGCGCGCGCGGTCAGCACCAGCAGCAGGCAGCCGGCGCCGGCCATCAGGACGCGGATGCCGGAGCCCAGGACGAATTCCTCCTCGCGCCAGGGCCAGGTCAGCGACCACGCACACAGCGCCAGCCCGGCCGCAGCCGCGATCCACCAGCCGGCCGTTCCGCCGTACGGCCAGCCGGTCACCCGGCGCAATCTCCACATCACACCGCCATGGTGACGTGCCGGGAGCGTGAGCGGAATAGGCCAGATCGCCGATGTGTGCGCCACCGAGTCCGACCTAGCGTCGAGGCAATTCCGCATCTAGAGAGGCGACTTCGATGACAATGACTCCCGACCTGAGCGCGCGACCGGTCGCGTCTCCGGCTGCCAATCCCATCCCCGGCGCCCTCATCGCCGGGGTAGCCGGCCCGCTGCTCTTGGCCGTGGGCAATGCCCTGGTCAACTTCGGCCCGATCTGGTCCGACGTCGAGACCACGGCCGACATCGTGCGCGCCACCGGTGAGAACCAGGCCTTCGCCGAGTTCTCGACGGTGGTCGGTGTCCTCGCGGTGGCGCTGCTGGTCCCCGCGGTATGGGCGGTGACCGCCTTGCTGCGTCCGCGCACCCCCACGCTCGCCGCGATCGGCGGGTGGATGATGGCGACGGGTTATGTGATGGCCCTGGTGCTCTCGACCGAGTCGGCAACGGCCCTGCTGGTGGCCAAGACGGGACTGGATCCCGCGACCTATGTCACGGCCGTCGACGACCAGTCGGCCATCTCGATGCTGCTGATCTATACCCTCTTCGGCGTGGGCGCCCTGGCCGGGGGGCTCATCCTCGGCATCGCCATGCTGCGACAGGGTGGAGCCATCCCTGCCTGGGCCGGGTGGGCGCTGATCGCCTCCGAACCGGTCCGGGTCGTGGGGCTGGTGGCGGGTATCCCGTTCGGCCCGCCCTTGGCGTCGGTGCTGATCGCCGCGGCCTTCACCGGCACCCTGATGGCGGCCCGCAGCCGGAAGGGCTGATCGGATCCGGAAGGGCTGATCAGCCGGGCCAGCTCGGCGCAGCCGTGGGCATTTCGAGGTCAGAGGCGTTCGTCCCAGCGAACCACTGTCACGTCGACCCCATACAGCCCATCGTCCACCGGGATCTTCAGCCGTCCCCGGATCCGGCCGTCCGGTGCCGGCTGTGCTCCGGGCGCCAGGTCGAAGAAGGGGGAGGTCAACAGGTCGGCGTAGGGCGGCAGCGACTTCCGGCCGATGTCGTCGCGTCCGATATCGTCGATCTCCTTGACGACGAACTCGACGCCCTCGCGGTACGGGACCACCGGATCGAGGTACTGCCCGAGGTCGCGGATGTCGTCCTGGTCGAAGTCGCCGATGCTGTCATTGTCCGCGTGCAGGAGTCGCCGCCCGTCGACATTGACCACCAGATCGATATCGTCGGCGCCCCAGCCGCTGGTCTCGGTCACGCAGACCAGCCGCGGATTCCCGCCGGGATCATCGGGCGCCCCCGGCACCGGCGGCTTCGGCGGGCCACCGAGCAGAATCGACAGGTCGATATCGGCGCGAAGCGTCGCGGTGAAGTCTCGCGGAGTCAACCCGTCCTGGCGGGCCACCTGGACCAGAAAGATGTCGTTGGGTCGCATCGTCACCGGCACCGAGACGGGGTCCCGGCCCGCGGATTCGTCGGCTTCGAGCCGCCACCCGCCGGCCCCATCCGAGCGGGCGATCCGGACCCGGAAGGGCAGGCCCGAACCGGAGACCGACACGGTGCCGCTGACCTCGCCGAGGTCCAGTCGGGGGGCATCCAGTCGGAACCATTTGCTGTCGGTGTCATCCCAGCCCGTGACCGGGTGGTTCAGGCAGACCACCTGGCCGGACGAGGGGAAGCGCTCGGCCAGGTCCCGCCCATAGTCGAGGTGGATCATGTCGTCCGGGCCAGCCCCGGTGTGCCGATGAACGCGGATCGAGAAGTCCTGCTCCCCATGGCGGTCGCGCGGGTAGACCTTGATCAGGATGGGGGCGCCATTGAGCACGAACTTGTCCCCGTAGTCGGGGTGCCGCTCCTGCCGGTACTGCTGACGGGGACGAGATAGGTCGGTGTCGAGGTACACCGCGTACCGGACCGGTCGATCGGGATTGGAGTCCACCGCGATGTCGTAGGTCCCGGCCTCCTTGAGCAGATACCAGGCGACCTGACCCTCCCAGATCCACTGCTGAGGATCGGCCGCGTCGGGGTTGGCCGCATCGACCGGCAGGATCAGCGCACTCGTCGGGGTCGAGTGCACCCGAGGGACCGCGAAGTCGGCCCGCAATGGGCGGTGGTCGGACAGGTAGGAGACATCATCCGGGGCGTCGGAGGGGACTTGGGCAAGGTCGTAGTCGATCCAGATGTGCTGGGCCGCAAGCACGCTCGTTCGGGAGCCGATCATGTAGTCGAGCCGTTGCTCCATCGGGTCGTAGCGCACCGTGGCGGTATGGCCGGGATCGCGCAGGTCGGTGCCGCCTTGGCATTGGAAGGCGCCGAAGAGGTCGACGAGGTCGTCGGTGAGTCGATGCCCCGGACTGCCGAAGTAGTGCCGCCACTCGCCGGTGCGGCTGGCCACCTGCCCCGGCTCGCCGCAGACATTGAGGTCGCCCATGACGATGACCTCCTCGCCGAAGGGCGCGCCCCCGGCGCAGACGTCGACGAAGGCGGCGGCCTTGCGCAATTGCTCCTCGCGGGCCGTTCGGTTCTCTTCGACGACATTGGTGTCGGCCTGGGTGTGCGTGACGAAGGTGTGCGTCACCGGTGCCGTCGACCATTGCCGCACCCCGGCGTAGGCCACGCCCTTGCACGCATCTCCGTCGTGGCCGGCGGTGTCGGTGTACGGGTAGAAACTGACCCGCGGGATGTCCAACGGGATGGGCAGGCCGGCCAGGATCATGAGTTGCCGAACTCCCTCAGAGACCGTCGAGGTGGACACGCGCGCGAACGGGAACCGGGAGAAGAGCATCAGGCCGCTGTCCTCGAGCCGGTAGGAGTTGGTGACCGCGCCCGGGAGGCCGATGAGATCCCAGGCGAGCAGCAATTGGACGGTCGATTCGCCCGACGGTTCCCGCACCGTCATCGTCGCGTAGTCGCATTTGACGATCTGGTGCGGGAAGCGTGTCTTGAGCTCGTCGCTGAGAATCTCTCGGCAGTCCTCGTCGAAGACCTCGCAGACACCGACGATGTCGTCATCCCAGGGTGAAGCGATGAGCTTCTTCGCGATGATCCTGGCGCGCTCCTCGCCGGTGTCGATCGGCGGGATGGTGTACCCGGGGGAAGCCCCGACCTGCATCGCCCACGACCGCATCTGGACGTTCCAACTCAGCACCCGCAGCCCCATCACGGCACCTCGCAGTCGACGATGCCCACGACACGGTCGGCCGGCGCCCCGACGACATCCCGGCCGAGCAACTCGTGGCGGTGAGCCCACGGCCCGCCGGCGTCGGCGAAGCTGACCAGGCGGGCACCGCCGGCGTCGGCGACCACCCAGTCCGTCCCGGAGCGGGTCAGCCCCACGGGGGCGATCAGCGATCGGTCCGCAGCGCCGTCGACGAGCACGGCGGGCGGGCCCGGGGCTCCGGTGTCCGGGTCGGTGGGGATGACCCACACCTTGCCTCCGGTCGGATCACAGACCGCCATCCCGGATGCCGTGTCGGCGAGTCCGGCGGTGGCCCGGCCCCGGCCGGCGTCAGTCAGCGGCAGCGCGATGGTGACCCAACCGGACCCGTCGAGCTCGTCGACGCGGACCAGCCGGTGCAGCCCGGCGTCACTGATCCAGATCCGGCCCGCCGCATCCACGGCGATCGCGACCGGAGCGACGAAGCTGCCCGGCAGTCCAGGGCCGCCGGCCCCCGGGCGGGCCCCATAGGCGACCCATGCGTCTGCGGGCACCGGCCCGGTCCACGCGTCGGCGAGGGTGAACTCGGAGCGCAGGATCCGCTGCTGACCGGTGTCGGCGAGCAGGATGCGGCCGAGCCCATCGACGGCCACCCCCCGAGGGTCGCGGGCTGGCCCGCCCGCGGCGCCCAGATCAGGGATCAGGGCTACCGAGGCGCCGGTCCGGGGATCGTGAACGACGGCGCCGCCCAGGCCGCTATCCGCGACGACCACGCCCGCCCGGTCGGCGCCGGGCACTAGACCGGCGACGACCGTATAGGGCCGGATCAGGGCCCCGATCGCGGGGGTCAGCCCGACCCCTGTGGCACCCGGCTCCGCGGAGCTCAGCTCAACCAAACCGCGGCGATGATCGAGCACGACGAGCATGGAGCCATTGTGGTGCGAGCGGGCCTCGACGTCTTGGGATTCGCCTAATCCGGTTAAGCCTCGATCCACCGATGGGCTGATGGCGTGGGGTTGATCGTCGTCTCGGGCTGAGGAGGCGAGCAGGG
>NZ_BAAAPO010000051.1:0-19799 GCF_039531185.1 Nostocoides veronense
GCGATTCCGACCACCGCCCGCGTCAGGCAGCCACCCCCCAGGGGTCCGATTGGCCGGTTAACAGGCAGACGGTGGCATGACCCCTCGACTCAAGATCCATGCCTTCATTGATGAGGCCGGTCAACGCTCGAACTCTCCCGTGAGCAGTGATCACTTCACCATGTCGGCTGTCGCGTGGACGGCGGAATGGGACGCCCAGGCTAGGGCCCTACTTCGGACCTGAGGCAAGACCTTGCGCATACGAACAGGTCCTGCGGAATCTGCCCGAGTGCCAAGTCGCGTGGACTCACGTCACGAGCGAGGCTCGCTGAGCACTCCGGGAGCCGACGAGCGACTCCAACTCGCTGACATTGCCGCGAGCGCCACGTTTCAAGCCTTCGAACCGACCAAGGGGTTCACTGAACGTCGATACCTGACCGAACTCGCTCCTGCCCTGTACCGGCGGCAGGGCAACTTGCTGTTATACGGGTTTAAGGTCGTGCCGCGCCCGGGAGTTGGGGCGCGTACGAATGGGCCATGAACATGTGAGAGGGGCGGGTAGCTTAAGCCGCAACGCGGGTGTTATCCGTAGGACAGCAGCTACCCGTCCCCTCACGCTTAAGGCCACACGACCCCACTGTCGTCCGACAGCGACGCGGATCCCCGGATCTAGCCGCGTCGGCAGTGGCGCTGAAAACGAGCCTGACCGCCGATGTGCATCTCGGCGAACTCAGGCAGCCTCAAGGCCCGAACGCGCGACAGGCATTGCCGCGCATGTTGTCCCCGGTGGGCTGGGCAGGGCCCGTGACCTGGTCGGACTAAAGGACTACGTCACCAACGGCCGAAGCCGAACAGCTCTACTACGCTCGACCACGGGCCCAGCCAAGAACTGAGCTCTCACACCAGTAAGTCTCCGGACTCGCCGGGGCAGTTCACCTCGGGTGCCCGAAGATCATTATGAGCCCTGAAGGAGGCGACGATGGAGACGTTTAAACGCACGCCGTTGCAATTGTTCAACCTTCCGCAGCACTTCGTCATCCCGCTCTTTCAACGGCCATACGTGTGGAACGAAGCCGACCAGTGGGAGCCGCTGTGGAGCGACATCCGGCGGGTTGCTGAGCTGAGGATGCGCGAGCCGCACCTCAACGCGCAGCACTTCCTCGGCGCGGTGGTTTTGCAGGCGCACGAGGCAGGCAGCAACAACCTCACAACGTGGAACGTGATCGACGGTCAGCAGCGACTGACGACCCTGCAACTGCTTATGGACGCCGCGAGCGCGGTCTTCACAGAGACGGGCGTTGCGCGCGCGGCGAACCAATTGGAGTGGCTGACTCACAACTCCCGTGACTACGTGGGTGAGAACGCAAGCCGTCTCAAGTTGCGGCATCTGAACAACGACCACGCTGCGTTCGACGAGGTGATGACCGCTGAACCACCGGTTGACACACGAGCCTGCGTCACCACGACTCCCGGCTCGTGCAGGCGCACCGATACTTCATGCTTGCCGTGCGGCAGTGGCTCGGGGATCCGGGTGCGGATGGTTACCCGGGCCGGGCGGAGGAACTCGCCCATGTCTTGCGCGAGGCCCTGCAACTGGTGACGATCGAATTGTTGGCGACGGAGGACTCGCAGGAGATCTTCGAGACCCTTAACGCTCGGGGTACTCCCCTCACGGCCGCCGACCTGATTCGTAACTTCGTCTTCCAGCTCATCGAGGCCGAGGGCGGAGACACGAAGCGGGCGTACCGGGAGGATTGGCCGTTCGAGTCGCGGTTCTGGGCCAAGGAGGTCAGCGTCGGCCGCTATCTCGTGAGCCGAAGTTCGCTATTCCTTAACCAGTGGCTCGTCTCTCGTCTGGGCGAGGAGATCAGCCCGCAGTCGACGTTCGCGCGCTTCAAGAGCTATGTCGAGCACTCGACCGACAGTTCCATGCTGAAACTGTTGCCAACGTTGCGCCAGCAAGCCGATCTGTACGAGGCGTGGACAGAGGCGGCCGCCCGGCGGGGAGGCGATCTGACACCAACCGAGATGGCCTTCTATCGCATGAACGCGTCGGGGATCGAACTGCTCAAACCCTTGCTTATCTGGCTGCATGACCCTGCTCGGCCGACCCCTGTCTCGGCAGAGGTTGTCCGTCGCACGATCACCTCGGTCGAGAGTTGGGTCTATCGGCGTCAACTGCTGCGCCTTACGGGATCCGATCTTGGACGCATCGTCGCAGATCTCATCCGACTCAACACGTCCACGCCGGTCGACGAGATAGCCGACCGTGTGAGCAGCCACCTCTCCATGCTCAACGTCACGAGTACGTATTGGCCCGGTGACCAGGAAATCGAACTCGCGTTGGGCACCGACCCGGTCTATCGGCGCTTCTCTCGCGGCCGTATGCGGATGTTCTTGGAAGCGATCGAGAATGCCTATCGGGCCGAAACGCGCCAGCCCCAAGTGGAGCGCGCCCTCTATCCCATCGAGCACATCCTGCCGCAGAAGTGGGAGGACAACTGGAGGGTCGACGGTCGTGAGGCCCAAGAGGAACGAGCCGCCCACGTCCACCGTCTGGGGAATCTGACTCTGCTCACCAGCAGCCTCAACGCCAAGGTGTCCAATGGGCCATGGATCAGTAAGCGGCAGGCGCTGCTTCGGCACAACACCATCAAGCTGATCGGACGCCTTGTCGAGCGCGACGAGACGACCAGCTGGGATGAGGCGCAGATCGAAAACCGAACACAAGAAATGGTCCGGGTTTTGCTCACTGTCTGGCCTGTTCCCACCGGCCACCTTGGGCGCGTCGTCGACATCGCTGCCAAATCCCAGGACTGGATCGAGGTCAAGCACCTGATCGACGCTGGACTCGTGATCCCCGGGCAAGAACTCGTCAGCACCCATCGCGACTTTCCGGACGCCACCGTCACGGTCGCACCGGATGGTCACTTGCTGGCCGAAGGCCGACGGTTCGGGACGCTGAGCGGCGCTGCAAAGCATTTCCGTGGAAGGGTGACCAATGGGTGGTACTTCTGGTCGCTACCTGACGGCCGCCGGTTGCGCGACGTTAGGACCCAGTTCCTGAGCGGAACCTCGTCCAGGACGGCCCCGGAAGATCAGGGCCCATAAGTGACGACGTGCCTGCCGAGCCACCCGAGTCGCGTTCGTCCGCCGCCTCCACGGTGAGCTCTGTCGGAGGGGCTCCGAAGCGCTTGACCGCTCGCGTCTCATGCTTGGCGCGGGTCGCGGGGACGCCTGCGGATTACCCTCGGTGGTGTCTGTCGTGACTGCTACGTTCGATCTGTGCCAACTTCGGTTCTTGACCTCCTCGCGAGAGTAGCGCTGACCTGGGACGAGGCGGTCCAGTGGGGAGATTCACCTTCCCTGCACCACGCTGGACTCTATTTCGTCACCGTCTCGGACGACCCTGGCGCATCTGACGGCCCCGTCGCCTGCGCCCTCTCGGAGCGCCGATTGCGCGAGTTGATGCTCGCACGTCCAGCTCTTTCCGTCTCCGGTCACCCAGCGACGCTCGCGACGTTGAAAGGAGCACTCTCCGCCATGTGGCTGCCGGGGGAGGTCATCGTGTACATCGGCTGCTCGGGTGGGCCGGTTTCTGGTCGGGTCCGTCAGTTCTACGCAACCCCGCTCGGCGCGCGAGCACCGCACGCGGGTGGTTGGCCAGTGCAGGCGCTGGAGGACCGCGACAACCTTTTCGTGCATATCGCCCGGGCGGAACGGCCTCTCGAGTCAGAACGGCAGGTTCTTGACGAGTTCATCCGGAGAGTGCCAAACGCCTCGCGGGATAGTCTCTGCGACCCTGATCTCCCGTTACCGTTCGCTAACCTCGTCCTTCCTGGAGGTCGCCGAAAGCGCCATGGGATAGCGGGGGCAACCCAACCCCACGGGCAGCGGGTTTCTTCAGATTCCCCCCGACCTGAAGCCCCAAGGCAGCTGGCCACGACCGATCCCCTCATCGGCCGTTTTACGCTGAACGTCACCGCTGCCGACATTCGCACAGGTCAGATCCGAATTGGCCGGGCCGCGAAGCGGGGACTCGGGTTGCCTGTCGAGCCTCGAGGAATCGTGATCAGGGTCTTGGGCCATCTCCATGACGCCGTTTGGGACCCACGTCTTGGGCCCGACAAAGAGCGGTCGGGTGTCCTTCGGATCGGGCGGCCAGGCATGGAGAAGCTATTTCCGGCACCGTGCCAACTAGAGGTAGGGCTCGACGCTGCCGGGCTCGTCCGCCTCACTGGTTTAGCTCATGGAGAATGATGCTGAGCGCACGGGTCCAAGAGCGATCCCTACCGATCCGGTGTGGGTCACCGATTCCGAGCGATTGGTCTAGGAGCGGCTGATCGGGCAGGCGCCTCGTGAGTGGACGATCGTGGCGAACCTCGTCCTCGCCGATGCCGAGCGCGAGTACGAGATCGACCTGCTCGTCCTGATCCCTGGCGCGGGCGTCGTGGTCGTGGAGGTCAAGGCCGGATCGGTGGCGGTCGACGATGAGGGGCGCTGGCGTCAGCACACGGCATACGGCGAGAAGGTCATCGACCCCGTCGGCCAGGTGACGCGCGCGAAATACGCCGCACGGACATACGTGGAGAGCGACCCACGGTGGAGCCGCGGGCGACTGCGATGGGGGCACGCGATCGTGGTGCCGCATTCGAGCTTCGATGATGACTTCGCCCTCCCGGACTGCCCGCGCTCGCTGGTTCATGACCGTGACGACATGGGGGACCTTGTTGCGCGGCTTCGTGATTCGCTCGCCGGAGATCGCACATCGCCTGTCCCCACGGAGCGCGATTGCGACCAGATCGTGGAGATCCTTCGTGGGCGCAACCTGCCTCTCCGCGACGTTGTCGCACTCGCCGCGGAGCGCGAGGATCGCACGGAGCGGCTGACCGAAGAGCAGGCGATGATCCTCGACGTCACCCGTCTGCTGAACAGGGTGGAGATCCGTGGCGGCGCCGGCAGCGGGAAGACGTCGTTGGCGCTCGCGCAGGTGCGCTCGCTCGCAGCCGGTCGTGCTGACCGTCCCTCCCAGAGGGTGGCGCTGCTGTGCTACTCGATCGGGCTCGCGTCGCTGTTCAAGCGGGTCACCCAGATCTGGCGTCACAACCACCGACCGGCATTCGTCGGGACGTATGAGGATTTCGCACGTTACCTCGGCGTCACGGACTTCGGTGACCGGGAGAACATCTCGTTCTGGGAGAACGAACTTCCCGCCACGATGCGCGAACTCGTTGCGGAGTTGCCGCCGGGGCGGAGGTTCGACTCGATCATCGTCGATGAGGCTCAGGACTTCGCCGACGACTGGTGGCTGCCGCTACTCGGCGCCTTGCGGGATCAGGAGACGGGCGGGTTGTTCGTCTACTCCGACGAGAACCAGCGCGTCTTCCCACGTTTTGGTCGCCCACCTGTGCAACTCGTTCCGCTCGTGCTCGACCACAACCTGCGCAACACCAAGCAGATAGCCGACGTGTTCGCTCCGCTTACTCCGATCCGTATGCGGTGTCGCGGTGGCGACGGGCCCGAGGTCACCTTTGTGCCGTGCTCGGCCGACGAGGCGGTGGATGTCGCAGACGACCAGATCGATCCGCTGCTCGACGAGGGTTGGCGCCCCGAGGACGTCGCTCTGATCACCACCGGCAAACGCCATCCGGAGCAGGCCTGGCGTCAGGAGTTGGACGGCCAAGATGGCTATTGGGCGTGCTACTGGGATGCCGCGCAGGTCTTCTATGGCCACGTCTTGGGATTCAAGGGACTGGAACGGCGGGTCGTCGTGCTGTGTGTGAACGAGTCCGCCACGCACGACCGCGCCCGGGAGAAGCTGTATGTCGGTCTCTCCCGCGCGACCGACCGGCTGATCGTGGTGGGCGACCCGGCCGTGATCCGTGAGATGGGCGGGCAGGAGGTTGCCAAGCGGTTGGGGCTCTGAGCGATCGGGACGTTACAAATTGCCAAAATGTAATGTCGGCTCACGGCCTTGACCCCTCGCACGGCAGTGTCATCATCAAGTCATGAGCGACGACCCGCCGAGTGTTCCTGCCGACCAGGTTCGCGAGTTGGCACAACTCATCCGCGAACGAAACGCCATCGATCTCAAGATTTCTCAGATCCTGCAGCGACCGGCGGGGCTGGGGCACATCGGTGAGTTCATCGCCGCCAACGTCTTCGACATTGAGCTGCACAAGAGTGCTACCGCGAAAGGTTCCGACGGCGTCTTCCGGACAGGTCCGTTGGCGGGTCGACAAGTCAACATCAAGATCTACGGCAAGCGCGAGAACCTGTTGGATCTCAAGGAAGTCGACGGTCCTGAGTACTACCTGGTCTTGACGGGCCCGAGCGCTGCGGCGGTCACCTCCCGTGGGACCACCCGGCCGCTCGTGATCGACCACGTGTATCTGTTCAAAGGTGACGAACTGCTGGCAGGCCAGCGCCAGCGCGGGGTGAAGATCGGTGTCGCATCGAGCGTTCCAGCTGCTCTTTGGTCTGCTGCGAGCGTGTATCCGGAAAATACTGCGGAGTTCCCTCTGACCCCGGCGCAGCGGGAACTCCTGGCGGCTTTCGCGTCACCGCCGGCCAAAGACTGATGATTCGGTCGGCCCTGCCCGACTGCTGGACCGAACGCTCATCGATCCCAGGGCGTTGCAGGTCGACCGCACCGTGCTGGACTTGCAGAACATCACCGAGGAAGTGATCGCGCACCTTCGCCAGCCTGGGACGCACCTCTCGGTGCGCATCGACATCGAGGCAACCCGTTCGTCCGGCTTCGACGACAACGTGATCCGGACGGTCTCGGAGAACGCCACCACCCTGCGCTTCGACGACTCAGCGTTCGAGGAGGCCTAGCGGCTTAACACCCACACTGAGTCAGCAGGGCTGGGTCAGCGCCGCCTCAATCTCGCCCCTTCCCGGCCTTGGCTGCCGCTGAGCGGCGGCGGGCGATGATGGGGTCGTGGCGGAGGGCGGCATACTCCGGCTCGTGGCGTTTGAGCACGGTAAGAGCGGAAAGGGTTGTGCCGTAATCGATTCCATGATGCGCGTGCCAGAAGCGAATGAACTCGCGAAGGACGGCGGGACCGCGGTCATACGGGCCAGTCTCCGGGTCCAGGACCATCGGCAGAAACCAGGTCATCAGCCACTGGACGATGCGCGGCTCCCAGCACGGTCGATAGGCATCCAGGTAGTGCAGAGCAGCGGTGATCAGGGCTTCAAGAATGAAGATCTCCTCCGCGTCGAGCGCCTCGACGCTGGGCAGGTTGCGGGAGAGGTAGTACTCCACGACCCACTCGCGGATGACCTGGTCCTCGACGTCTTCGTCAAGTGTCAGGCCATTTTCTTGGGGCGCGCGGACCCGCTCGGGATAGCCCTGGCCACCCTCAGGCAGTGACCGCAGCAGCATTTCGACGAGGTCGCGCTGGCCCGGCCAGTTGGGAAGGGGCTTCATCTCGTCCTGGTAGACGACATACTGCGCCAGCGCATGTCGGCACTTGGCTCCAGCCTCATCCAGCGGCACCTGCTCAAAGTCCGTCGATGCCGCGGCGGGAATGAAGAGGTCGGACATCATGTGCTGTGCCGACTGCTCCACAATCGCGGCAAACTTGAGGGCGTCGGCGAACCGATGATCGACATACAGGCTGAGCACGTGATCGCGGATCCCGGCGCCCGCGAGTTCCAAAACCCACTGCTCGCCGACGCCATCGGGATCCGGTTTCATCCACGCCTCGGTGATCCGCAACTCCGCGAGGCGCGTGACCGTGGGTGGGAAATCCTCGTGGGACCGGCTCGCCAGTTCGTGCCGAATGTATTGCGCCAGAGCGGTGTCCGAAGTCATCGCCGCGATGCAATGCAGCAGCGCGGTGGCGTCGCGACCCTCGGTGTCCATTACGTGATCGACAAAGTGCGCGAGATTGCGGAAAGGCTTGTCGGCCACCGGGTCATAGAGCCGGCCATCGCGAAGCAAGCCCATCAGCAGGGAGACGTAGTTCGCGGTCGCCAGCGGATGATCACTGTCCAAAGCCGCTCCCAGAGGGGCTGTCACGCGACCGTCTGCCGCGGCCTGCGCCGGGAGTATGGGTGGCGGCAGATGACGACTGCGCGTCGCGTTGCGGTGGGTGCGGGTGCTTCGGGTGTTGTGTGATCTCTTGGTCATGTGCCCCAGCGAACCAGCGCGTCGACAATACTGCTGAGGTCTATCCACACCCCTGTGGATAACCTGTCGCGCCGAGTTGCGGCCTGGGGGCGCGACGAAGGCGACCGAATCGCGGGCGTTGATGAGGGAAGATCGACGCGCCAGCCCCTGCGTCGTGCTGCCGGATCCTGACGCTGGAAAGCGTGATGGGGCGCCGGCTCCCAGGCTGAGCGGGCGTCGACCCCATCCTGATTGGTGGAGCTGGGATTAGACGTATGCGGTTGCGGCCGTCGGACGCTGCATTTGGTCGCGACGATCCAGACGATCGCTGTAGCGATACACAGCAACGTCGCAGCGCTGATATCAAGCGCCTTTCCGAGAGCGTCGTCGAAAAGCGCTCCTACGGCCGCCAGGAGGCTGCTGCCTGCTGCCACTGCACTCACCTGAACCGATCCGGCGATAACGACAGCGAAGTTGAGAGGAAAGGTGACGAAAAGGGGAAGTGGGGACTTACCGCGTGTCCCGCCCGGGACATCACGTGCCTGTGCCATGCCACGAGCAGATCAGCACATTCGCCTCATACGCTTTTCGGGGACTTCCTCATCGCGTGACACCGCCCGGTGGCGCGCCACCTCCCGCGAGCGGGAATCGGGCTGCTGTGAAGAAGGTGCGCGGGGTGACCTGGGCAAGGCCTCAGCGCAACGCAGCATCCGGTGTGCGCAGGCGCACGGCATACGCTCACAGGTATGACGCGTCTCTGGCGGCTCGTGCGGGCCGAGTTGGTGCGTGGGCGCGAGGCGCCCCGTGAGGGGTTCGGGCATCATGCCTGACCAAGACGACCGCCGCTGGGCCGAGGACTCCGACGAAGACGCGGGACGCCCCGCCGGGCAGGTGGAGCGCAAGCCGCTTGTGGACATCCGCGCCGTTCGGATCGCCGCGCACGCCAACGACGGCGCGGCCCTCCTCGCCGCTCTCACGGACGTGGAGATCGATTCCGCCCTGCAGCAGATCGGCACCGCCCTGGTCCAGGTGTACGCCAGCACATCCGCGGAAGATCGCCCGCGGCTGAAGCCCGTCATGCTTTCGGTCCGGAACCGGCTCGCGATGCGCCGAGGGGAGGGCGACGAGCTTCTCGCAGAGGACTTGCTGGCAGTCACCAATGGTGCTGAGTCCGCACTGCGGGGCGTGCCGGTCAATCTGGACGACCTCGATGTGGCCATGTCCACCGGCGGATTCGATGAACCCGGCGGCTACCTCAACACCGAGACTGGCGAAGTCGTCCCGGCCTTCCTGACGAACGAGGAAGAGACCGACGACGCGACAGATGTCGAAGGGCCGGAGTGGATCTATGTCGAGCCGGATGACAGCCGCACGCAGTGGCGAGACATGGAGGCCTTCGCCGAGACGGTGACCGACCCGGCGCTGCGTGACCACTTCCTTCGGGCGATCACCGGCAAGGGTGCCTTCCGGCGCTTCAAGGACGTCCTGCACCAGGACGCTGACGAGCAGACCCGCGCCCGATGGTTCTTGGAGCGCGATGACGCGAAACTCGGCCGGGCTCGCGAACTCCTGGCGCGGCACGGCATACGACCTGCTCCGTGATGCCCGCGCTCAGGCTGTCCTGTTGACTCGACGGCACCTTCCCGGCGCGACGTGCGCCGGCGCCAGATTGACCTACGGGGCGCGCCACCGGACCAGGGCGCGGTCGAGCGCCCAATAGAGCAGGGCGATCAGGGTGCCGAAGACCAGGATCTTGCCGATCGTCGCGAACACCGCCGGATAGCCGTAGGTCGTCGGGTCGACGAAGTCGTAGGGATAGGCGTCAACGGCCACGCCGCGCACCAACATCCACACGACCCACGCCGCGGGGATCAGCAACGCCCCGGCGACCACGCGCCATGAGAACCAGCCGCGCGGTCCCCAGACGAGGAAGACCGCCACCGTAACGATCGGCACGACGATGTGCTGCAGCGGATTGGTGAAGACCGACCACCCGGTGACCCGCTGAGTGGGGGCGAGCAGCACGGCATACACCACCGCGGTCACCGTGATCATCATGAGGGAATCGGCGCGCAGCACCCGCCGCCAGTAGCTGTCCCGAATCGGCTCCCGCCACAGCAACAGCAGGGCAAAGGCGACGACGACATTGGACCATTCCGTGAAATAGCTGACCGTGTCAGCCGCGCGCCCCCACGCACCGGCGATCCCAATCGCGTTGCCGCCGTAAACATTTCCGGCGACCGGGGTGTCGTCATACTGCCCCAGCGCGGAGAGGGTGAGCACGAGCAGGAACCCCAGGCCGGCGAGTAAACCGTTCAGGAGGTATGCCGCCCGCGCCCCCCTCGCAACCCGCTCGCCGCGGGTGCCGGCGGGCCCCGTCTCGCCGAATGTCGCGGATTGGCGCCTCATCGAGTGGTGATCGGCCGGCACATTCGTCTCCTGCTGCTGCGGCCACGCGAATGTGACCGGCGTGAGGTTACCAAGGGTTCGGCGCGATGAACGCCCCCTTGTCGGTGGTGCCTGAGAGCATGCGCGTATGACGATCGACCGCGGGGCTCAAGACGGTGCGGACGCCTGCGCCAACCGCGAGAGACTGGAGGCGGAGCGACGGGAGGCAGAGCAGCGGCTGGCCGAACTCACGGGGAGCTTCGACGATTTCGTTGCAGCGTCACGCGATTCGAATGCCGATGACGAACACGATCCCGAAGGCGCCACGATCGCGTATGAACGTGCCCAGGTCGTTGCGCTGGCCCGTCAGGTGCGCGAGCGCCTCGACCAAATCGACGCCGCCATGGCGCGACTCGCGGCGGGGAGTTACGGAAGGTGCGAGACCTGCGGCGGGCCGATTGGCCCAGCGCGATTAGAGGCGCGGCCAACCGCCACGAGGTGCATCACCTGCGCCCGGTCCCACCCCGGAACGTGAGCGACTGGGGCCAGGTTTGCGACGGCGGGCCACGACATATGCCGGCCCGCGAGCGCGAACCCGGCCCGCGAGCGCAAACCCGCCTTTCGAACCTGGCCCCTGCTCAGGCACACGACGGCGCTGGCGTCACTCCAGGAATATCGCCTGGCGGGCGAGGGCGATGGCGGCGGGTTCGGCATACGCAGCGGCCGCCCGAGGACCTGAGCCCTTGCCCGGGGCCAGCGAGCGATCAACGCGGCGGCCCGCCTGCACGCCAACGGAGAAGCTGAACCGACTTGCGGTCCGCCAGCCCAGAGCCTCGAGCAGCCGACCGACCTCGACCGCCCTGGCGTTGTATTCCTCTCCGGTCGGTGTCCAGCGGGCCGCGACGAGCAGCAGCGCGAGCGCCGCAGCCTGTTGATCGAAGGCTTCCCCGGTCTCGAGCAGGTAGCGCGCCACCACCACACGCAAGACCTGAGGATCGCGAACCGCCTTGCGTCCCAACGGCGTCAGTACCAGCCGGCCCTTGAACCGGCGAATCAGCTTGGCCGCCATGCCGTCTTCGCGCAGCTGAAAGATCTCCGGGGTGTTCTGCTCGCGGTTGCCCTTGCCGACGGGCCACGCAAGGCCGCTGTTGTGCCAGATCCGCTCTCAGACAACGGGTGCGATCCAGCCCGCCGCGGTCAGGGGTATGCCGTCCGGGTCGGCCTCGTCGAGCAGTGTCTGCCATGGCCGCAGCAGCGCCGCCCATTGCTCGTCCGAGACCGCCGGGGCGACGCGCTGCGCCGCAGCGATCAGCAACTCGGTGAGTTCGTCGCGAAGGTCCGGGTGACAGTGCGCCAGCAGGTTCGTCAGGACCGGGTGCAGTGGCGGCAAATCCAGCCCCGACGCCAAGGTCGCGATCTCTGCGTTGACGTCCTCAAGCTCGAAGAGATCGGGGTTCGAGCCCTCCGGCAACCAGTCCGCATACTGCTCGAGCTCTCCCGACAGGTGGTCCGGATCTGGATCCGCCCGCAGCGCGGCGGCGAGTTCGTTCCACGTGAAGATGCCGCCCACATCCTCGGGCGGGCACGCGCCGACACCCTCGAGGCACAGCGCCGGCGGGTCACCGCCCTGCGCCAAGCGCACCTCCTCGACCTCGATCCGATGCCGCCAGTCGTCGCCGAAGTCGTAGGTGTAGATGAGCCACTCGCCGGCGGCCCGCAGCACCTGATCGAGCCGGACCTCCGACTCCGGAGTCCCCTCCTCGTCCAGCTCGTCCTCGTCATAGGCGGTCACGAACCACGGTGGGCTCCATGCGTCCACGCCCGGTGCGCTGAACCGGTGCAAGTGGCTGTCCTCCCAGCCAAGGATGACTTGCAGGCAGGTGTGCACCCGGTCGAGCGTGAGGTCGCCGCGCAGCTGCACGCGCCGCCAGATCTCGGGCCGAACCTGCCGTCGAGCGACCATGACGCGACAATCGCGTTCTATGCGCCCCTCGGATTCGAGGTCGGCTACCGCGACGACGGCTGGCTGATCCTCGGGCGCGGCGAGCTCGTGCTGGAGTTCTTCCACTGGCCCGATGTCGACCCGGCCACCAGCGGGTTCAGTTGCTGCCTGCGGCTCGACGATGTCGATGCCTTCTATGCCGTATGCCGCGCCGCCGGCCTCCCCGAGACCACGCGGGGCTGGCCCCGCATCCACCCGCCGCGCCGCGAAGACTCGGGTATGCGGATCGGTGCCCTCATCGACCCCGACGGCACCCTGCTGCGCCTGGTCCAGAACCCCGCCGGCTGAATCTCGCGCGCCCGCAGGCTCGGCCGGCGGACGCCTTGCGGGCCCCCGGCAACTGAGCCGTCGCTCTCTCCCGATGCAGCGGGTGAGCGGCATACCGTTGGGGCACAGTGGACTTCGCACGAGAGGCATGTCATGGAGAGCTATGGACTGATCGTCCTGGGCAGCGGTCCGGCGGGCATCAGCGCCGCTCAGGCGTATGTCGAGGCGGGCGGCCCCGGCCCCGTCATCGTCCTCACGGCGGACGCCGATGCACCTTACGAACGGCCGCCGCTGTCGAAGGAGACCTTGACCGGTTCCGGGCCGGCCGAGCCGACGCCGCTGACCGAGGCGGTACTGCCGGACGGGGTGGAATTGCGCCTGGCGACGGTGGCCGGGGACATCGATCCCGACCGGCATACCCTGCGGACCGGCGGCGAACTCCTCGCCTTCGACCGCCTGATCGTCGCCACCGGATCGCGCCCGGTGCCCTTCCCCGGGGCGGACGCGGACGCCGACATCCACACGCTGCGAACCCTCGCCGACGCCACCGCCCTGAGCCGCGCGGCCACGCACGCCCGGACCGCGCTGGTCATCGGCTCCGGGTTCATCGGCTGCGAGGCAGCCGCCTCGCTGGCCCGCCGGGGGATCGCCACAACCATCGTGACGCCCGAGAGCACGCCCCAGGCCGACCGGCTGGGACCGTATGCCGCGCAACAAATTTCGAGCTGGCTCACGGATCTCGGCGTCGAGCTCCGGACCGGGGTATCGGTGACCGCGATCCGCGCCCCCCGCACGGTGCACCTCGACGACGGCACCACCCTCGAACCGGATCTCATCCTCGCCGCCGTCGGCATCATCCCTCAGGGCGAGGTGGCGGCGGTGGGCGAGGCCACGGCATACCAGGGCCGCCTCGTCGCGGATGAGCACCTTCAGGTGACCGATGGCGTGTGGGTCGCCGGCGATGCGGCGCGGGCGATGCACGGCATCGTCGGCCGTGCCCTCGACGTCGAGCATTGGGGAGACGCCCTGGCGATGGGAGCGCTCGCCGGGCGCAATGCGGCGGCGCCGGAGCAGCAGCAGGTGTGGAGCGAGGTCCCCGGTTTCTGGTCGACCATCGGCGAGCACACGCTGCAATATGCCGCCTGGGGCGATGGGTTCGAGCGCGCCGAGGTCGCGGAGCGGGTCGGCGGCTTCACCATCTGGTATGCCGATGCCGAGGACGTCCTGGTGGGCGTGCTGGCATACAACGCCGACGCGGACTATGAGCGCGGTCGCCGGCTGATCGCGGCGCAAGCCGGCATCGGCGTGGCCCTGAGCGGTGGTGACCTCACGCCCGAAGAGTGAGGCCGGCATGCATTGTTGTCTCACGAACCGCGACGTACGCCACGACGCCCTCATCAGTCGCGTCGGATCGGAGGACAGGCGGCGCATGACCGGCCCGCTCAGGAACGGCTGGGAGTTGCTCCCTAACGGAAGCTCGGCTGGCGGCCCAGCGTGCCGACGAGCGCCTGCCGGGCGGCGGGCGAAGCAGCCTCGTCGCGGGCAACTGTCACCTGGGACAGCCTCTCGCGCAAGGACATCCGGCCGGCCACGGATGAATCGCCGTCCTCGGCGAGCAGTTGCTCGATCGCCGCGATGCCGGCCTCGGCCCGCTCGATCAGCTGCGCCTGGGCGGCGTCCAGCCGCTCGGCATACCACGGGCTGGCGAGCACCGACTCCCGGGTGAACATCGCGCGGAAGGCGGGGTCGTCGAGCGTCAGGCCGTCGGCCGAAATGCCATCCGCCATGATCTCCAGCAGCGCGCGCACCGGCGGGCAGGCCGAATCGATCGTGCCGTCCTTGAGATAGGAGCGCGCGACCCGCTCGTGCGTCGACACCATGACGTCGACGGAGTCCGTGAAGGCCTGCAGGCTCTGGCTTTCCGGGCGCAGGATCGCCTCGGTGAAGATCACGTCGGGGTGCATGAAGATGCGGCCGAGGAAGGTCGTCGCGAACTTCTCGGTGATCCGGTAGCCGAGGCGGCTGGCCGGGACGATCCGGCCGTCCGGCAGCGTGATGTCGGCGATCCGCTCGAGATGGCCGGCACCGATCAGGGCCGCCGCCGAGCGCTCGGCCGGCCGCATCCGGGCGAAGAGTTCGGGGATCAGCAGGCTGATGTCGTGATCGACGCGCACCTGCGGCCCGACATACCCCGCGCCGGAGATCCAGCCGTCATAGCCGGTCAACGCGAAGGACAGGAAGGCCGAGTTGAGGTCGTAGGTCGTCGGCAGGGCGTTGAAGGGCGATTTGGTCATCGCCCCCTCGCTGCCGGCGCCGGTCGTCGACGGCGACTTGCCGGTCATCGAGGAGATGAACTCCATGAGCAGCTCGGGCAGTTCGAGATAGTGCAGCGGGCCGAAGGCGCACAGCGCGGGCACCCCGTCCGCCGGCGGATTGTTTCGCCGCCCGGCCGCCACGACGTCCACGCCGGTCGCGACAGATTCGGCCAGGGCGAGGCCGCGGCCGAGCCGCAGCGAGGTCATCGCCGTCGCCGTGCCGAGCGGGTCGGCGAGGTCCGGGCGCACCTGGAGATAGCGCGGATTCTTCGACGGCTTCCCATCGACGATCCGAGGTCGCGCCGAGCAGACGAGGTATGCCGCATCACTCTCCAGGGTGCCCGCCGCGAAGCCGGTGATGAGCTGGCGCATCGGCTCGGTGAACTGGCTGACGGCGATCGCGTCATCCGCCAGCTCGGTCGCCTCCGCGACATCCAGCGGCGCGAAGTTGCTCAAAAACGTTCCGGGAGAAGCGATATCGGCTTCGGCGGTCGAATCGTAGCCAGGCACGATCGCGTCGTCGGGACGCTGGAAGAGCAGGCGCTCGCAGTTCTCGACATATTTCACCGAGGGCGCGTCCGGGCCGCCGGTGGGCGCGACGACGGAGGCGGTGATGTCGTCCTCCGCCTGCACCTTCACCGCCGGCGCGAAGTCCGGGCGCAGCGAGAAGAGGCGATAGGAGCCGTCCGACTCGAAGCCCACGCGCAGCATGTCGACCAGGACGTTCTCGCCGTCGAGGCGCAGCCGGTTGCCCGGCCGCCCGTTGACCCGGCTGACCGAGAAGTGGCTGCGCCAGTCGGCGCCCCACTCGGCGCGATAGGCCTTCTTGATGACATAGACCAGTTGCAGCACATGCGCGGGAATCGCCCGGATGAAGGCATTGTGCTCGGCGGAGAACTCCGGACTCGGGGTGAACAACTTGATGATGCTGCCCGTGCTGCGCTCGGCGCCGAGCACCGGGCGGTGGTCCTGGCCGTTCCACGACGGCTCGGCATAGCGCTCGCTGTAGTCGCGGCCGACGATCGCCTCGACCGCGTCCATGTCGGCGTCGAAGTCCGCGACATAGGCCTGCCCGATCGTGATCGCGTCGGCGATGGACTTGGAGATCTCGGACTTGCCGCCGCCGGAGACCGTGGACGGCTTGTGGCAGACGGTCGAGGTTGCCGAGGTGCCGATGATCGTCCACTGCACCGGCTCGCGACGGACCTGCTTCATCGCGACCCGGAAGCCGGTGGTGTCGAGATATGTCGTGTCGCCGCGGAAGGGAATGCTCACCGCGCCCTCGGCGCTCGTCCACGAGACCGAGCGGTCGTGGAGGGAGAAGCGCGCGCCGGCCGGGACCAGGACCACGCCTGGCAGGGATGTGGCGCGCGCCCAGCCGCTCGCCTCGAGGGTCCACCCCTCGGGGTCGCGGGCGGTGACGGCCGCCACGGAGGGCGCGTCGACGGCATAGGTGTTGACGAATTCGTGGCCCTCGTCCCACGACGGGAAGACGATGGCGCCGCCGGAGTGTTCCTCCTCCGCGCCGCCGAAAAGGTTGGCGGACATGGAGATTTGCGTCTTGACTTCCTTCTTGCAATAGCCGAAGTAGTTGTCGGCGATGATCGTCACCATGACGCCGCGCTCGTCGCGCGCGCAGACCTTGAAGGCCTGGCCGTCGTTGTAGGTCTCGGACGGATCGCTCCAGCACATCCCGTCGCGGACCTGACGTTCGGTGGCGTCGTCGCGGTGCGGGAGGCCGAGCGACTGCTTGGTCGCGCTCGTCAGGTGCGGGGCGAGGATGACCAGACCGGTATGCCCGGTCCACCCCAGCGGGTCGAGCGCCGCGTCATTCTCCGGCAGGTAGGGATCGCCCGCATTGCCGAAGATGCCCTCGACGAAGTCGAGATTGGCGACCATCGAGCCGGGCACGATGAAGCGCGTCTCCATCCGGCGCTCGCGGGTGTGACCCGGCACGCCGACCGTGACGAGCGGGCGCAGCAGCAGCGAGACGAAGCATGCGGCGTGCTCGTCCTGGGTGGCGGTGATCGGGAGCTCGAGAGCCTCGGCGGGCGGGGTGAGCGCCAGGTCGAGCAGGGCCGCGAAGACCGCGCGCGGGACGGCCTTCTTGTCGTCGGGGATCGGCAGGCCGCCCTCGGCGATGTGGAAGACGCCGGCTGTCGTGCGGCGGTCGTTGCGCGGATTGTGCAGCACGCCATTGGCGAGGCGGTAGCTCGTGATCAGCCCGGAGGAATAGTCGTCCCGGTCGACCGGCAGGGACAGGGTCCGCGCCAGGCCGGGCAGGTCGAGGCTGAGGGTGCGCCGCGGGAGGCGGGGGGCCGGCTCGACGCCGTCGAGGTATGCCGTGAGGAAGGCCTCGATCCGCTCGTCCACCGGCGGCAGGCGGTCGGCCAGCCGCCGGCTCAGCTCGCGCTGCCGCTTCAGGATCGGGGCGACGAGTTCGTCCGCGGCCGCCTGCCCCGCGTCCACCGCCCGGACTTTGGGCAGTCCCAGCAGGTCGAGGCGCACATTCACAGCGGCCAGGAGATCGGTGGTCGACGGGCTCGGCGTGCCGTTCATGCCTCCATTCTGCTCCGGGCGAAAGCGGTTACACACCGCGTTCACCAAGTGGTCCATTTAGGGTCACGTGCTGGTCACCCGCCGCCCGTGGGCGGGTCTGGCGGGGTTCAGCCCAGCGAAGGTCGCGAGTGATCGATGCTGCGTTTCACGTCGATGAACTTCCACAACACGCTGTTCTTGTTCTTCAACGCCCGGCCCATGCTGAGCCCGTCCACATTGATGCGCGCCTGACGCAGCGAGGCGCCGGAGAATTGCATCCACGCCGGGACGCTGGTGTCGATCGGGAAGAAGTAGTCGAAGCCGAATTCGTTATGCAGCAGAGCGTATTTCGGGTTCGCCTCGCCATAGGGCGTCATCCCGGAGATGTCCGCGCCGAAGGGGAAGATCAGTTCCTTGGTCTCGCCCACGATGGGTTCGACCTCGGTGCGCCATCGCTGCGCGTCCGCGCGCAGGCTGGCGACGCTATCGGTCGTGAAGTTGATGTGACCCCATGAGTGCGACGCGAAACGCCAGCCGTCGGCGCGCATCGCCGTCGCCACCTTGGTGGCCTTCGCGATCTCGGAGCGCGTGGTGGGGGTGTCGCCATATTCCCGCACTGAGGTGCGATAACCGAGCACGCCGTTGTATCCGGTGAGCCCGATCGTGCCTTTGTCCCCGCGATAGGAGAAGTCGGGGTGCTTCGTCACGAAATCGTCGACGATCGGCACCACGTCATACCGCCCCTGGTGCTTCTGGCCGGTCGCGTCGACATAGTCATTGACGACCTCGCCGCGAGGATTGACCGCCAGGCGCTGCGCGAAACCGTCCACCTTCATGTACTCGTAATAGGAGACATCGTCGATCGACAGCACGAAGGGCGTCTTGCCGGGTGGCAGGTAGATCGGCGACGGCACCATCGTTCCGGTCTCGTCGAGTTGCCCGATGCGCTCCGGCGAGACAAGGACATAGCCGCGGTCGTAGAGGTCTTCCAGGTGCGCCCGGAACTCCCCGACCGTCGCCATGTAGTCGTCATACCCCTTGGCCGTGGGGCTGGCGAAGGCCCGTTTCGTATCGACGATCAGCGAGTGGTAGAAGAGGTGGCTGATCGTGGTGTTGTCGGGGAAGCGCTTGGCCGCGGCTTTCGCGGCCTCGATCGTCGAGATCTGCGACTCGCTCCCGGCGACCCCCTTCAGCAGGCGGACGGCCTTGCCGTAGTCGTATGAGGCGGCGAGCCGATCTGCCTCTGCCCGAACGGCTTTGGTCGGGTCAGTCGTCGGGCTGGCGCTAGTGTTGGAGGGCGTGGCCGACTGGTCCACGGCCTGCTGCGGCGATGATGTGCTCGGCACGCAGCCGACCATCAGGGCACCCGCAGCAAGCACCATCGTCACGCGTGTCGCCGCCCGCGAAACCCCCGACCGCCCCGTCACGGCATACCCCCTCGAACTCATTGGCAGCTTCCACCGTAGGTCGGCTCGCCACGCGACCGGCCGACCGACACGCCCCGAGGGGTGAAGGAGCGATGAGCCTTAACGCGGGCTGGGCTCAAAGGCATTGGATGCGCGGTACCACAGTGGTACCGTCGAGTATGGCGATGAATCTGCGGTTGACGGATGACGAGGCTCAGGCTCTGCGGACCCGGGCCGAGCAGGAGGGCCGATCCATGAATGAGGTCGCCCGCGAAGCGATCCATCGCTACGTCTCGGACCGTGACGATCGGCTCGAGGCATTGATCCAACGGGTTGCCTCGGAGGATGCGGAATTGCTCGATCGCCTGGGTCGCTGATGGTCGACTACCTCTCGGTCGAGGACTTGCTTCGGATCGCGGACGGGGTCGTCGACGGCCAGGTCGTCGTGCGCGAACTCGGACTCCTGGCCTCCGCAGCGCACCGGCCCCAGACGACGGTTTTCGGGGCCGATGCCTATCCGAGCCTTGCCGACAAGGCCGCCGCTCTCATGCATTCGTTGGCGAGAAATCATCCGCTCATCGACGGCAACAAGCGCCTCGCGTGGGCAGCAACGCGCATCTTCTGCCTGCTCAATGGCGAGGATCTGCGCTATGTGTCGGTCGATGCCGCCGAGGATTTCGTCCTGTCCGTCGCGCGAGGTGATCTAGAGGTCGAAGACATCGCCGAGTGGATTCGGCGGTCCTGGACCACCTGACGCGGTCATCCCCGCTTCTTCCCCACGT
>NZ_BAAAPO010000051.1:19847-36645 GCF_039531185.1 Nostocoides veronense
TCAACGTCGGCGTGTTTCCCGAACTCGACGGGGCAGGTGCGCGCGTTTCCCGATCTCGACGGGAGGGCGAGCGCCTTCTACGGTGGGGTGATGAGCATTCCTGTCGACCTGGACCGGCTCGCGGCGGTGCTGGGGGACTTCCCCACGGCATATCTCCTGACCGTGGGAGCTGCCGGAAAGGTGAAGGCGGTTTCGGCGGATCCTGTTGTGCACGAAGGGATCTTGGTCCTCCAGCCCAGCGCCGGGAGCGCGCGCAATCTGACCGCCAATCCGGCCGCGACCCTGCTGTTCCCCCCGCCACTCCCGCACGGTTATGCCCTGCTCGTGGACGGAACCGCCGACGCCGACGACACCGAGATCCGGTTCACCCCGGCCACGGCGGTCCTCCATCGGCCGGCCCGCCATGCCGACGGCCCGCCGGCGCCGGAGTCCGTGGAGGGGTGCGGCAACGACTGCCGGCCCCTCTGACCCGGACCCCACGGAGAGCCGAAACGGGGTCTGGCCCGCGACATACGGCATACGGCATACGGCATACGGTGGGAGCGTGCCGGACCCGCTGCTCGTCGCGCGCAATCCCGATCCGGACTCCAGCCTGCCTTATCTCGTGCGCATCCCCCTCGGCGAGGGCATCGTGCTGCGGACGCGCGAGACCTGGCCGCGCACGAGCAAGGTCTATTGCCACCGCCACGACCAGGCCTGGAGCGACGACCTGGAGATCATCGCGGAGACCCCGCTGCGCTCGGTCACCCGGCGCGGCGCGGCCATCGATATCGTCGCCGACCGGACGCGGGAGGCCCGCAGCCAGTTCGTCCTGACCCGCGCGCGGGGGCGGGAGATGATCTTCTGGCAGAACGCCCGCGTCGCGAAGGCGGCCCGGCCGAATATCGAGCTTCCCACTGCGCGGGGCAGTGGCGTCAGCGACCTGGAGATCGTCGTCGACACCCGCGAGAAGTACGCCTGGAAGTTCGGCCACCAGCAGGCGAGCACCGTCAAAAAGGCTCTGCCCGTTGGGGATTACGGCGTGTATGCGGAGGGCGAGCTGATCGCGGTCGTCGAACGGAAGTCCCTGGCAGACCTCGCCGGGGCGCTGTCCGGCGGGCGGATGGCCTACCGCCTCGGAGCCTTGGAGGGGGTGCCGCGCGCGGCCGTCGTGGTGGAGAACCGCTACTCGGAGATCTTCAAGCTCGAGCATGTCCGGCCGGCGCTGATCGCCGATGCCCTGGCCGAGTGCCAGATCCGCTGGCCGAGCGTGCCGATCGTCTTCGCCGAAAACCGCTCGCTGGCCCAGGAGTGGACCTATCGCTTTCTCGCCGCCGCGATCCAGGAGCACGGCCACTCCGCCGCGGCCACCCAACTGCTGCCCGACGGCAGCGACGCGGACGATCGAGCTTAGGTAAGCCTTCGGCGATTCCCCGGCCAACCCGCGCTAGCGTCGATCTTCGAGCCGTACGGAAACTCCTCAACGACGACGGACTCCCGAACCTCGCCATGACGATCCACGTCCCAGCAGCGAGCTATCCACAGATTCCTCCGCCGCTGGTATCCAGATGACGCCCTCCGGCGTCTGAATGGGTATGAAGACCGTTCAGCAAGGGAAGTTCACATGACCAGCACCCAGACCCACGCCCGCGATGCCGTCGCCACCGGCGCGCTCACGGCCGCGCATCGCCGCGACCACGCGCATGTCGACGATGCGTGTGTGCCCCACAGCATCGAAGTGGTCCACCTCGGCGAACGCGCCGTCATGGTCTGCCACGACTGCCGCACCGACAGCGGCTTCCTGCCCTCGCGCGACGCCGAGCAGATCGCGCGCGCGCACGAGGCCGACACCGCCGCGTGAGCCCGTCCAGGCGGTATGCCGCCGGCTCCCCGGCCGCCCCCGCGCGCTCCTGGACGGTGCCTCGCGGAGCCGGCCGGGCGCCATACAGTCGGCGCCGTGGGTCTGCTTGCGGCACTGCTCGATGTCATGGTGCCGGTGCTTGTCGTCGCCGGAATCGGCGCGCTGCTCGGCCGCCGCTTCACCCTCGACCAGGCCACCATCGGCAAGATCGCGCTCAACGCACTGACGCCCGCCTTGTGCCTCCACACGCTCCTCACGACCAGGGTGTCCGGACGCGAAGGTGCCCACCTCCTCGGTGCCTACCTCGTCGTCGTGGTCCTCGCCTGTGGCGTCGGTTTCCTCTCGTCCATGGGTATGCCCGGCCGCACCCGCCGCGGCGTCATGGTCGCCACCGCGATCGGCAACAACGGCAATATGGGCCTGCCGATCGCCCTCTTCGCCCTGGGGCCCGTCGGACTGGACCAGAGCGTCCTGATCTTCCTCGGTTCCGTCATCGTGACCTTCGTCCTCGCGCCGGCACTCCTCGGCTCGGCGGACGGGGCTCGCGGGGCGGTGCGGGCGGTTCTGCGGCTGCCCGCCATCTGGGCGATGGCGGCGGCACTGGTGCTCCGCGCCGGCGGCTGGCAGTTGCCGACTGGCATCGCGCGTGGCGTCGAATTGCTCTCTCAGGCAACGCTTCCCATGATCCTCTTGGCGCTCGGGGTGCAACTCGGCAGCAGTCAACGCGTCGTGGTGACTCGCCCCATCGCGGCCGCCGTCGCGGGTCGCATCCTCGTGGTCCCAGCCCTGGCGCTGGGCGTGGGCCTGGCTCTCGGCCTGGCTGCGCTGCCGCTCCAAGCGCTCGTCCTCGCCGCCGCGATGCCCACGGCCGTCAATGCCTTCATCCTCGCGCAGGAGTATGAGGGGGATGTCCCGACGGTCGCCGGCTCCGTCACGGTGTCGACGCTCGTCAGCTTCGCCACGGTGGCCGTCGTCACCGCTCTGCTGCCCTGGGTGGGCTCGCTCGCCTGACCCGGGCCCGGCCGTATGCCGCCCCGCACTCGGGACGCCGGCGGTTCGGGCATTGGGCGTCCGACCTCAGCTCAGGCGCGGGGTTCGCGGTGGGGCAATCCTGCGGTTGCGGAGGGCGGCGATCGCGGAGGCAAGCTGTAGGAGGCGGGTGTCGGCATACGGCCCGGCCA
The DNA here is from genome assembly GCF_039531185.1 of Nostocoides veronense. NCBI lineage: Bacteria > Bacillati > Actinomycetota > Actinomycetes > Micrococcales > Intrasporangiaceae > Nostocoides > Nostocoides veronense. The sequence continues at coordinate 22,869 of NZ_BAAAPO010000051.1, forward strand.
GGAGGGTCACACCGACGGGCATCCCGATGTCGGCCATCAGACCCAAGGGCACGGTCACCGTCGGCAGACCGAAGTGACGCGGCACCAGATTGCCATTGGCGACCCACACCCCGTTGCGCCACGCAAGCGCCGCCGAGTCGGGGTTCGTGTCCGCATCAGCGGGGCCGACATCAGCGGATGCCGGGAAGATGACCGCATCGAATCCGTTGTCCTGCAACCATTCATCGAGATCGATCTCGCGGGTGCGATCGAGACCACGGATGCCCTCGGCGATCCACTCCTCCTCGGACAGCGGGCCGAGCGGTTGGTCACGCGCTAGGTGCGGCAGCAAGGCGATATCGTCGCCGAAGTCGTGATAGCGATCCGGCAAGGCGCCGGGTGGCGGTGGGAAGATCGTGGTCCCGTCGACATCGGCGAGCCGCCGCAGCGCCGGGTCGCCATTGGCGTCGAGAAAGTCGTCCCACGACCAGGCCGCGAGATCCATCACCTCGCGCAGGAGGTATGCCGGATCGACCCACCCGCGCGTGCGGACGCTCGTCGCGGACGGCCGATCGCGTTCGTAGTTCGACACCAGCGGGAAGTCGCTGAGGATCACCTGAGCACCGGCCGCTTCGAGGTCGTCAACGAGGGCGCGCATGAGGTCGACGACGGATGCGCGCGTCTCGATGCGCTGACCGGTCGGGCCGCCGATGCCGCCAGCGTCCGCCGTGCCCGCTTCCTCGTCGAGATTGACATACATCCGAGGGAGCGCGAATCGCTTGCCCCGCAAGACTTCTCCAGCGGCACCGGAATCGGGGACGGCGAGCGCGGCATAGGACGCAGGGCGCAGCGCCGAGACCGGCGGGATCGGCACCCACGGCTGCACGCGCCAGAAGTCCCCGCGCACCTCCGCGTCAGGTGCGACCAGGATGTCGAGCAAGGTCAACAGGTCGTCCATCGAACGGGTATGCGGCACAACGACATCCATGCTCGGCACCAGCGGCCAGTTGCCCCGGATCGAGATGACACCACGGGACGGGGTGTAGGCGCACAGGCCGTTGTTGGAGGCCGGCGCCCGTCCCGAGGACCAGGTCTCCTCGGCAAGTCCGAAGGCAGCGAAGCTCGCCGCGGTGGCGGTCCCCGACCCATTGGACGAGCCGGAGGCGAAGGCGGCCGTGAGGTAGTCGGCGTTGTAGGGGCTCTCGGCCCGGCCATAGAGGCCGCGCTGCATCCCGCCATTGGCCATCGGCGGCATATTCGTCAGGCCGAGCAAGATCGCACCGGCAGCGCGGAGCCGGCCCACGGCATATGAATCTCGCTGTGCGACAAGAGAAGCAAAGGCGGGCGAGCCCGCGGCGACCGTCAGGCCGCGTGCCGAATAGCTGTCCTTGGCGGTATAGGGGATGCCGTCGAGTGGTCCGAGACTCGCTCCCCGCGCGCGGCGCCGATCCGACTCCCTGGCCTCGGCGAGCGCCTCGGGGTTGTCGACGACGACCGCATTCAGCCGTGGACCGGCGCGATCGAAGGCCTCGATCCGGGCGAGATATCCCTGCACCAAGCCCTCGCTGGTGACCGCACCCGACGCCAGCGCCCGGGTGAGGTCGGCCAGGGAGGCCTCGACGACGTCATACCCCATCGCCTCCTCGCCTCAGCCCTCGAACTCGACCTGCGGCGGGCGACGGCGGAAGCCGCCGGTGATCACGAGCAACCAGGCAAAGCCGACCGCCAGCCAGATCAGCCCGGTGACCAGGGCGTTCTTGGACAAGGAGGTCCACAACCAGAGGGTCAGGGCGAAGCCGATGAGCGGCAGCACGACGTGGATCAGCGCCTTGCGTTCCGGTGCCCGATCGATCCAGAAGTGTTTGATCACCGAGAGGTTGACGACGGAGAAGGCCGTCAGGGCCCCGAAGCTGACGACCGAGAAGAGCAGCGCCAGGTCGATCCACAGGCCGGCGAGCGAGATCACCGACACCAGGCCGATGGCGAGCACAGGAGTGCGCCATTGCGCGGAAAGCCCGGCGAGGTGCCGGGGCAGGGTGCCGTCGCGGCCCATGGCATAGAGGATCCGGGTGACCGACGCCTGCGAGGTGAGGGCCGAACCGAACGCGCCCGCGACATATGCGGCGGTGAAGAAGACCGCCATGGCATTGCCGCCGAGCTCCATCATGACCTCTGTCGCACCGGAGTCGGCGACCTCGAAAGTCGTTGCCGGGTGGGCGACTTGAGCCAGCCACGACAGGATGATGAAGAGGATGCCGCCGCCGACGGTGACGGCGAGGATGGCTCGCGGGATGTCGCGCCGCGGCTCGGTCGCCTCCTCCGCCATGGTCGAGACCGCATCGAAGCCGAGGAAGGACAGGCACAGGATCGCCGCGCCGGCGAGGACCGGGCCGAGACCGACGCCATTTGCGCCGCCATCACCGCCGAAGGGCAGCCCGAGGTCGAGCCCACCGCCGGCGATGACCTTGATCGCGAGGAAGACGAAGACGACGACGAAGACTGCCTGGATCGCGATGATGATGTTGTTGGCCTTGTCGATCGTCGTGATGCCGATGACATTGAGGATGGTTACGAGGGCGAGCGAGCCGATGAAGCCCACCCACAGCGGGATGCTCGGCCACTGCGCGTTGATGAACAGCCCGATCACCGCATAGTTGACCATCGGCAACAGGATGTAATCCAGCAACAGGGCCCAGCCGGCGAGGAAGCCGAGATGCGGGCCGAAGGAGCGCGAGGTGTAGGTATAGGCCGAGCCCGAGACGGGGAAGGCCTGGACCATGCGGCCATACGACAACGCGGTGAAAAGCATTGCGGCGAGCGTGAATACATAGGAGAAGGCCACCCGCCCACCGGTCTCCTCGGTGACGATGCCATAGGTCGTGAAGACCGTCAGCGGCACCAGATAGGCCAGTCCGAAGAGCGTCAGCCCGGTGACCCCGAGCGCGCGCTTGAGGTGGATGTCGTCGCCGGTGTGCAGACTGTCGCGCAAATGATGGGAATGCTCGGACATCGGTCTCCTCAAGTGGTGCGGACGGGGACGGGGGAACCAGCCACCCACGTCTGGAGGACGCGGATGGTGTCGAGATCGCGGGGGCTGTCCAGGCTGCGGGGGTCGGCGGACAGGACCGCGAAGTCCGCGTCCGCGCCAGGCGTGAGGCGGCCCGCGTCGCGGAAGGCTTGGTATGCCGTCCCGGACGTATAGCAGCGGAAGGCCTGGTCCATCGGCAGTCGCTCGTGCGGCGTCCACCCGCCGCCCGGCTCCCGCTCGTCCGTCTGCCGCGAGCAGGCAACGGCCATGCCCTGCAACGGATCTGCGGACGAGACGGGCCAGTCCGAGCCGAAACTCATCGGGATGCCACGGGCCGACAGACTGGCCCATGGGTATTGCGTGTCGGCGCGCGCCTGCCCCAGTCGCGGCACGGTCAACACATTCATCAGCGCATCGAGCTGGGACCACAGCGGCTCGGCGTTGGCGATCGCGCCCAGAGCTGCGAACCGGTCCCGGTCGGTCTCGTCGATGAGTTGGACGTGGGCGAGCACCGCGCGTCGATCCCGCGGTCCGTTGGCTCGCTCGGCTGCCTCGAGAGCGTCCAAGGCCACCCGCACCGCGCGGTCGCCGATCGTATGAATGTGTGGCTGGAACCCGGCCGCGTCGACGTCCGTGACCGCTTTGGCAAGGAGCTCCGGCTCCCACACCAACATGCCGCGCTCGCCCGGGCAGCCGCAATAGTGTTCCAGCAGAGCGCCAGTCGCGTTCTCGACCACGCCATCGGCGAAGAACTTCACCGTATTGGCGGTGAGGTGTGGATGCCCGAGCTCCTGCACCCGGCGCTGCGCGTCGAGGAAGCCGTCGAGCTGGTCCGGCCAATGCCGCGGATCGGCATACAGGGCGAGGTTGAACCGGATCGGTAACCGATCCTGTTGTGCCGCAGCCAGATAGACCTCCACCGTGTCCGGCTCCACCCAGGCGTCCTGGACCCAGGTGACGCCGAGCGCGGCATACGAATGCGCGGCGCGCTCGAGCGACCGGATGCGGGTCTCCAGTGGCCACGGCTCGGCGACCGCGGTCACGAGGTCGACCGCTCCCCACTCGCGCAAGGTGCCGAGCACGGAGCCGTCGGGGCGATGGGGGATCTCGCCGAGCGGCGGGTCGGGTGTCTCGGCGGTGATGCCGGCGAGCTCCAGGGCCCGGGTGTTGACCCACATCGTGTGGTAGTCCCAGGCGCGCAGCGCCACCGGCCGGTCGGGAACGGCGGCATCGAGCCAGCGCGCATCGAACAGGCCCTCGGGGACGAGGCTGGAGTCGTAGGACGCCCCGAGGATCCAGGGCGCATCGGGATGCTCGTCGGCCCAGCGGGCCACCTCCGCCGCGATCTCCTCGACGCTGCCCTGGCGGCGCACCTGCGGACCCTCGGCCTCCAGGCCTCCGAACATCGGGTGGGCGTGCCCGTCGCCGAAAGCCGGGATGAGCCAGCCGTCGGTGATCTCGTGCTCCCGCAGCTGCGGTATGCCGCCCGCCCGCCTCCGCGCCTCGGCTCCGGTCGCGACGATCCGTCCGTCCCGGACCAGGAGGGCATCGACCTCGCCCTCGGTCGGGCACCACAGATTGCCGGTGAACAACAGCACCTCGGTCACGAATCCTCCTCCGGGACAGGGCCATCCGGGTATGGGTCATCCGGGACAGCGCCGTGACTGCCAGGGTCATCGGCGAAGCCGGTGGTGAGAGCGTGATAGAGGTGCGGGCGGCGATCGGCCAGATAGGGCGATGCCGCGCGACGGCGGGTCAAGTCGTCGAGGTCGATGGCGGTGACGAGGATTTCCTCTGCCGTCTCGCCCGCGCGCCGGGCCGTGCCGTCCGGGCCGGCGATCACACTGCGGCCGACATAGTGCGTGTCGCGCTCGCGGCCGATGTGATTGGCGTAGGCGACATAGACCTGGTTCTCGACGGCGCGGGCCGGGATGATGTGCTCGTTGACTGCGGTCCAGGGCGCCATATTCGCGGTGGGGACGGCGATCAGGTCGGCCCCCGCGAGGGCGAGGGAGCGGGCGGCTTCCGGGAACTCGATGTCGTAGCAGATGAGCATCCCGACCCGCACGCCATCGAGTTCCACGACCGTCGGGACGGTGGGGCCCGGCGCGAATCGCGAGCTGTCGAGGCCACCGAAGAGGTGGATCTTGCGATAGGTCGCTCGGATGGTCCCGGTGCTGTCGACGGCGACCGCCGCATTCCACACGACTCCTGCGTGCTCCCGCACGGCCAGTCCGACGACCAGCCCGAGGCCGATCTCGCCGGCGATGCGCGCGGTGTCCTCGAGCAGTGCGGGATCGGTGAGATCGTCCGTGAGCGCGCCGATGTCATAGCCGGTCAGCGCGAGTTCGGGCGTGACGAGCAGGCCGGCTCCCCGCGCGGCCGCGGTGCTCGCCGCCTCCCGCAAGCGTGCGAGATTCGCGGCCGGCGATCCGATCACCGGCGCCATCTGCCACACCGCCACAGCGGGCCGCCCCATGGGACGCAGACTAGACCCGCCGCCGCCACCTGCACCGATACGTCGCGGGAACCCCGTCCACGACTTCGGCAACACGGACTAGCGTGGCGAGGAGGTGAGGGTGACTTTCTCGCCGTCGAGGGTCAGGACCATGTTGTTGTCATCGGTATGCCAGACCAGGGTCCCGGCGCCATTGATGACATTGTCCGAATCCCGGGTGAAATGCACGCTGCCGGTGGCCAGTTCGCGATAGAACTCCAGCACTGTGGCGGGGTCCGGCGCATCGAAGGTGACATTCGTTCCGCCCGCGGCGTCCGTGACATTCGAGAGTTTCGTGCCCGCGGGAAAGCGCATGAAGAAGTCGGCATTCGTCAATCCCAGGTCCAAGGACAAGGACCTGCCGATCCTTGTACAGGCGATTCGTGCTGTCGCACAGGGCGATTCGGCCATCACTCCCGAGCTCGCCTTCCTGATCAGCCGCGACGCCCGGCCCAACCGGCCGACCCTCTCGCCGCAAGAGCGGGCCGTGCTCACGGCATACGCCTCCGGGGCCACGCTCACCGCGGCCGCCCGCCGGGCCGGTGTGGCCTACGGGACCGCGCGGGAGTATCTGGAACGGGTGAAGCGGAAGTATGCCGAAGTGGGCCGGCCGGCATACACCAAGCTCGACCTGGCCGAGCGCGTCCGCGAGGACCGGCTCGAGCGCGACGGCCTGACCTGAGCCCGGCGCGTGCCACTAGGTTCGAGCCATGGCGACGATGCAGGCAGTGGTCTTGGACGGTACGGGCGGGATCGAGGTCCAGGAGCGCCCGGTGCCGGAGCCGGGGCCCGGCGAGGTGGTCATCGCCCCGGGCGCGACGGGGATCTGCGGGACCGATCTGCATCTCCGGGACGGGCACTATGCCGCCGGCCGCTATCCCCTCGTGCCGGGCCACGAATTCGCGGGCCACATCACGGCGGTCGGCGCCGGCGTCACCACCTTCGCCGAAGGCGATCTCGTTGCGGCGGACCCCAATATCAGCTGCGGTGCCTGCCGGCTGTGCCGGATGGGGGCGGTCAATCTGTGCGACCACGTCACGGCGCTCGGGGTGAATCTGCCCGGCTCGTGCGCGGAGTATGTCGTGGCGCCCGCCTCCGTCGTCGTGCCGCTGCCCGCATCGCTGGACCCGGGTGTCGGGGCGCTCATCGAGCCGCTGTCGTGTGTCCTCAATGCCGTGGAGCGCGCGCCGGGTTGGCAGGACGCGGTGATGGTCATCGTCGGCGCGGGCTGTATCGGCCTGCTCGCCACGGCCGTCGCGACACATCTCGGGGCCGCAGAGGTCCATGTCGTCGAACCGCACGAGTTGCGGCAGGGCAGTGCCCGATCCCTCGGGGCGACCTCGGCCGTGGCGGCGGTGGCCGATCTGGGCCTGGACGACTCGGTCGATGTCGTGCTCGACGCCAGTGGTCATCCCGGCGCCATCACGGCGGCGATCTCCTTGTTGCGCAAGCGCGGCCGGATGATCCAGATGGGCGTGGCCCACCCGGACACGAGCATTCCGGTCTTCCCCTACGCGATCTATGCCAAGGAGCTCAGCTATCTGGGTGCCAACTCCTGCGGCCGGTCCTTCCGGCCCGCGGCCGACCTGATGGTCGATCTCGCCGACGCCGTGCGCCCGCTGATCACGCATACCTTCCCGCTCACGGCGTATGCCGATGCCGTCGCCGCCATGCGGGCCCCGGAAGCGGTGAAGGTGCAGATCGCCTGAGCTCGTCGCGCCGCCTGCGCGTGGTCAGCGGTCGGTTTGGGAGAGAACATGGACATGCGCAACGGTAATGATCCGTTGCGCATGTCCATGTTCCGGCAATGGGCGGGAATGTGTCACTCGGGGGAGTCGGTGTCCTGGGGGTCGGTGTCCTGCATACCGCTGTCCTGGGGGCCATCGGCGAGGAGGCGGTAGAGCGAGCGGCGGGCCTGGTCGAGGACTGTGGCGGCCTCGGCCATCGCGGCCTCGTCGCGGGTGGAGCCGACCGCCTTGGTCGCCATCGCGAGCTGACCGAAGGCGTGCCAGAGTTCACCGCCGGGGCGGCCGCCCATGGCCTCGCTCGCATCGGCGGTCGCGGTCTCCCACGGCGCCGCATTGTCTCCGTGACCGGCGACGGCCTCGCGGCCGGCCTTGGTCAGCTCGTAGGCCTTGCGGCCGTCGACCTCGACCGGGGCGATCAGGCCCTCGTCCTCGAGTTGCGCGAGGGCGGGATAGATCGCGCCAGAGCTGGGCCGCCAGGCGCCGGAGGTGCGGGCGGCGAGTTCCTCGATGAGCTGATAGCCATTGCGCGGCTCCTCGGCGATCAGCAGCAGCGCGGCGAGACGGACATCGCCCTTGGGACGGCGTCCGCGACCACCGGGGCCACGCCCGCCGGGCCCACGCCCGCCGGGACCCCACGGTCCACGCCCGCCGCGCGTCCCGCGCGGCCCGCGGCCGCGCTCGCCGTCGGCGCCCTCCTGCTCGCCGTGGCCGCCATGGTGGTGGCGCCGGCCGCCGTGACCGCGCTCGCCGCGCTCACGCTCGCCCGGTCGCCCGTCGCGCTCACGCTCGTCACGACCGCGCCCACCCGGGCCGCGCCCATCGTGCTCACGCTCGTCCGGGCCACGGAAGCCACGCTCGTCCGCGCGCTCCCAGGACCGGCCGGAGCCGCCCTGCGTCGCGTTCTCCCAGATCGCCCGGGCGACATCGACGCCCTCGGGACCGAGGAAACCGCCCTTGCCGAACGGCCCACGGGGGCCGAACGGGCCGTCGGCGCCGAAGAGCGACTCCCAGGGGTTCTCCTGGGCGCGGAAGCCGCCGCGTCCGCGGTGCCGGTCGTGCGGTCGGCGAGGGCCGCCGCGGTGAGGTCCGTTGCCGAATTGGTCGTCGGCATCGTGAATTTCGTACTCGTGTCGTTCGTTGCTCATGGTGGCAACTCCTTCGAATGGTCGGAGGCCGCCGGCGAACGCCGGGCGGCGGTTGTCCGGGGAGGCCCTCCCCACGGGCCCGGGCCGGTTTCGCCATATCAGCGACATGACAAAGATATGTCGTTATTTCCGCCATGTCAACACCCCGTCGTCACCTATGGCAAGGTGCCCTCAACGACGGGAGGCGCGATGACGGACTGGGTCGAGCATGTGCTGTGGTGGCATGTCTATCCGCTGGGATTCGTCGGCAGTGCGCACGAGCCCGGTGGTCGCGAGCCGGTCGAGCACCGCCTGCCCCACCTGATCGCCTGGCTCGACCATCCGATCTCCTTGGGGCTCAACGGGATTCTGCTGGGGCCGGTCTTTGCCTCGGGCAGCCATGGCTACGACACGATCGACTACCGCCGCATCGACCCGCGCCTCGGTGATGACGCAGACTTCGACGCGCTCCTCGCCGCCTGCCGCGAGCGCGGCCTGCGCATCCTGCTCGACGGGGTCTTCAATCACGTCGGCACCGACTTTCCGCTCTTCCGGCAGGCCGTCGCGGACGGCCCGGGCTCTGAGGCCGCCGGCGCCTTCCGCTTCCACTGGGACTCGACCAATGACCTGGGGCTGCCGGCATACGACTGCTTCGAGGGCCACCAGGCTCTGGTGGAGTTGAATCACGACGCCCCGCAGGTCGAGGACCTCGTCGTCGAGGTCATGTGCCACTGGCTCGGCCGTGGCATCGACGGGTGGCGCCTCGACGCGGCATACGCTGTGCCGGAAGACTTTTGGGCGCGGGTGCTGCCCCGGGTCCGACAGCGCTTCCCCGAGGCCTACGTCCTCGGCGAGGTGATCCACGGCGACTACGCGCAGTTCGTCGCCCGCTCCGGGGTGGACAGCGTGACCCAGTACGAGCTGTGGAAGGCGATCTGGTCCAGCCTCTCCAGCGCCAACTTCTTCGAGCTGTCCCATGCGCTCGCGCGCCACGACGACTTCCTGCGCGATTTCGTCCCCCAGACCTTCGTCGGCAACCATGACGTCACCCGCATCGCCACCCAGATCGCGGACCCGCGACACCTGCCGCACGCGTATGCCGTGCTGCTCACCGTCGGCGGCACCCCCTCGATCTACTACGGCGACGAGATGGGCTACACCGGCACCAAGGAGGAGCGGCTCGGCGGCGACGACCAGGTGCGGCCCTCGATGCCGCCGACGCCGGACGATCTGACCCTCGGCTTCGACACCTTCGAGACCATCAGGGTCCTCGTCGGCGTCCGTCGCCGCCACCCCTGGCTGCACCGCGCGCAGACCCGCGACCTGCACCTGGCCAATGCCTCCTATGCCTTCGAACTCACCGGCGACGGTGAACGAATCGTGTTGTGCCTCAACCTCTCCGACGACTCATGGTGGGTCGATCTCGACGCGGTCGAGGAGCTGCTCGCCGGCGCAGCCGAGGTGGCAGCCGGTGGGATCTCGGTCCCGGCTCACGGCTGGGCCGTCCTGCGGGCTGGGGTATGACGACCCGCCGGCTCCTCGACGATCTCGGGGCTTCCGTGGCGCTCGCCGAGCCCCCGCGCCGCATCGTCAGCCTGGTCCCCTCGATCACCGAATCCTTGGCCAGTTCGGTCGCGGATCGGCTTGTGGGAGTGACGGATTGGTGCACGCACCCGCAGGACCTCGACGACCTGGGGGTGACGCGGGTCCGGGGCACCAAGAATCCCGACCTGGCGCGGATCGCCGGTCTCCGCCCGGATCTCGTCGTCGCGAACATGGAGGAGAATCGCGAACTCGACGTCCGCCGGCTGCGCGAGGGCGGCATACCCGTCTGGGTCACGCGGATCGAGGATGTCCCGACCGCCTTCGCGTCGTTGCGCCGGCTGTTCGCCGACGTCCTGCAGGTGACCGAGCCGGATTGGCTCACGCAGGCCGCCCGCCTCTGGAGCGGTGAGTTGTCCACGCAGGAGGCCACCGTCGCCGTCGCGATCTGGCGGGACCCGTGGATGGTCGTCGGTCGGGACACCTTCACCGGCGACCTGCTGCGTCGGGCCGGCCTGGCGAATGCCTTTGCTGCACATAAGGATCGCTACCCCCACATCACTCTCGACCAACTCGACGATCCGGCATTCGATGCCGTCCTGCTGCCCGACGAGCCCTATGTCTTCACCGCCGCCGACGGCCCCGAGGCGTTCGCCGCCGTGCCCACCCATCTGGTGTCGGGGCGCGAACTCACGTGGTACGGCCCGTCGCTGATCCAGGCCCACGGCTCGTTGACCGCACTGCGGGAGCGCCTCACGGCGCAGCGTCGCGGCTGATCCGCGCCCTGTCTCCCCGCCCTGTCTCCCCGCCCTGTCTCCCCGCCCGGTCGCCGCGGCCTACATCACGAACGCCTCACGGACCCAACCGGGCAGGGTGCTCAGGCGTCATCGGCATAGGTTCCCAGCGGAGGGAACCACACGAGGGAGGGACTACCCATGTCGGTGCAGCGCGGAATCGGACGTCGACTTGCGATCGCAGGAGTCGCTCTCGCAGGCCTGCTCGCCTCGAGTCCGGGCAATGCGGCCCTACCCGAGGCGTCGCGCTCGGGGCCGACGAGCCAGCTCGAGGCGCGACTCTCGGTCGTCATCCTCGACGGCAAGAGCGATGCGAGCGGTGGGGCGGCGCGCACCGAGCAGCAGACCTGGCTGAGCATCGGGGATCAGCGGGTTCCGGTTCCTGCCGCACTGGCGAAGGGACTGCATACCGGCTCGGTGACGGCCACCATCTCCGGCGCCGTGGGCAGCCGCCCCGGCGATATCGCGCAGGCGCTGCGAAGCGGGGCAGCGCGAGTGACAGCACTGCACCAGGCCGGGAGCGGGCACCGCACCACGCTCGGCACCCGGCAGGTCACGGTCGTGCCCGTCACCTGGCCGGGCAGCGAGCCGGCCGTCACCCCGGAGCGCATCAAGAGCTCCCATGATTTCGCCGACCGCTTCTGGAATGGCAATACCGAGGACCAGATCGACCTCTCGCTGCAGAAGATCTATCCGACGACGCCGATCGCCATGACCCGCGACCAGATCACCTACTGCGACAACTTCGCGGTGGAAGCCGCTGTGCGCCAGAAGTATCCGGACATCGTCGTCGACGACACCCACCATCTCGCCATCGTCACCCCGAGCTGGAGCCAATGCTGGTGGGGCGGGATGGCGATGTTCGACTCCGGGTTGTTGTGGATCAATGGCGACATGCCGGGCTCGGTGTGGGCGCACGAATTCGGGCACAACTTCGGCCTGGGCCATCAGGGCTTGATGATCTGCTATGCCGATGTCGCGACGCGACGGGTCGTCACCTTGTCCAAGATGTGCGATGACGTGACCTATGAAGACCCGTGGGATGTCATGGGCGCTCGCGCCGTCGGAGCCTTGACCGCCGCCGCCCGCGTGCAGCTGGGCACGATCCCCGCGTCCGCGCGACATGTCGTCTCCGCCAACGAGACCATCACGATCGCACCCGTCGCCGCCAAGAGCGGCATTCGCAGCGTCGTCCTGCAGGTCGACAACGGCTATTACGAAGTCGAATACCGCACGCCGACGGGCTGGGACGACTGGATCGACAACCAGAGCTTCACCTATGGAAATGGTGAGTTGACGATGCCCGGCGGCGGGATCATCGTCCGCTACGTGCAGGGCCAGGACCTCGACAACAATGCCGACCGGTTCGCCATCAACTTCCACCCCACGACCCCGATCCAGTATGACGTCCACCCCGGCATGGACGCCGGCGAGTCCTACACCTTCCCCTGGGACGACCTGAAAGTCACCGTGGAGTCGGCGACCGCCGAGGGGGCCCGGGTGCGTTTCACCCGCGGCGGCGACGATGGCGTCCAGCGCTGGGCCGGTTCGGACCGGTATGCCGCCTCCGCGACGATCTCTCGCTTCGGGCTGCCGGAGAACTCCGGAAAGGTCTTCCTCGCCTCGGGCGAGATCTTCACCGACGCGCTCAGCGGTGCGGGCGTGGCCGGGGCGGCCAAGAGCCCGCTGCTCCTGACCCAGCGGGACCGGCTGCGCTCCTCGGTGAGCCAGGAATTGGACCGCCGGTTCTCCTTCGCGACCACCGTCCTCGGCGGCCCGGCTTCGATCAGCGCAGACCTCGCGTCCATCCTCATCGGCTTCGGCCCCGTCACCCGCCTGTCCGGTGCCGACCGGTACGAGACCTCGGCCGCGATCTCGCAGAAGTCCTTCGCCCCCGGTGTGGACCTCGCCTATGTCGCCTCCGGAGTGGTCTTCCCCGACGCGCTGTCGGGCGCGCCCGTGGCCGGCAAGCAGAAGGCCCCGATGCTGCTGACCAAGACCGACTCGCTGCCGCCGAGCATCGCCGCGGAGCTGAAGCGGTTGCGCCCCAAGGGGGTCGTCATCCTCGGCGGGACGGCCTCGGTCACGGCGGCCGTCGAGGCGCAGCTCGCGGCGGCCTCGGGTGCGCCGGTCTCCCGGCTCGCCGGTGCCGATCGGTATGCCGTCTCGGCCCTGGTCTCCCAGCGCAACTTCGCCGCCGGTGCCGACACCGTCTTCGTCGCCTCCGGCGCGATCTACACCGATGCCCTCTCGGGCGCGCCGGTGGCCGCCGCCAAGGGTTCCCCGCTGCTCTTGGTCAAGGGCACGAGCATCCCGGAGCCCATCGCCGCCGAACTGACCCGGCTGGCGCCGAAGTCCATCGTGATCCTCGGCGGGCCGAATAGCGTCTCGACGGGCGTCGAAGCCGCGCTCGCGGCATACGTGCGCAAGTAGACGGCAGCGAGCGGGAGCGCGGACCCGGGACAATGGCCCGGTGAAGCGCTCCAGCTCCGGTGCCCTCGGGGACGCCTGGCACACCGTCTCGCTGCGCGCCTTCGACCTCAGCGAACGCGCGGGCCGCAGCCAGCAGCGGCGCGTCGAGCGCTGGCGTGAGCACCTGTTCATGATGGTGCAGATCGCCCTGGCGGCCGGCCTCGCGTGGTGGGCCGGCGAGAGTCTGCTCGGCCACCAGGCGCCCTTCTTCGCGTGCGTGGCGGCGATCATCTGCCTCGGACTGTCCTTCGGGCAGCGGATGAGCCGGGTGGTCGAGGTCGCGGCCGGGGTCTTCGTCGGGATCCTCGTCGGCGACCTCGCCGTCGCGGCGATCGGCACCGGTGCGTGGCAGATCGGGCTCGTCGTCTTCGTCGCGATGTCGATCGCCATCCTCGCTGGCGCTAAGACCCTGATGACGATGCAGTCCGGCATCCAGGCCGCGACCGTCATCGCGCTCTTCCCCAATCCGGGGCAGGGCGTCAGCCGGTGGCTCGATGCGCTGATCGGCTGCGCCATCGCGCTGGTCTGCTATGCGTCTGACTTAGATCGGCATCTGGCTGGGAAATCAGCCCACAGGTTGGCGGCGTGCCTGA
>NZ_BAAAPO010000052.1:0-39418 GCF_039531185.1 Nostocoides veronense
CCGAGGTCACGGGCCCTTCCGCGTCACCGCGAACGCCCGGCGTGCCCGCTCAAGTTAGAAGAGCCGCCATAGAGCGCCACTCGCTGCAGCGAGCGATCGATCTCCAGGACTGCGGTCACCGTCCGCGAGAGGAACTCGCGGTCGTGGCTGACGAGCACGCACGGAGCATCGAGCCCGGCGACGAAGTCCTCCAGGGCATCCAGCCCCAGGGCGTCGAGGTCATTGGTCGGCTCGTCGAGGAAGTAGGCATCCCAGCGCGAGCACAACAGTCCGGCCAGAGACATGCGCGCCGCCTGCCCGCCCGAGAGGGAGGTCACCTCGCGGTCCAGATCGACGTCGAGCCCCAGATCCGCGGCCACCACGGCGAGCCGCTCGTCGAGGTCGGCCCCACCGAGGGCGAGCCAGTCCTCCAGTGCGTCCGCGTATGCCGTGTCCGCCCCCGCGCGCCCGGCCGCCAGGTCATCGGCGGCCTACTGCATCGCCTCGGCGGCCTCGGTGACACCGGTGCGCCGGCGCACCTGCTCCCCTATCGACTCGCCCGGACGGGCATCGGGGACCTGGTCCAAGAGCCCGATCCGCGCATCACGCGGAGTGCGGGTCACGCTGCCGCGCTCGGGCGCCATACGGCCCGCAAGCAGGCGCAGCAGCGTGGACTTGCCGGCGCCATTGGGCCCGACGAGGCCGAGCACATCGCCGGGGGCGACGATCAGGTCCAGGCCGGAGAAGAGTTCACGATCGCCATAGGCGGCCGCCAAATCCCGGGCCTGGATCGTTGCGCTCACCCGGTGATGCTGTCACGACCAGCGAGCGGCGGGCACCCGGTTTTGCACCAAGGACCCGCCGCCCACGGGGTCACTTGTAGTTGGTGAAGCACACCGCGATATCGAGTCGTCGCGCGACTTGGCGGTGGCGCGGATCGCGTCGCCCTGCACCTGGGTCTTGACCGTCTTGGGGCCCTCGTCGCGGATCAGCTTGTTGATCTTCTTGGCGTTCTCCTGGCTGATGCCCTCCTTGAGCGGGACATCGAGCTTGTACTCCTTGCCCGACAGCCGCGGCCCGGCCTCGGGCACATCGAGGTGCTTCAGCGAGACGTACGAGCCAGTGCCCTCGACCCCGACCCGGGTGACCGGGCCGAACCCGGTCAACCAGCCCATCAGCTCGGTGTACCCGGCCGCGGTGGCGGGGAAGGTCGCGGTCCCCAGCAACGCTCCGGTACACGAGAGCGCGGCCGCGGTGTGAGTGTCGGCGTGGGTATCGACGCCGCCGAAGACGCCGCTAGGAGTAGCTAGCATGAGTACTGCCCTTTCCGTCTGACAATGGCAAGGAACGCGCATCAGTCGGGCGGGCGGACAGCACAGTGAAGAGGCCTTACGACCAGGCTCCTATCAAGTCACGTTCCGCCCGGCTGATGCCAGGCGTTCGTCCCGGGCGACAGATCCCATTCAAGGCACTCAACCAACAGGCCAGCGGGAAACCGGGTCAGTCCGGGACGAACACCACCATCATCACTGCGGGAAACCTTCAGTCGGCGACGATGGCGTCGAGTTCGATCTCGACAAGCCAGCGGGGGTCGAGGAGGGCGGCGACGACGACCATGGTCGCGGCGGGACGGACCTGCGAGAAGACCTCGCCGTGCGCGGCGGAGACCTCGTCCGCGACATCGGGTGAGGTGATGAACATCCGGGTGCGGACCACATCGCTTGCTGAGCCGCCGAGTTCGGCGACGGCGCTGAGCGCGATCTCCAGGCAACGCCGAGCCTGGGAGCCGGCGTCGAGGACGATACCGCCGTCCGGCCAGATCGGCGCGGTGCCGCTGACGGCGATGTGGTTGCCGACGCGAACCGCTCGCGAGAACCCGATCGTCGCCTCGAAAGGCGAGCCGGACGAGGCGTGCCTACGGTCCATCAATGAACACTCTCCTTTGAGTGATGTTGTCGCAGTGCAGATTTCGACGGTCAGGACTGGCCGAGTTCGCCCAGGAGGGCTTGGAACCAGTCGACCTGCGGATCGAAAGGCTTGGCGCCGCGAATCCGCGGGAACTCGATGGCGCGCAGTTCGTCGCCCTGCTCCTCATCCTCGCCGACGACGCCGGACTCGCCGCGCAAGGCGGCGTCGACCGCAAAGTCGGTGCAGCGCTTGATCAGCGCGAGGTCCTCGTCATTCGCGGCCGCGGAGCGGGAGAAATATCCCGACTTCTGAACCATCGTCTTCTCGGCGCCGATCGCGGCGGCGAACTGCTTGGCGAACCAGGCGCCGGGGTTGACCTTGTCGAGCATGACGTGCCCGAAGGGGTCGCGGGGAATCTCCTCGCCGGCGGCCTCCATTTCGGTGACGACATCCTCGACACCGGCGCCCTCGGACAAGAAGATGTTGACGCAGCCGAGCTCGTCCATGACCGCGCGCAAGCGCTCGCCCTCGGCCTTGATGTCGATGTGCAGTTCCGGCACATAGACCGCGTGGACGTCCCACCGCTCCTTGCTCGCCCCGAGCGCGGGCACGAACTCGCGGGACGCATTCTTCTCGTGGTAGCGGCGGGCGGTCTCGGCTGTCAGCCAGCCACAGTGGCGGCCCATGACCTCGTGCACGATGAGCATCCGCGGGTTGGAGGTGTGCTCGCCGATGATGTTCTCGGCATAGATCGCGCCCTGCTCGGCCGCCGTCCACGCGCCGAGGGTCTGGCGGATCGGGACGACATCATTGTCGATCGTCTTGGGCAGCCCGACGACCTGCAGTTCGTAGCCGTTCTCGTGCAGATAGGCCGCGAGGTCGGCCGCCGTGGTGTTGGTGTCGTCGCCGCCGATCGTATGCAGCACATCGACGCCATCGCGGGTCAGTTGCTCGGCCGCGACCTGAAGTGGGTCTTGACCCTCTTGGACCAGGCCGCGCTTGACGCAGTCGGCGACATTGGTCAGCTTGACGCGGGAATTGCCGAGCGGGCTGCCGCCGAAGCTGTGCAACAGGTGGGCGCCCGCGCGACCCTCCGGGGTGACGGTGATCGAATTGCCGGTCAACAGCCCGGCATAGCCATCGAGGTAGCCGATGATCTCGACCTCCGGCGCAACCTCGGTATAGCGCTCGATGAGTCCGCCGACCGCGCTGGACAGGCACGGGGCGATCCCCCCGGCGGTGAGCATGGCAACCTTACGAACCGGCATGGGAGGGCCCTTTCAGTGATCCCGGAAAGCTCCTGATCACCATCCAAGCACTCCCCCTGGCCGCACCCAAACCGGTGTGCGGCGGGCGAGACGACCGCCCTCGTCCGGCTCCTATTTCGAGGAGCAGGGTCGCGCGACGCGGTCCGGCTGCGGAGCCGGGCGGGGCGCGGGGCGCGGGATGTCAGCCTGGGGGGTGAGGGCGGCATACCCATTGCCCAGGACGAGATCGAGACTGGCGTCGGTGCGTGAGTCCTCGACCTGCCGAGCTTCCGGAAGATGTTGCAGCAGAACGTCAGCCGCGTCCGCGCCCTTGGGACCGAAGCGGATGATCGCCTCGTCATCGGGCAGGAAGGCATACATGGGGTCGTTGCCGACGGCGCCGACCTCGAAGCTGCGATCGGTCAATTCGGCGGCCACCTGGCTCGCGAGGCCTTCGCGGTATGTCGTGTTGTAGACATTCACCGTGATCTCACCGGGCAGCGGGGCCGGCGGCGGTGGGACATAGCTCAGGCCGTGGAAGCCGTAGCCGATCACGAGTTCGACGTTGCTGCCGCTGCGGCCGTCATTCCACGGGCGGGCGCCGGGGATCTGCGCGGCGACGAGCAGGGCCTGATCGAGGCCTTTCGGACCGTGATAAACGAGGGCGGCCCGCTTGACGTAGATATTGTCGGGCGCATTGCCGACACTCGAGACAACGAAGCCGCGGTCGCTCAGATCTGAGGCGACGCGAGCGCCTTCACCGGGTGTTTCGTTCGAGTTCTGAATCTTGATCTGGAACGAATCGCGCTCCGGGGCGAGCACGACCTTGGGGGTGCACGCGACATCGGCTTTTCGGGTGAGCAAGCCGGAGGAGTATGCGGCCGTGACGCTCACCGTGCCCAGAATGAGCCCGGGCAGGGTCAGCAGCATGATGAGCCGGCGGCGCTGACGGCCCCGGAAGTCGCGACGCGCGGCATCGGGCGCGACGGGAGTGCGCGGCATACCCAACCTCTCGATCGGTGGGAGTGATCGCGACCCATCTTGCCTCATGGGCATCACAAATCACATCAGTCACACAAACAACACGTGACAACTTTCGTAACAGCTCGGTGACAGTGCGTCGCCTCGCGCAACGCGCAATCAGCGGCCGGTGCCGCCATAGACGACGGCCGCCTCGTCGGCGTCCAGGCCGAAGGCGGAGTGCACGGCGAGGACCGCGTCATCAAGACGGTCGTCGCGGGTGACGACGGAGATGCGGATTTCGGAGGTCGAGATCATCTCGACGTTGACGCCGACGTCGGCGATCGCCTTGAAGAAAGTGGCGGAAACCCCCGGATTCGAGCGCATACCCGCCCCGACCAGGGACAGCTTGCCGATCTGGTCGTCGAACTGCAGCGACGCGAAGCCGACCTCGTCCTGGATGTTGTGCAGGGCCTGCATCGCTGCAGGGCCCTCGGTCTTGGGGAGGGTGAAGGAGATATCGGTCAGCCCGGTCTCGGTCGCGGAGACGTTCTGGACGATCATGTCGATATTGATGCCGGCTTCGGCGATGGCGGCAAAGATCGTCGCGGCCATCCCCGTGCGGTCCGGCACGCCGACGACGGTGATCTTGGCTTCGCTGCGGTCGTGCGCGACACCGGCGATAATCGGGGCTTCCACGGACTCTCCTTCGGGAGCGGGCTGGTCGGTGACAAAGGTGCCCTCCTTGTGCGAGAAGGAGGAGCGGACGTGAATGGGAATGTTGAAGCGCCGGGCGTACTCGACGCTGCGCAGGTGGAGGACTTTGCTGCCGGACGCGGCCAGCTCGAGCATCTCCTCGTTGGTAATGCGGTCGACCTTGCGCGCCTTGGGAACGATGCGCGGGTCGGCGGTGAAGACGCCATCGACATCGGTGTAGATCTCGCAGACGCTGGCCTGCATGGCCGCGGCGAGCGCGACAGCCGTGGTGTCGGAACCGCCGCGGCCGAGGGTGGTGATCTCCTTCGTCTCTTTCGAGACGCCCTGGAAGCCGGCGACGATGACGATATGACCTTTGGCGATAGCGTCCAGGATCCGGCCGGGTGTCACATCGATGATCTTGGCCTTGCCGTGGGACTCATCGGTGATGACGCCTGCCTGGCTGCCGGTGAAGGAGCGCACGCTGTGCCCCTGATCGGCGATGGCCATGGCGAGCAGGGCCATCGAGATGCGCTCGCCGGCCGTGAGCAGCATGTCGAGTTCGCGCGGCGGTGGCAGCGGGCTGACCTCGTTGGCCAGATCGAGCAGTTCGTCGGTCGTGTCACCCATCGCGGACACCGCGACGACGACATCATTGCCGGCCTTCTTGGTCTCGATGATGCGCCGCGCGACGCGCTTGATGCTCTCGGCGTCGGCGACGGACGAGCCGCCATACTTCTGCACGACCAGGGCCACAGGGGTGCTCTCTTCGCAAGAGGGGTCTCGGAACGCCCTCGATGGTAGGCGAGCCGGGGCCGAGGCGATCGGCATATCCGGCTCGTGGGCGGTTGTGGGGCGACCGGCAGGGGCCCGTCAGCGTCAGGGGTGGAGGGCGTCGAACTCGGCCTCTGCGACGAGGTCTTCGTCGGCGTCGAGGCGGATGTGGGCAAGCAGACCATGCAGGACCCGCAGGGCCATCGCCGCCCGCTCGCCCCAGTCGGAGAGATAGCTAAACTGCCACCACCACAGCGCCTCGACCGGGCGGCCCTTGTCGTAGTGCTTCAGGCCGTGATCCAGCGCCGCGACGATGATCGCGAAGTCGCTGGACAGCGAGCCGGTCGTCAGCTCGGTCGAGGTGATCGGGTCGACGAGATCGGCATATTCATCCAGCCCCTCGAAGACATTGGCTATCGCGGCCCGGAGCGCGGCGAGGTCGGTGTCATCGCCATCGTCGGGTTCGTAGCGATGTTGCAGCACCACATCTTGGATCGCGCCGAGGCGGGCGCCGGTCGAGAGGATTTGCGCCGTCGCGAGCAGTGAGACAGCCAGTGCGGCCTCCGGGGTCGCGCCGGTGGCGATTTGCGTGATCGCCTCGGTGAATTGCCGGGCTTCCTGTGCCGTCAGCGCGGCGAGGTGGGCGAGGTCTGCGTCGCCGCCAGGGCGGGCGTCTGCGGGGGTGGCGTTCGAATCGTCAGGCATCGATCAGTCTCCGTCCTTCAAAGGCCCGACCGAGGGTGACCTCATCGGCATACTCCAGATCGCCACCGACCGGTAATCCCGAGGCTAGCCGCGTCACGCGCAGGCCGAAGGGTTTGAGTTGGCGGGCGAGATAAGCGGCGGTGGCCTCGCCCTCGATATTCGGATCGGTCGCAAGGATGATCTCGACGACCTCCCCGGAGGCCAGCCGCGACATCAGTTCGGCAACGCGCAACTGTTCGGGACCGATGCCATCCATCGGGCTGATGGCGCCGCCGAGCACGTGGTAGCGACCGCGGAACTCTCCGGTGCGCTCGATGGCGACGACATCCTTCGGCTCCTCGACAACGCAAATGGCCTGCCCGTCGCGGCGCGGGTCGGCGCAGATCCGGCACAGGGTGGCCTGGGCGATATTGCCGCACATGGTGCAGAAGGCGACCTTCTCCTTGACCTCCGCGAGCGCGGTGATGAGTCGTTGGACGTCGGCACCGTCCGCCTGCAGCAAGTGGAAGGCGATCCGTTGCGCGCTCTTGGGGCCGATCCCCGGCAGTTGGCCGAGCTCGTCGATCAGGTCCTGGACCACACCTTCATACACATCGGCCAGGGTAGTTGCTCGGTCCGACAACCCCTCGGATGCGCGCGGGTGGCGCCATGGGGGTGGCCGGGCTGGTGTGGCTAAGGTCAGGTATGCCGCGCCGCCCGCTCCTTGCTTTGCTCACCGTCGTCGCCGGGCCCTGTGTGCTGGCCGGATGCGGCGATCCACCCCCGGATCCCGCCACGGCGCCCATCGAGGTGATCCTGCCCGGCTGCACTGTCAACCGCCCCAGCATCGCACCTGGGGATCACGACCTCAGCGTGGTCGGGACGGGCGCGGTGCGGGTGCTCGGCCCGGATCACTCAGAGTTGCTCGCGGTCGACGGTCCCACGTCGACGCCTGCAACCCTGACGATCCAGGACACCGGCCTGCATACCGTCTCGTGCGTCACCGATGCGGGCGAACCGAAGGCCACGACCCTGCGGGTCGAGGTGGCGAAGTAGCCCACCGCAGGCCCGAGGTCCGCATCAACACGCGATCCGTGAACGAGCACCCGATCCGTGCTTTGACACCCCGTGGAGAGGGTGTGAATGCGCGGATCGGGTGTCTTCGCGATGATCGGGTGTCGGTGGCGTGCTGCCTCAGTCGTCGGGGGTTTCGCGCCAGATGACGGTGCCGCCGAGGACGCGCTCGATGACCGGCTGACCGACCTCGCCGAGATCGGCCAGGTCCTCATCGTCATCGCTGATCAGGTCTTCCTCGTCCACAGACCCGCCGTCGGAGGCCCGGGTCGTCGCGGTCGCGGTGGCATCGGTCGCGGCGGATCCGTCGTCGGTGTCCCCCGTCGCCGCCGTCGAGGTGGTGGCCGTGCTGACGGCTCGGCCGTCGTCAGCCCGGGTCGATGCAGACGTCGTGGCGTCGCCAGGTGTCGTCGCCCAGGTCGGCGCTCCGGACGAAGGGCCGCTGCCCCAACCAGAACCGCCATCAGACCAGTCCCGCGCGGCGAGGTCAGCGCCATAGCGATCCCCGGGGCCGCCATCGCGACCGGGAGTTGTCGGCCCGAACGACGAATCCGCTCGGGCAGTCGGCCCCGACGGCCTCGACCCTTGTGGTCCCGATCCCTCCGGCCTCAAAGCGGTCGCGTTATTCGGCCGGCCAGTGCCTGGACCGGCCGCACCGCGTCCTGGGGAAGATGGGGGCACAGAATCCGACCGCGAATCGCGTCCCTGCCCCGACGTGCCGTCAGCAATGGAATCGCCTGATCCCGAACTGCTGCGCCGGTCAACCCCCCGGCCACCGTGATCGACCCCTGACGTGCCCGCCGACCCAGGCGCGCCGGCAGCGGATCCGCCCGCCGGAGCGGCGATCGCATCAATGCGCGCATCGACGCCCAGCACGTCGATCAAGGCCTGGCGCACGATCTCGGGGTGGACGCCATTGCGGAAGGTGTTGGCCAGTCCGACCGTCCCGATGGACAGCACGAGTCGCTGCCCGTCATACGAACTGATCTGGGCGTGCTCGGACAGGAATGTCCACGTGGTTCGCTTGAGGGTGAAAATCCGGGCAAGCACATCGGGCCAGGACCGGCGCAGCGCCGCCACATCCAGTCCGCCGGGGCCTCGCGGACCCGTGTCGTTCGCGTCGCCCAGCGGCTCGGCGCTGGTCGGCGATCCCATCACAATCGCGGGTCGCGCACCGCCGGGCCGACGCCCTGGAGCGCCTCCGGGGCTATTGCCGGGTCGTTGTTCCGACATAGCGGGGCCGCCGGCGGCGCCAGTCGACCCGGAAGCCTGGGGACCTCGCTCAACGGGACCTTGCCGAGTCACGTCTCGGTCCTCGTGGCCCGATGGCTGCCGTTCGTCGCCCGTGGTGCGCGGTCCCCAGCCATCCACGCCGGGTTGGGACGGCTCCCGGCCGTCGCGGCGGTGCTGGTCCGGCCGGGGAGACTCACCATGAGGACCCGCATCAGGGCGTCCACCCGTGCTACCCGCGTCCCCCGATGTCTGCGGCCCGGGGGCGCCTCCGGCGACGGGCCCCGACTCCCCCTGACCCGAGTCCTGCTGGGTTCCACGAGTCGACGGCGGCGGCGCGACGTTGGGACCCGACGGCATACCCGTGCTCGGGGCGCCCGCGACGTCGAGGCGACGTTCGATGCGGTCGAGGCGGGCGGCATACCCCTGCTCGCCAGCGGCACCGGGCAGCAGGACGCGGGCGGCGATGAGTTCGAGTTGCAGGCGCGGCGCGGTGGCGCCCGTCATTTCGGTCAGCCCGGCGTTGACGACATCGGCCGCCCGCGACAAGGCCCCTGGCCCAAAACCACTGGCCTGCACGCGCATTCGATCGATCTGGTCGCTCGGGACCCCACGCAGCACCGACGCGCCCGCGTCCGGCACGGCCGACAGCACGATCAGATCGCGGAAGCGTTCGAGCAGGTCCTCAACGAACCGGCGCGGGTCGTGTCCGGTCTCGATAACCCGGTCGATCTGACTGAAGACCGATGCCCCATCCCCGGCAGCAAAGGCCGTCACCGTGGCATCGAGCAGTTCGGCGTCGGTGAAGCCTAGGAGGGCAGCCGCACCGTCATAGGTCAGGCCGCGCTGATCCGATCCGGCCATCAGTTGATCGAGCACGGACAAGGAGTCACGCACCGACCCGCCGCCCGCGCGCACGACAAAAGACAGCACCCCGGGCTCGACATCGACGCCCTCGGAGCGGCATAAGTGCTCGAGATAGTCGTGCAGGCGGGCGGGTGGGACGAGCCGGAACGGATAGTGGTGCGTGCGGGAGCGGATGGTCCCGATGACCTTCTCGGGCTCGGTCGTCGCGAAGATGAATTTCACATGCTCGGGCGGCTCTTCGACGATCTTCAGCAGCGCGTTGAAGCCCTGCGGGGTGACCATATGCGCCTCGTCGATGATGTAGACCTTGAACCGGCTCTCCGCCGGCGCGAAAGCCGCCCGCTCGCGCAATTCGCGCGCGTCGTCCACGCCACCGTGGCTGGCCGCATCGATCTCGATGACATCGATTGACCCGGCACCGCCGCGGGCCAGCGCGACACAGGAATCACACTCACCGCACGGGCTGCCGGTCGGCCCCTTCTCGCAGTTGAGGCAGCGGGCGAGGATGCGGGCGCTCGTCGTCTTGCCGCACCCGCGCGGACCGGAGAAGAGATAGGCGTGGTTGATGCGCCCGCTAGCGAGCGCGCGCATCAGCGGCACCGTCACGTGCTCCTGCCCGATCACGTCGGCGAACGTGTCGGGCCGGTAGCGGCGATACAGGGCGGTGCTCACCTTCGGAACCCTAACGGGGCGCACCGACAGTGGCCTACGGGCCTGGTGGACGTATCGTCGGGCCATGCGTATCGACGTCTGGTCCGACATCGTCTGCCCGTTCTGCCACCTCGGCCGCCGGCACCTGGAGTTGGCCTTGGCCGACTTCGAGCACGCCGATCAGGTAGAGGTCGTGTGGCACAGCTACGAACTGGACCGCAACGCCCCCGCCGTCGGCACTGGGTCCAATGTCGACAAAATCGCCGCGAAGTATGGCGTTTCGCGCGAGCAGATGGTCATCACCCACGAGCAGATGGCGCAGGCCGCGGCCGAGGTCGGCCTCGACTTCGCGTGGGAGAAGGTCGTCCCGAGCAATTCGTATGACGCCCACCGCCTCATCCACGCGGCGCGCGCGGCCGGGGTGGAGACGGAGGTGACCGACCGGATCATGCGGGCCTGGTATTCGGAGGGCCGGCCGATCGGTGATCACGAGGTGCTGCGCCAGCTCGCCACCGGCGCCGGGCTGTCCGCCGAGGTCGTTGACGATGTGCTCGGCAGCGACGATTACGGCATCGACGTGCGCACCGACGAAGCCGTCGCCTCCCAGATCGGCATCACGGGGGTGCCCACCTTCGTGCTGGATCAGAAATATGCCGTCACCGGCGCCCAGCCGCCCCAACTGCTCCTGCAGGCGATCGAGCACGCCTGGGCTGACCAGGGCAACCGGCCCCAGATGCCGTCGGGCGGCGGCTGCGCCGGCGGGTGCTGCGGCGGCGGTGGCTGTGGCAGCGACGCCGAGGCGGCCTCCTGCGCCACCGACGGTTCCGGAGACGGGTCGGGAGGATGCGGCTGCGGCGATGGCGCCGGCGGCTGCGGCGGGGGCATCTGCGGCGACGCGCACTCCGAGGGAAGCGATCACGAGCACCACGAGAGCGGGCACGAGGTCCACGCGTGAGCGAGGCGGGCGCGGACGGCATACCCGCCTTCTGGCAGTGGTGGGCGAGCGAGGGCAGCGCGCTCGCGGGGCAGGTCGTGGCCGGCCAGGCCGGTCCGGAGATCTTGGCGCCGCTGACCGAGCGGGTGGCCGCGATCGACCCGGGCTTGCAATGGGAGTTCGGGCCGGGGCGCGAGAGCTTGCACCTGCTCACCGTGACCGCCGCCGGCGATCCCGAACTGCGGGCCATCGCGCGGGCCTGGCTGCAGGCCGCCCCGCCGAGCGACCTGACCTGGGGGTATGCCGACCTACGGGCCGCCGACTCGGGTGCCGCTGAGTCGACGATTGAGTTCGCGGGGCGGACCATTGCGCTCGGCGATTTCGTCGTCGCCGCGCACCGAGGCTCTACCTCGATCGATGTCGCCGTGCACCATCCCGTCTTCGCGGATGTCGGCGAGGACGAGGCGGCGCAGCTGACCTATCTCGCGCTCGACTGCTTCCTCGGCGAGGAGGCGACCGAGACGTGGATCGGCGGGGTGACCTGGCCCGGTGAACCGCCGTTGGATTCGTTCCCGTTACGGCATCTGGGGAGCATCGTGCGCGACTTCGCCGACGGCCACCGCGACGCCGACGGCGCGCCCACCTGGCTGATGCTGCGCGGCACCGGGCCGAGCGGGCTGCCCGTGCTCGCGATGGCACAGGTTCCGTTGCGGCAGATCACTTTTCCACTTTTCGACACTCATCTCGCCGTGACCATCCCGTATGCGGACCGCACCGCCGAGGGCCTGCCCGCGGCCTCATCGCTCGAGGCGCTCCGGGATCTTGAAGATCAGCTCACCGAGGCCATCGGAGCCGACGGACGGATCGTCGCGCACCAGAGCCACGACGGCGTGCGGCTGCTGCATGCCTATGCCGATGGCCGCACCGACGCCGGCGAGCGCGCCGCCGCGGTGGCCGCCGACTGGCCGGAGGGCGATGCCCAAACCGTCGTCACGCCCGATCCCGGCTGGGCACTGGTCAACCACCTCGCCGGCTGAGGCGGCTGTCCCCGAAAAGGCCGCTTGCCCCGCCCGCAGGATCTTGCCAGAGTGACCCGCGTGCTCCCGCATCACCGATCCGTGCCGCGCCGCGCCCTGCTGGCTGCGGCACCCGGCGCGGCCCTCATCTCACCCCACGACAAAGCGGCGGCGGCCGCCCGAGGTGACCGGGCGGCATACGTCCCCCTGCGCGCGCAGCGCATCATCGGCGCGCCCACGACCCCCGGGCTCGCGGCCTGGGGACTGGCATACAACCCGGTCAGCGACGAACTCGCGGTGGGCGATTATGTCGCCCGGCAAGTGCGTCGGTATGGCCGGGACGGGAGCTACCGCGGCGACTTTACGAACCCATCCGGTCAGGTCCCGGGGGTGGCGAGCGCGCTGAGCGTCGATGCCCGCGATGGCAGTTACTACCTCGCGGTGACCGGATCGACATCGGCGGCAACGGATGTCGTGAAGTACGCGCCCGACGGCAGCTATCTCGCGGGCTTTGGAATCGACCAGTTGGTCGCGTGGCTCGCCGTCGATCCCACGACCGGGGACCTGTGGATCCCCGATGCTTTCGGCGGGCGCACCGTGATCCGCCGGTATGCCGTCGACCTCGCCGCCCAGCGACTCACGCAGGTCGCCACCATCGACCGGCCGGGCACCGGTCCGGGTCAGGTGCGCTGGGCAACCGGCGTGGCGACCGATGCCGCCGGGCGGCTGTATGTCGTGGACACCGGGAATGTGACCGTGCACGTCTTCGACGCGGCCGGTTCCTGGTTGCGAGATCTGGGCGACCGCACGAGCCTGGCGGGAGACCTGCGGGGCATCGCGCTGGATGAGGATCTGGACCGGGTCTATGTGAGCAATGCCGCCGGAGCCACGGTGGCGGCCTTTGCCCTGAACAGTGGCAGCCTCGTCGCGCATTTCGGTGGCGAGGGCACCGGGCCGGGTCAATTCGTCGATGGCGCAAGGCAATTGGCGGTCACGCCGGATCACCGGATTTGGGCCGCTGACTACGGCCTGCGCCGGGTGGTCTCCTTCGACGCCGATGGTGTGGCTGGCCCGGTCTTCCCGAATCCAGGCTTGCCCGAGGATCCCGCCGGGCTCGCCGTGCCGCGCGGCCTGGCCGTCGATCCCGTCACCGGCGAGGTGCTCGTCGCCGATGGCTTCGGGCAGAGCATCACGCGGTATGCCGCGGACGGCTCGCTCGTGCAGCGCTTTGGGCGGCGCGGTTCGACCCCGCCGGAGGGCATGAACTATCCCAAGGCCGTCGCGGTCGACCCGTTGACCCGCAATGTGTGGGTCGCGAATCACGAGGGTGCGCCCCATCTCGTCGGGTTTACGCCGGACTTTGGTGCGGTGGTGCGTCAGATCGTGGCGCCGCGTTTCACGCTGGACCTGAAGTTCTTCAGGGGTCTGCTCTATACCCTGCAAACCACGCCGGGCGCCGTTCGCGTCTACAACCCGACGACCGGTGCGCTGGTGCGGCAATGGAAGTCACCGATCGGGGCCCTGACAGCCCTAGGTATCGATCCGGCGACCGGCAATATTTGGGTCACCACCTCCAAGCGCCGGCTCGGAATCCTCACTCCCGCAGGTCGATTCAGATCCATCGCACTGGGAGGCGTGGGTGCGGGCGTGGCCTTCCGCGGGGCGGAGGCCTATGTCTCCGATAGCGCCGGCGGCCGGATTCGGGTTCTCGATCGGGTGACGCTGGCGGCCAAGGCAGTGGTGGGGTCGGGATCCGGGACCGGTCTCGGGCAGTTGTCTGGTCCGTCGGCACTGGACTTCGACGCGGCCGGCCGGCTGTATGTCGTGGAGTTACGCGGCGGCCGTGTCACCGCATTCGGGACGGAAGCGGCCCCTGAGGCCGGGTCTGCCGTAGTGACCGTTACGGGCCTGGGGACGGCATACCAACCGATGGTGACGGGCACGGCGAGTGCAGCGGCGGGGGTGGCGCATGTCGAGGTGTCCGTCACCGATCAAGCGAGCGGACGCTGCTTCGATGCGGCGAAGAATCGATGGGTCGCGGGGGCCGTGTGGAGCCGGGCGGTGGTGTGGGGACCGGTGACTGCGCCCTCCTGGCGGCTGACCGTGCAGTTGCCGCTCGGCCCGGACCGGGTGTACGCCGTGACCGCCCGCGTCGTCGATCGCGCGGGCCGCGTTGTCGTGGGCCCCGCGGCGACCCTGCGGCATACCTGGGCGCCTGCTTAAGGAATCCGGGAGCGAATCCGGACATAGGGACACCCCGCGTACCTGGAAGAGCTCACTGACCCTTGCTGCATTCCTGCCCTGGGGGAGTTGGGTGAGGTACCACCACGCGGGGTGCCTGGCCCCAAGTATAGGTGGCTTCAGTCGGGCAGGATGCCGCCATAGCGGGTGCTGGCCGGCGCGCGCAGGGCGGTGACGACCCAACTCGATTTCGGGCGCGGCGCCCGCTCGGGTAACCTCTGCGGCGGAGGATTCGCATAGTGGCCTAGTGCGCACGATTGGAAATCGTGTTGGGATAACACCCTCGGGGGTTCAAATCCCCCATCCTCCGCCAGCCCAGGGCGAGCCGGTCGCCGGCTCGCCCTGTTGCGTTGTCTGACTCCCCCATTCGGTCAGCAGTCGTGCATTTGGTCGTAGGTCCCCCAGCCGGATGTGGGAGTCAGCGACACAACGGCGGGTTAGGGCCGAACGTGTGAGTCAGCCTCGAGCGCGGCGGGCGGTCGGGGCGGGGCCGCTCGGCGCGGCATACCGCCCGCTGATCTAGGTCACCTTGACCTCAGTGGCGCGGCACGAGGCGGGGCGCAACGATGGCGGCATGAGCACCGGAGCTTACGCAGCGGCATACGAGCAGAGCATCAGCGATCCGAACGCCTTCTGGGGCGAGGCGGCGTCGGCGATCGAGTGGATCACGCCGCCGACGACGGTGCTGGACGACAGCAACCCGCCGTTCTACCGCTGGTTCACCGGCGGCACGCTCAACACCTGCTTCAACGCGCTCGACCGGCACGTGCGCGACGGCCGCGGCGAGCAGGTCGCGGTCTATTACCACTCCCCCGTGACCGATACGAAGACCTCGCTCACCTATGCCGAGTTGCTCGACCAGGTCGCCCGCTTCGCCGGTGCGCTCGCCGGACTCGGGGTCGAGAAGGGCGACCGGGTGCTCATCTATATGCCGATGGTCCCCGAGGCGATGATCGCCATGCTGGCCTGTGCGCGCCTCGGCGCGATCCACTCCGTGGTCTTCGGCGGCTTCGCCCCGGCCGAGCTGTCGGCGCGGATCGAGGACGCCACGCCCAAGGTCGTCGTCAGCGCGAGCTGCGGCATCGAGCCGAGCCGGACGATCGCCTACAAGCCGATGCTCGACGGCGGTCTCGACCGCAGCGAGCACAAGCCCGAATCCGTCATCGTCCTGCAGCGACCGCAGCTCGAAGCCGAGGTCGGCCAGCGCGACACCGACTGGGAGGAGATGACCTGGGATGAGGTGATGGCCGATGCCGAGCCGACCGATTGCGTCGAAGTCGCCGCCACCGACCCGCTCTACATCCTCTACACCTCCGGCACGACCGGCCGCCCCAAGGGCATCGTCCGCGACAACGGCGGACACGCGGTTGCGCTGCGCTGGTCGATGGCGAATATCTATGACGTCCAGCCCGGCGAGGTGTGGTTCACCGCCTCCGATGTCGGCTGGGTCGTCGGCCACTCCTACATCGTCTATGCGCCACTGCTGACCGGGGCCACGACGGTCATGTACGAAGGCAAGCCCGTCGGCACCCCCGACGCCAGTGCCTTTTGGCGGATCATCAGCGACTACGGCGCGGTGGCGATGTTCACCGCACCCACGGCATACCGCGCCATCAAACGCGAAGACCCCGACGGCAAACTTCTTGCCGGGCAAGACATTTCGACGATGCGCAATCTCTTCCTCGCCGGCGAGCGGCTCGACCCCGATACCTACCACTGGGCCGACAATCTGCTCGACTGCGCAGTCGTCGACAACTGGTGGCAGACCGAGACCGGCTGGCCGATCGCCGCAAACCTGCGCGGTCTCGACCCCATGCCGATCAAGCCGGGCTCCCCGTCCGTGCGGGTGCCCGGGTATGACGTGCAGATCCTCGACGAGTACGGCACCCCACTCCCGGCGGGCCAGGAGGGCGCCATCGCGATCAAGCTTCCGCTGCCGCCCGGCACCTTGCCGACTCTCTGGCAGGACGACGAGCGCTATGTCTCGGGCTACCTCTCGGTCTTCGACGGCTACTACCTCACCGGCGATGGCGGCCTGATCGACGAGGACGGCTATGTCTTCGTCATGGGACGCACCGATGACGTTCTCAACGTCGCCGGCCACCGC
The DNA here is from genome assembly GCF_039531185.1 of Nostocoides veronense. Taxonomy (NCBI): domain Bacteria; kingdom Bacillati; phylum Actinomycetota; class Actinomycetes; order Micrococcales; family Intrasporangiaceae; genus Nostocoides; species Nostocoides veronense. The sequence goes on from NZ_BAAAPO010000052.1 coordinate 16,369, forward strand.
CTCTCCACCGGCTCCATCGAGGCCGCACTGGCGGGCCACCCGGCCGTCGCCGAGTGCGCCGTCATCGGCGTCGCGGACGACTTCAAGGGCCAAATCCCCCGCGGCTTGGTCGTCCTCAAGGGTGGGTATGACGCCACCTCCGACGGCGAGCGCATCGTCAAGGAACTCGTGCAGCGGGTCCGCGACGAGGTCGGTGCGGTGGCCTCGCTGAAGCAGGTCGACATCGTCGCCGCCCTGCCGAAGACCCGGTCCGGCAAGATCTTGCGCAAGACCATGCGCGAGATCGCCGATGGCAAGGTGCCGACAATCCCCGGAACGATCGAAGACGCCTCAGTCCTCGACGCCCTCGCCGCCACCTTGACCAATACTCAGCACTGACGCCCCAACTGGGGGAGCTGGTCTGGACCGCAGGACCAGGGCTCCCGCCGTTCTCAGACGGATCTAGGGAACGGCGATCGTCCGGTTTGCCAGCAGCGAGACATTGCCGTGCCGGTCGATGGCGCGGATCGACACGGCATACGAACGGCTCGGCAAGGTGGCGGGCACGGTGTAGCGCCAGGACGCCGCCGTCAGGTCTCCCCACACGACGCCGGCGGACCAGGTCGAGGCGGTGACATAAGTCGCGGCTCGGCCGTCGTAGTAGCGGCCGGTCGTCAGGTCACGCACGCGCGCCTCGACGAACGCGATGCCAGAGGCATCCGTGGCGGTGCCGGTCAGCACGATCTGCCCGCCGGTGACGGGGTCGCCGGCCGCAACCGAGACCTGCGGCCGGACGGTCTCGGCCGCGGGCGACGGGCCGGGACCGAAGACGGTGACCCGCGAGGAGACCTGCTCCACGACATACAACTTGCCGTCGGGGCCGAACTGCAGCCCGGACGGGGTTTTCAGCTTGCCGAAGGTGAAGCCATTGCCGAGGCCGAGCTTGCCCGTCACGGCATATGTCGTCCGGCTGAGCAGGTCGATATAGCCGGTGGTGGTGTTGGACACCGCGACCTCGTCGCCCTTGATCGCCACGCCCCAGCCGACGCCCGGCAAAGTGAGGGTCTTGAGGGTCTTGCCCGCCGGGGAGACGACATACAGCAGGGGCTTGGAATCGTGGGTGATCCACATATTGCCGTTCGCGGGATCGACGGCAAGGCCGTGCAGCAGGCCGTAGGGCGAGGTCCACGTCCGCTCGACGGCGAGCGTCGATGGATTGATGACGCGCACCGCGCCGGGGCGGCGCTCCAGGGCGTAGAGCTTGCCGCCAGAGAACTCCAGATCCCCCACCCAGCGCGGGATATTTGGCCGCCCGAGGACGGTCGAGAAATCGGCGGAATAGCCGACAACGCCCGGCGGTCCCTCGAAGGACGAGATCCAAATATCGCGGGTCGTCGGGTTCACGACGAGGGCCTTGGGGTAGTTCATCCCCTCGGGCGGTGAAGACCCGCGCCGCCCGTACTGACCGAGCAACTCGCCCTGAGCGGAGTACCGATTCGCCCGTTGACCGAAGGCGTCGACAGTCAGCACATCACCCGTGACCGGGTCGACATCCAGACCGCGAGCCTGCGAAATGCCGGCCGGGTCGGGACGCATCCCGGGGTCGGGGAACAGCTTGACGAAGGTGCCATCCGGCAGGAACTCCTGCACTCGGAAGGAGCCATAGTCGGCACCAAAGACGTGATGATCCGGGCCGACCGCGAGCTGCCGCGCGCCATCGGTGAACTCCCCGTCGTTCATGCCGAGGCCCGAGATCGCGCCCTGATAAACGCCATTCATGTCGAAATAGCGGATGCCGCCGAAAACGGCATCGGACAGATAGATCCGACCCAATTCGTCGTCGACGGCGACGCCGCGCAAGTCGCCCTTGATCGGCGCCGGACCGATGTCGAAGCGCCACTGACCGGTGCTGGTCCAGGAGTGAATGACCTTATTGCCGACATCGGCGACATAAATATTGCCCTGCGCATCGGCTGCCGCCCCGGTCAGCACCTTCATCGGCACGCCGGGCTTGGCCTCGGTGATGAGCACCTGCAAGGTAGCCGACTTGGTCGCGTCATCGACGGTGAACTTGCGCACCACGGACCCCGAAAAGCCCTCAGGCACCCACAGATTGCCGTCATGGTCGACCGTCAACCAGGTCGCCGCTCCGGGCATGTCGAGATCGAAGAGGAAGTTTCCGTCCTTGTCGTACTTGCGCACATCGAGCGAGGTGCGCCCCTCCCCCGTGACAGCGACATAGATCGCCCCGTCCCGCGGGTCGACGCCGAGCGCGGAGGCCACCCCGCCGATCGTCTTGCCAGCATTACGCAGGTCTCCGAGATAGACGCCACCTCGGGTGTAGCGCCGCACCTGCCGCGAGACATAGTCCCCGACGATCAGTTCGTCACTGACCGGGTTGTAAGCCAAGCCCCACGCCGCCACACCCGGGAAGGACGGGGCGGCGATGATCCGTTCCGGGACGTATGACGCCACCGGGCCCGCTGCGGCCGCCCCTGCGGGGGCAGGGCCGGCTACCCCAATCAAGGTCAGGGCAGCTATAACCGCCGCGAGGACCGCCATGCCCGCGCGGCGACGGCTGTCACCAGGCGAGGGCGCGGCAAAAGCTCGGAAATTCACGTCAGGGAACCGTCACTGTCTGGGAGGCGATGGTGGACGGATTGCCCCGACGGTCGGTGGCTTGAGCCTCGACCTTGTAGGAGCGTTGGGGCAATGTGCTGGTCACGGTATACCGCCAGGTCGAGGCGGCGTTCGGACCCCACAGGATCGCGGCATTCCACGTGCCCGTGCTGGTCCACGTCCCGAGCGCGCCATTCCAGTAGCGACCCGTCGCCACATCTTTCACTCGCACGGACACGGTCGCGACGCCGCTGGCGTCATGCGCCGTCCCCGTCGCCGTCACCTGGCCTGCCCCCAGCCCCGGACCAGTCAACGCCACGCCCGGGCGCGTGCTTTCGGCACCTGGGCCCTGGCGCGTGGAGAACTGCTGGACACGGCCATTCCCGGTCTCGACCGTGAACAGGTCACCCGCTCGGTCGAAAGCGATGCCCGAGGGCATCTTGAGTTGCCCAAATCGGCTTCCCGCCGCCCCGATCGTGCCCGCCGCGGCATAGGTCGTGCGGTGAAAGATCGAGATCTTGTTGCCCGTCGTGTCGGCGACATAGGCGTAGTCACCGCGGATCGCGACATCCCAGCCCAGCCCGCCAAGGGTCACGGTGCGCACAATGGCGCCGCTCGGGGCCACGACATAGACCTCAGGTTTGGTGTCCGAGGTGATCCAGACGTTGCCCGAGCCCGCATCCACCCCAACGCCCCGAATCAGCCCCTTGGTCGAGACCCAGCGACGCACTTCGGCCCCGGTGGCCGGGTTGTAGACATGCAAGGCGCCGGGGCGACGCTCGAGGGCATAGAGCAAGCCATTGCTCCACTCCAGGTCGTTGATGAATCGTGGCGTCACGATCCGGCGCACCACCGTGTCGAAGCCCTTGTCGAAGCCGACCAGGTCCGGGGCGCCCTCGAAGTTCGCGATCCACACATTGCGGGTGCTCGGATCGATCGCCACGCCCTTGGGGTAGTTCATTCCGTCCGGCGTGGTAGACCCCCGCCGACCGTGTGAGTCGAGGAGAGTCCCGTCCGGGGCGTACCGCAGCACCCGTTGGCCCCAGGCATCCGCGACGACGACATCGCCGGTGACCGGGTCGACATCAAGCGCTCGCGCCTGCGCGATGCCCGCCCGATCCATCGGCAGAGCCGGACTGGGATAGGCCGCCACGAAGGCGCCGGCGGCGGTAAAGCGCTGGACCCGCTGACCGCCATAGTCGGCGGCATACATCTGCCCGGCTGCGGAGAAGGTCAACTGTCGGGCACCATCGACGAACTGCCCGTTGCCTGTTCCGAGGCTGGCATAGCTCCGAATGCGACTGCCCGTCGGCGAGAACACCTCGATCGTGCCCGCCGCGGAGTTGGCGACATGGATCTGGCCGGATGCCGGGTCCACGGCGACGCCGCGAATATCGCCCTTGAACAGGCCCTTGCCCATATCGAAGCGCCAGGAGCCGGATGCGGAATAGGCATGGACGACCTTGTTGCCGACATCCGCGACATAGACGTTATTCGCCGCGTCGGTGCCCAGGCCGGTCAGACTGCCGAACTGCCCCGGGCCGGTGCCGGCCTTGGCCAGAGTGAGCACCGCGGTGGCACGCTGCGTCGCATCGTCCACGCGATAGCGGGTCAGCCGGGCCCCCTTGTAGGCCGAGGGCACCCAGAGGTAGCCCGCCGAGTCGACCGTCAGCCAGGTCGTCGAGGTCGGCATATCCAGGCCGTAGAGATAGCGCCCGGTCTTGTCGTACTTGCGGACATCGGCCGAGGTGCGCCCCTCACCGGTGACCGCGAGATAGATCGCGCCATCCCGCGGATCGACCCCGAGCGCCGAGGCCACACCACTGATGCGATTGCCCGGATTCTGCAGATCGCCGAGGATGCGTCCGTCCAGGCTCATCCGGCGAATCTGGCTCGAGAGGTAGTCCCCCACGAGCAGTTCGTTGCTCACGCGGTTATAGGCGATCCCCCAGGCCGCCAGCGCGGGCTGCGATGGTCCGCCGTAAATCCGTTGCGGCACATAGGTTCCAGGGCCCGCGGGCACCGGTGCAGCCAACGCTGGCAGGGTGAGCAACCCAAGCGCGGCCGCGACGAGGGCCGCGAGCGCGGCCATGGGACGGTGCGATGACCGGACGAACATCAGGCATACCCCCTGGAACACAACGAGCCGGACCGGACCCGTGGCAGCTAGTGTGCCGGACTCGTCCGACAGCCGGAACCACCTGCGGAAACATCCCCCACCTGACACGCTGATCGCCGTGGACGGTGTCTTCCTGGGCTTCGCGACGATCGTCCTGGTCATCCTGGTCGGCTTCGCGCTCGGGCACTTCGGCGTCCTGGACATGGCCGGCCAACGGGTGCTGGCGGAGGTGGCCTTCCAGGTGGGTAGCCCGGCCTTGATGATCACGGTGCTGTCCACGGCCGATGTCCACGAACTCTTCTCCCGCAACCTGCTCGCGACGCTGGCCGGAGTTCTGGTCCCCGCGACGGCCTTCCTCGTCATCTCGCGATGGTGGTGGCAGCTGCCCCTCTCGGAGCGGGTGATCGGCGCGCTGGCTTCGAGCTATGTCAACGCCGGCAACCTTGGCTTGCCGATCGCCGCCTATGTCCTAGGGGACGCCGCCCTCGTCGCCCCCACATTGCTCTTGCAATTGCTGATCATGCAGCCGCTGGCGCTGACCGTGCTCGACCACGACCGTCGCGGCGGCGCCTTCCGGTGGGGCTCGATCCTGCGCCGACCACTGACCAATCCGCTGACGCTCGGCGCGCTCGCCGGCGTCGCCCTGTCGGCGACGGACACGACGCTGCCGCCGCTGCTGCGCGACCCCATCGAACTCATCGGCGGCCTCGCCGTGCCGGCCATGCTCCTCGGGTATGGCGTGGCCCTGCGCCTCGGACCGCCCTTCGGGGGTGGAGCGCCCGCCCAGGTCGCCGTGACCTCGGTCCTGAAGCTCGCCGTTCAGCCCGCCATCGCGTATGCCTGTGCCCGGTGGGCGCTCGGCATGGACGGGCATGCGTTGCTCGCCGTCACCGTCACCTCCGCGCTGCCGACGGCGCAGAACATCTTCACGCACGCCACGCGCTATGGCCGCGCCGAGGCACTCGCCCGAGACACCATTCTCGTGACGACCCTGGGCTGCCTGCCGGTGATCGCCCTGGCCGCCTTGACTCTCGGCTGAGCCACGGAGCTCGGCCGCCTGCGGCGGGCGAGCCTCAGCGCCGCCGGCGAGCCGTCCCGAAGATCGAACGGGTGATCTCCCGGCCGATGACCGTGCCGGCCGAGCGCAGCATGGACTTAAAGGCGCTCGACTTCACGACCGTCTCCACCATCCCCGGATCCTCTTTCTCCGCCCGAGCCTTGGTGGGTTTGGGCGCGGATGGCACCGGGATCTGCGCGCCCGGACCGGCGGGGGCCGGCGCGTCCTGGGGCCCGTCGGCGGTCGGCGCGGCTTGGAGGCGGCGCTGCAGGATTTCGTAAGCCGAGTCGCGATCGGCCACCTCGGCATACTTCGTGCTCAACGGCGAGCCGGCGATGAGCTGCTGCACCAGGGCGGGATCGGAGGGTGCCATCAGCGATTGTGGGGCACGCATCATCGTCCACGCGACCGGCGTCGGCGCGCCTTTCTCGGAGAGCACGGTGATCACCGCCTGCCCGGTGCCGAGCTGGGTGAGCAGCTTCTGCAGGTCGTATGCCGTGTGCGGGTAGGTCGAGACTGCCGCCTTCAGGGCCTTGGCGTCGTCGGGGGTGAAGGCGCGCAGCGCGTGTTGGACGCGGTTGCCCAGCTGGGCCAGGACATCGGTCGGGACGTCCTTGGGCGACTGGGTGACGAAGAAGACACCGACACCCTTGGACCGAATCAACCGCACGGTCTGCTCGATCGCCTCCTGGAAGGCCTTTGAGGCGTCATTGAAGAGCAGGTGCGCCTCGTCGAAGAAGAAGACGAGCTTCGGCTTGTCGAGGTCGCCGACCTCGGGCAGGTCGTGGAAGAGGTCCGCGAGCATCCACATCAGGAAGGTCGAGAAGAGGGCCGGCCGGTCCTGGACGGCGGGCAATTCGAGACAAGTGATGATGCCCTTGCCGTCGGCGGCAGTGCGCAGCAGATCGCGGGTGTCGAACTCCGGCTCGCCGAAGAAAATATCGGCACCTTGGTCCTCGAAGGCGATCAGTTCGCGCAGGATGACCCCGGCCGTCGCTTTGGAGAGGCCCCCGAGATTCTTCAGCTCCGGCTTGCCTTCGTCGGAGTTGAGGAAGGTAATGACGGCGCGCAGATCCTTCAGGTCCAGCAGGGCTAGCCCATTCTTGTCGGCATAGTGAAAGACCAGGCCGAGGCTGGATTCCTGGGTCTCGTTCAGGCCCAAGACCTTGGCGAGCAGGGTTGGTCCGAAGGCGGTGATGGTGGCCCGGATCGGGGTGCCCTGCCCCTTGCCGCCGAGGCTAAGGAACTCCGTGGGGTAGGCCGTGCCGGCCCATGCTTGCCCGATCGAGCGCGAGCGCTCCTCGATCTTGGGATTGCTTGTCCCCGCGGTAGCCAGGCCGGACAGGTCGCCCTTGATGTCGGCGAGGAAGACCGGGACGCCATTGCCGGACAGCTGTTCGGCCATCAACTGCAGCGTCTTGGTCTTGCCGGTGCCGGTCGCTCCGGCGACCAGACCGTGCCGATTCATCACCGCAAGGGGGATGCGGACGGGGGCATCGGCATACACCTGGTCGTCGACGACGGCGGCACCGAAGTCGACGGCCGGCCCCACGAAGGCATAGCCGTCGCGGATCTCCGATGCCAAGGCGTTATCCGCCGCACCCCCGCTGGCGGGGGCATCGACGGTGGCCGCGACGCTACCCTGTCCGGCAGACTGCGCTCCGGTGGCAACCTCGGGGGTCGATGCGGCGTCATAAGAGGCAGCAGCCGGCTCCGAACCTGAGGTAGCAGCCGAAGGCGGGGTCTGCGAGGGTGTGTCAGTCACGCCTGTCAATCTAAACCGTGGGTCCGACAAACGCCGGGCGCACACCGCCGAAAGGGAGATTCCGAGAGCATGGCCGCTCCGATCGTCGCCGGACGACGACGCCGCACCCGGCAGATCCGCGCCGCCGCGACGCTCCTCCTTGCGCTCATCTTCCTTGGGGCGGCCTTCTACAAGGCGTATTCCTACATCCAGGATGACACCACCAGCCCGACGGTCAAGGCGGGCGATTGCATCACCGGCACCGCCGAGCAGCCCGTCGCGAAGCCGTCCACGGTGACGATCAATGTCTACAACGCGACAACCACGGCTGGGCTCGCTGCCAAGGTCGCGGCGACCTTGCGGGAACGCGGCTTCACCGTGGCCGAGATCGACAACGATCCGCTCGACAAGAAGATCACGGCCTCGGCCGAGATCCGTTATGGCGCTACTGGCCGACCCGCGGCCCGCACCGCCCGCTTGATGGTCAAGGACGCCAAGATGGTCAACGACAAGCGCACCGACGAGACCGTCGACCTGGTGCTCGGCAAGGCCTTCACCACCCTGGCCGATCTGCCAAGCTGCTCGCCCAAGAAGAGCTGACTTTTCGCTTCCAGGGCCGGATCAGGGCGCGGTGCGCCCGCCGGCCGTCGTGGAGAAGATGGTCGCCGCGGAGCCACCGCGATTGCCGGCCGCGTCGTATGACCGCACCGAGACCGAGTAGCTGCCTCGCGCCGTCGCGCCGATCAGCGGGAACCACCAGTTCGCCGCCTTGACATTGCCGCCCTTAACGCCAGCGAGGGTCCACTGCTTGGTGCTTCCCCAGGTCGCGATGCGGCCGTCCCACCACAGCTTGGACACGCGGTCTTGGATCGCGACTTCGACGGTGCCGACCCGCTGGTTGTCCGTCACGGTGCCGGTGATCGTCACGGGAAAGCCGACCGAGGCGCCGGACTTCGGCGCCGTGATGCTGACGGCCGGGCCAGCCGTGTCGGCTTTGACGAAGCCTTTGGTGTCGAAGACCTGGACCCGGTCGTTGCCCGCGTCCGCGACATACAGCTTGCCTGCACCATCGTGGGTCAGCCCCGAGGGATTGTTGAACTGCCCGGGCCGGGACCCGGTGGAGCCGAACTCCCCGACGAAATTGCCGGACTTGTCGTAGACGACCACGACATTGCGGTCGGAGTCGGTGGTGTAGATCAGCCCACCGATGATGTCGATATCCCACGGATTGCTGAACTGGCCCGGACCGGTGCCCTTGGAACCGATGACGGCCGGGACGCCCTGGCCGCCGGAGGGGGTGTAGTGGTAGATCCGGTCGTCATACCAGGAGGAGACGAAGATGTCGCCGCTGGCTGGGTCCACGGCGACCCCGGAGGCGCGCACATTGAGCTGCCCGACGGTGGCGCCGGTGCCCGGATCGAGCATCCGCACGAAGCCGCCATTGGCGTCCCCGACATACGCCTTGCCATTGCCGAACTCGATGTCGACCGGCTCGCTGAAGTTCTTGATGTCCTTGACCATGCCGAAGGTCGGGGTGACGATCCGCACGGCGCTGGAGGTGGTGTTGCTGATCCAGATCCGGTTATTGCCCGGTTGGAGGGCCAAACCGCGGGGATAGTTGAAGCCCTGCGGGGGCGTCGAGGAGCGGCGGCCCCACATCTTGTTCGGCGAGCCGTCGGGGTTGAAGCGCTGCACGCGGTGGTTGTTCTGCTCCACGACAAAGATGCCGCGGTTTATCGGGCTCACGGCGACATCGCGCGGGAGGGCGAGCGCACCTTGGGGCGCATTCTGCGCCGGGCTGGGATAGGCGCCGACGAAGGTGCCGGAGGCCGTGAACTTCAGCAGCCGGGTGTTGCCATAGTCGGCGGCCCAGACATTGCCGGAGCCGTCGATCGTGATTTGCCGCGCGCCATCGCCGAACTGGCCAGCGCCGGCGCCGAGGGACCCGAAATTGCCTTGCGAGACACCGGTATCGGCATTGAATCGCTCGATCTGGCCGGCGTTCGCGTCCACGACATATGCCGTGCGGGTCCGGGCGTTGACGGCCACGCCGCGCAGGTCGCCGGTGAAGACCGAGGAGCCGATCGTCAGATAGGGGCTGCCGTCCTGGTTGTAGACGATGACTCGTTTGGTGGCCGTGTCGGCGACCCAAACCCGGCCCGTGCTCGCGTCAACAGCGACGCCGGTGATCCACTTGATTTGGCCTTCGCCGGTGCCATAGCTGCCGTAGGTCGCCACCTGGGTGACGTCGGAACTGGAGGAGTCGAGACGGAACTTGCGCACCAGCGGCGGGTTCGTCGCGTTATTCCACGAGTGGCTGTCGCTGACATAGAGGTAGCCATCGCTGTCGACGGTGATCCACGCCTGATAGCGGGTGTTGAGTTGGTACTCCCGAATGAACTGACCGCTTGAGCTGAACTTCGCGATATAGCCGGTGTTCTCGCGCGAGTGGTCGGAGACATAAATCGAGCCGTCGCGCGGGTCGACGGCGATGCCTTCGGGCTGCCCGCGACGGTCCGAGGCGGCGCGATAGAAAGAGCCGAGCATGGAGCCGCCGGTCGAATAACGGCGGACTTGGTAATTGAGGTAGTCGCCCGCGAGGACCTCATTGGTGACGGGGTTGTATGCCGCACCCCAGGCATACAAGCCAGCGGACCCGCGCGCCCCGATGCTGCGCACATAGGTCGGCGGGGTCCAGGCGGCGGCCCTGGCCTGCGCCGGGGCTGCCGCGGGCTGGTTCGTGCTTGCCGTTGCGTCCGCCGCACCCACCGCGACTGCGGGGGCCGCCAGGGCGGTGACCAGCGCCGACGCCAGCCCGAGACGACGCACTCGGCGGGGGGATTCCGGGCGCGCGAAACCTGAGGGAAGCAGTACGGACATGGTCCCCATGGTGACATGAGCGTCTGACAGCCGAAAACCACCGCCGGGGCCCGAGTCGGCCTGGTCCCCCATTTCTCTCCGGATGCCGGAAAGTTGAGGTTCGAGTGGCCTAGAAAGTCACCCGAACCTCAAGTTTGTGGCATCCGGAGAGAAATGGGAGATCACCCGGCTGGGCCTTGTGGGCGGGGCGGGGCGGAGGTCGGACAATGGTCCTCATGAGCACGACCTTGGCCTGCTGCTGGGCGTTCGCACCCTGGCGCCACGAGGCGGCGACGACCGCTGCCGCCTGGCTGACGCGATCCGGCGCGACGAGCCTGGACGTGTTGCGCGCCGATCTCGACGCCTGTCTGCCGCGCGAGACGCCACGGCCCGCGATCGACGGACAGATCGCACGGGCGCGCTCGCTGCGCGGGGGTGCCATGCCGGTCGAGGCCCGAGCGGTGGAGGCGTACGCCGCGGCCGGGCTCGCGACCGCCGCGGACTGGGCGGCTGATTCCGGGCCGTGGGATCAGGTGTATTCGGGGCCGATGGGTTTGGCGGACCACGCGCTGGCCGCGTCGGTGCGCGCCGACGGGCTGGCGGGGCAGTGGGTCGCGCATGTCGATCCGTTGCCGACGCATGGCGTCGATGGGGCTCGGCTGACGGCGGAAATGGGCGCGACGTTGGCTGCCCGGCTGCTGCCGATGCTCCCCGCGGCGCCGGACTCGCCGCTCGTTGCCGACTGGATGCTGGCGCTGATCGCTCAGGCCGATGTTGTGCTGGCGGGCACGGAGGCCGCCGCTCAAGCCCTTGGCGAGCACCCGGCCTTCGCCACGGCCCGGCCGGCGGGCGCGCCGCCCGTCGTCGTCTGGCAGCGACCCGGATTGCTGGCCTTCCCGGCATACGACCAGGGGCCGGGGGTCTTGTCCGTGGCGGTGGACGCCCATCGCTTGCCGCGGCTGGAACCGGTGCTCGCGGCATACGCCATGCTCAGGCCGCAGGAGCAGGCGAAGGTGCCGCTGCGGATCCGCACCAATGACCCGCGCCCGGTCGGTGCCGCGCTGCGCCGCCGCGGGTTGGAGCCGCGCGTCGAGATCGCCGCCGACCCCTCCCCGGCCGCCCGGCTGGCCGGAACGCGAGTCGCCCTCGTGGTCGATGCGCCCCCGCCGGAGGGTGCGCGCTGGTCGCCGGCGGGTATGCCGGAGCTCGCCGACTATGCCGCCGCTGGCATCCCCGTTGTCGTTCTCGCGGAACAAGATTCGCCGTGGAGTGCGCTGCCGGGCGTCACCCACCTGCCGTCGGACCACCCGAGCGCGGCGCTCGCGGTCTTGAGGGCGCTCGCCGACGCGTGATCGAGAGGTCGAGTTCGGGAAACACGCCCGAAATCGGGCACTCGCGTCGGCGTGTTTCCCGCACTCGACGGTCTGGCACGGCGTCGTCTCGGGACGCGCCGAGGTTGTCAGCGGCCGAGGATGACGTCGGCGTATGCCGTCCCGGTGTCGCCGACCTCGCAGAGGGCATCGGCGGCGGCACGGACCCGCTCGGATTCGCGCTCCCAGTCCTCGCGGTCGGCGAGGGAGCGGATGCGGGCGGCCGCCTCGGCGGGCGTGTCGATGACCCAATCCGGGGTCGCGGCATAGATCGCGGCGGCTGCACCCGCATCACGCAATTGTGTCCACTCCCGGATCACCGGAATCGCGCCGGACGCGGCGGCCTCGACGACGCCGACGGGCCAGCCTTCGATCCGGGAGGTGGACAGCGCGAAGCCGCATTGGTCGAGAGCCTCCTCCAGCCGGCCGGTGAAGCCCACCCAGCGGATGGCGTCGCGCAGCGGTGCGGTGGTGGCGCGCGCGCGGAAGCGGGCGGCATACTCCCGGGCGGGGCCCGGCCCCGGCTCCCCGAAGTCGCGGCCGATGAGGTGAAGCTCCCAGCTCGGATCAGTGCCGAGCAAGTCGGCGAGGATGTCGAGCGCGAAGATTGGGTCCTTGACTCGACGGCCCCAGCCGACGAGCGCGATTCGGCGTTCTGCCCCAGGGGTTTTCGGGCGGCGGTAGCGCTCGACGTCGATGACATTGTTGATCACCCGCAGCGGCGTCGGGGGCTCGGCACCGGGGGCAGTGATCTGGGCGGCGAAGATATCGCGCACATGATCGGCGACGAAGATGACCGAGTCGACGGCGGCCCAGTCGACGAACTGGTGCCACACGCGCATCGCGTCGACGCGGTGGACGCGGATCACCAGTCGGGTGCCAGGTGGCACGGCGAGGCTGGCGAAAACGGCCCCCGGGTCGCACCAATCGGCAAAGATCGTGCCGGCGCCGTCGATGGCGGCCTCGAGCGCGGCGATCTGGGTCGCGGCCGACTCGTCACGCGGCAGGTCGGCCCAGGTGCCGGGGTCGATTCGGCGCAGCCACTCGGCCACCAGCGGCTCGACAATATTGTGGCGGGTCAGCAGCGAGCCGATAGTCGCCGGATCGGTGACCTCAGGCTCCGCGCCGGCCGCACGCAGCAGGTCGATGACCGGGCCAGCAAAGTTGCCATAAGCACCGCGCAGCACGACCACGCGATCACGCGCCGGCGACTCCGAGTCGTCGCCACGCTCGGTCCGGCGATGGGCCATCGCGGAATACGCATAGCGCGCGAAGTCCGAATCTCGCCACGGCGCAAGCCATTTCGCGGGGTCGTCCACGAGCGGGCTGTGCTCGGAGTCCGTATGCAGTTCGCCATTGAAGAGCAGCCGCAGCCCCGCAGTGACGAGGCGAACGGCATCCGCGAGTCGGCCATCCCGGCGGGCGGCGTCGGCCGCCCGGAAGGCATCGGCAGCCGCGGTGGCGTCGCTCGCCTCGCTCGGCGAACCGAGGGAAATCGCGCTCGATCGCCGCGCCGCGTCGATCCCATGGCGTGCCCGGACCGCCGCTGGCATCCGGTCGAGGGCGGGCGCGAGGTCGACGATCTCCTGGAAGCCGCCCTGCGCCGACAAGCTCGCCAGGGCCCGCCCGATGGCGGCGGCCATGGCGCCATCGGGGTCGGGCTGCTCGACCGCCTCCGCGATGAGGGCGGCGCTCGCGGCGGGCCGATTGCCGCGTCCGGATGCCTTGTCCAGCAAGGAGATCAGGTAGGCACGATGGGTTGCCATCGCGAAGCCGTCCCAGCTCACGACATCAATCGGATGCGTCGTGACGCCAGCAATCTGGGATCGCACGGAGCCGACAAGAGCCTCCGGCGCGACGATCGTCGCGACCTGATCGAGCGCTGCGCGGGCGGTCTCATGTCGGGTCAGGGCATCGACGAGACGCTTGCTGGGCGTGCTGAACCGCTCGCCATCGAACCAACCACGCGCCCCGAGCGCGACCTGGGTGGCCGTCTTGGGCAACGCGCTATTCGGTTGGGCGCGGTGGACGATGACCAGGCCTGGGGCATCGGGGTCTGGATGCAGTTCGGACCACAGGCCGGCGACCTGCCGCATGGCGCCGGGCTCTTCGCCGAGCAGCAGGACCTTCGCCGGCTGCGGGGACGGGGCTGGAGCGTCGATCTCCCCCGCGGCCTCGGTGTGGCGCACCTGACCATCCGGCACGGCGACCGGCTCGGCCGTCTCGTTCGGCTCGGCGGGGGGCGGGGGGATCGTCATACGGGCTCCCCGGCGAGGAAGTCGGTGAGGGTGGGGATCGGCCGGTCGGCGTCGGCGTTCCACTCCCCGGCGGCCGCCGAGGTCAGCGCCAACAGCGTCAGGTCTTGCTCGAAGAGTTCGCGGCCGCCGGCGAGCGCGGCCAGCCAGTCGACCGGCGCACCGGGCGCGCCATCGGTGAGCAGCAGGCCGACCCGGCCGGCGCGCAGCCGGGGCACGTCGAGACTCGGCATCTCCAGCAGGCCCGGCGTGAGCACGACGAGGGCATCGGCGGTCACGGCATCGGATGCGCTGACCATCTCGATCCGGCCAGACATCGGCAGCGCCGTCGCGCGCGGCAGGGTGTTGGGGCGGCGCGGACGACCCAGCGTGGGGTCTTCTTGGAAGATCACGCCGACCGTCGCGCCCTCGGGAATCAGCAGGTCACGCACCTCGCGCTTGGCGGTCAGGGCGCTCTCGATCGTGAGGTCCGCAAGATAGACGACATCGAAGTGGTCAGTCAGAGGCGCCCCGCCCGGGAGAGCACGCCGGAAGGACCGCGGGGCGGGGAAGGCCCGGCGCCGCAGCTGGGCGGCGGGCAGCAGCGGTGCCCGTCCGGGCGGCATATCCGCGTGAAAGGCCCGGAAGGCGGCGCGGTAGAGAACTCGATCGGGAGACATCCACTGGAGCCGAAAATCGCTGCGGGACAAGGAGCCTCCGCGCAGCCGGGTGATGGCCAGCGGGGTGAAGGTGTCGGCAGTCGGGCCGAGTCGGCGCTCGATGCGTTCGTGGTACTCGCTGTCCGCGCCCTTGCGGACCGTGTCGAAGACGCCGATTTGCTCGATCGTGGTGCGCCGCATCATCAAGGAAGAGGCATTGCGGCGCACCGACTCGCTGCCGAGCCATTGCAGGCTGAGGTCGTCGAGGGCACGGATGGCGTCGCTGCGGCTCGCGGGGGCCAGGGGGTTGTCGATCAGGAGCTTGACCTGGTCGGCGATCCGCTCGGGATGGCTCCAGTCGTCGGCGTCCTGGGTCGTGATGAAGCGGCCTTTGGCCTGGTTCAGGGCTTCATTGCGACCGAGATAACTGCCGCCGTTGATGGGCATGGTCACCAAGCGGACACGCGGATCGAGGGCCTCGGCCTCGGCATAAATGTCGGCATATGCGGGCCCGCTCGCATCGTCGACGAGTAGCACCTCGAGATTGCCATAGCTCTGCGCCGCCATGGAGCGAATCGAGTTGATCAGGCCGGCGTCGGGGGCGTAGCTCGGGACGATGATCGTCACGAGCGGGCCGTCGACCGAGGGGCCGGTCGCGGCATGCAGGCCGTCGAAGGGGTGCTCCGCCGAGAGGTCGAGTTCCACCGGGGCGCGGTTGGCATCGCGGATGCGGGCGTTGAAGAGATGGAGCCAGGCAGCCAGCGACTCGTCGGTGACCGCGGCGCCCGTCGCGAACGGATTGGCAAGGTCGATGCGCAGGTCGGAGACCTCGGCTCGGGTCAACGGCAGCGCGTCCATGAGCCGACGCACCGCGTCGAGGTCCCCCGCGAACCAGGCCATCTGCACGGCCAGTTGCGCCGACCACTCGGCTTCCTCAAAGGCCGACTTGCCAGAGCGGGCCAACAGATCGTCATACGCACCGCGCGCGAGCGGCTGGTCGCGGATCGCCTCACCGCCGACCGCCCACTGGTTCGCCAGGGCCAGGGCTGCGGGGATCTCGCGCAGCGCGCTCGATGGCCAGCGGCCGGTTGTGCGCAGCCGATCAGCCAGCGCATCCGCATCGAGGGCGCCGTGGCTGGCGCGCAGCGCGAGGACGTCAAGCAGTTTGGGGGCCGCCGTGCGCAGCGCTGCCCGCCCCAGGCCCCACACGGCGCCATCGGTCATCGGCCGGGTGGCGAGGCGGGCGACGGCGAGGTCGAGCACGTCGGTGGCCTGCGGCATACGGCTTGCTTCCTCGTGGTCGGCGGGGGTGCGTGGGATACTTCCGAAGCCTAATGCCGCCGTCGCCGACTCCCTGGGAGCGAACTTTTATGACGTCAAAGCGCGTCCTCGCGGGCCTTGCCGCGCTCGGCGGCCTCGGCCTGCTCGGCGTCCTCGGTGCCGCCCTGTCCTGGTGGTGGCTGGCCGTCGCCGCCCTGGCTGGCATGCTCGCCGTGATCGGCGTCGTCGTCCTGAACACCAATCTGCTGCTGCGCGCGCACCGCAAGGCCTTTGACCGCGCCGGCCGGGTGCCTGGTGGGCCTGCGGTGGTCGCCACCACGGCGGGTCCGAGCACGAACCAGGCGGATGTGACCGGGACCGTGCGCCTGCTGGCGGCGCAGTATGTCGGTCGCCTGGACCGCGCCCAAAGTGCCCTTGAACGCGCGGCGGCACGGTTGGGCGAGAAGACGGCCGGTCCGGCCGATCACGGCATCTTCGGCCACCTGCCGCATGGCAGCACGGTGCTGCTGCACCACCTCGACGAAGCCACGCTCGCGCACGCACGGGCCGCTCTGGCCGCCGGCCTGCAGGTGCGCGCTGTTGCCTCCGATAGCGCCGACCGCGAGCGCCTCGAGCGCGCCGGGCTAGGGGACGCCGTCACGCTCGTCGAGGACGCCAGCGATGCCGCGCACCCGATCAGCGTCATCCTTCCCGGCACCGAATGACGCAGCTCCCATGAGCCAGGGACAGCCGAGCCAGGTGCAGCCGGGCGAAGGACAGCCGAACCAGGCCCAGCCTGACCAGGCCCGGGCCCGCACCCGCGCGGCCATCATTGACCGGCTCGCCCAGCGGATCGCCGACGACGATCAAGCGTTTGCTTCCGCCCTGCTGCGTGGGCGCAATGTCAGCGGCCGGGAAGTTCTTGCCCGTCGCGCCACCCGCGGCCGGTTTGGTGACGCCGACCTGCAGGCCATCGGTGCCCGTCTGGCCACCCGCGGCACGGCACCTGCCACGCATGCGGGATCGCTAGACGCGGGCGAAGCTCACCCCGGCGCTGGCGGCATCCCGAGTGCCGACGCCGACCGAGGTGTCACCAGCCGTGACCTGCTCGCCGCCAGTGACCCGACGCTGCTCGCGGCCTATGCCTACGTCCTGGCATGCCAGCTCGGAGCGCCCCTCGACCAACAGACCGCCCTCGGCCTCTTCGACGCGCTGACGTCGTCCGGGACAACCCTCGCTAAGCGCGACGCCGAGACCCACGCGCAACTGCTCCTCGCCGCCGGCCGCCTCGACGATGCCGTCGCTGCCGCGCGCCTCAAGGCCGTCCGGCCCGCCAACCGCGCGCTCACCGAGGCCGACGCACTCAACCCCCACCTGCGCCCAGGCGCCCCGGAGGGCCCATGGATCGCGGCTTTGTCGGCCGCCCTGGTCAAGCCGGGCACCATACCCATCGCTCTCGCCCCACACGGGCGGACCACGTTCGACCGGCTCACCAGCGCCGCACCGGAACGGGCCGGGTCGGTGCGGGGCCCCCTCGTGGCCGTCATCATGAGCGCCTTCAACCCCGACGAGCGGCTGATCACCGCCGTGCACTCGATGGTTCAGCAGACCTGGGCGAACTGGGAGTTGCTGATCGTCGACGACGCCTCGCCCGAGCCGACACCGGGCGTTCTGGAGCGCGCCGAGGCCATGGACCCACGCGTCCGGGTCATCCGCAAGGCGGTCAACGGCGGGACCTATCGCGCCCGCAATACCGCTCTTCGTCAAAGCGGCGCCGACTTTTTCACCTGCTTGGACTCCGACGACTGGGCGCACCCGGAACGGCTGGAAAAGGGTCTCGCGCCGCTGCTCGCCGACCCCACCCTGATGGCCACCCGGTCGATGGGCGTGCGCGCAGACGAGGACCTGGTCATCACACGCCCGGGCTATCACGGCCATCTCGTCAACGCTCCTTCGCTGCTGGTCCGGATGCACCCCGCGGTCTCCCGGATCGGCCTGTTCGACACCGTACGCAAGGCCGCCGACACCGAGTACGCCCTGCGCCTGGAGGCCGCCTTTGGGGTGCCGATCGAGACCCTGCGCGCCGATGTGCTGACGATGGCGCGGCACGAGGCGACGTCCCTGTCGTTCGGTGAGTTCGCGCCCGGCTGGCGGCACGAGGCCCGGTCGGCCTACCGCGCGGCATACGGCCGCTGGCACGAGGAGATCCGCGGCGGCGCCGACCCCTATCTCGATCCCGAAGGCCCGCGCCGCTTCCCCGCCCCGACGCGCTGGCAGGCGCCGCTCCACCCGAGCCTGGCCCGCGCGCGCACGGCCGATGTGGTCATCGTCGACGATGTCCGGACCGGCCGTGCCGGCGCCGCCGCGAGCGCCGAGCGGATCGGCGGGCTGCGCGAGGCGGGCTTCGAGGTGGCGCTGCTGCATACCGAGAACCTCCTCGACGTCGCCGAGCACGAGAGCCCGCTCGATCCGGTGATCCAGGCGCTCGTCGATTCCGGCGAGGTGGAGCGGGTTTATCCCGAGGACGACCTGAGCGCCGGCGCTGTCCTGATCGGGAATCCCGAACTGCTGCAGTTCCCCTTCTGGGCGCAGCGCGTCTTCCCAGCCGCCCGGGTCCTGGTGGTCGCCTCCGAGTCGGACTATGTCGATCGCGAGAGCGTCGAGTCCGGTGGCCGCGAATTGTTCGGTGCCCCAGTCGAATTCGTGCTCCCCGGAACCACTCCCGCCGCTATCGCCGGGCTGCTCGCCGCCCGTTCAGCACGCCCCGGCGAGACCGTGCCCGAGGATGACGCGACGGTGGACGACGATCTGGGCGACCTGCCGGCCGTGAGCACCGACAAGGTCTGGCTCAACATCCCCACGCGCCGGCCCGGCGATGGTGAGCACGCCGATGCCTTGGCGATCCGGTATGCCGTGGACTCCCGCGCCGGGGCCCTTCAGTTCGCCCGGGACTTGCTCGGGCGGCTGGAGCCCGGAGAGGTGGCTTCCCCCGAACTGGTTGCGGCCCTCATACCTCCCGGGGTCGACGCGGTCGCCCAGCGCCTCTCCGGAGAGGTGCATCAGCTCGTCGCACCGGCCGACATACCCACCACCTCCTGAGCCGACGCCCCCGATGGGGCGCCGACCACGCTGAGGGGCACCATGGGGGTATGCGGATCGAGAACAAGCTTTTCGTGGTCACCGGCGGCGGCAATGGCATCGGTCGCGAGGTGGTTCTGACGCTCTTGGCACGCGGTGCACGCGTCGCCGCGCTTGACCTGCGCGAGGCGGCGCTCGCGGAGACCACGGCCCTGGCCGGAACATCGGCAACCGGTCGGCTCACGGCATACCCCGTGGACGTCGCCGACCGGGCCGCGGTCGACGCCGTCTTTGAGCGCATCGCGGCGGATCAGGGCCCGATCGACGGCCGCCCGGCGCCGAGGGCGCGGCGCCCGAGGCGGGCGGTTTCCCGATGACCGAGCCCGCCGAGGCGGCCCGCCAGATCCTGGATGCCATCACCAAGGGCGGTTATCGCGTCACGATCGGCAAGGACGCCACGATGCTCGACCGGCTCTCCCGGCTGGCCCCGCAGCGGGCGACCGACATGATCGCCAAGAAGATGGCCTCGCTGCTGGGGTGAAGAACGGCACGCGCGGGTGTTCAGCGCATGGTTATCTGTAGGTCGGCGCCGACGGCACTGTCGATGACGAGTCGGGCGTTGGCCTCGTCATTGCGCAGCACCCACTCCTGTGCGTCCTGCGCCGACTTGCCGAATTGCACGTGCCGGCCGATCAGGCGTTGCACCCGCACGTCGTCGTCCACGCCGACGAACCACACCTCATGGCAGGCAGCACGGGTCCGCGGCCAGGCATCTGATCCGAGGAGAAGGTAGTTGCCTTCTGTCACAACGACTTCCACGCTCGGCTCCACGACGACCGCACCCGCGATCGGCTGCTCGAGGTCGCGCTCGAAGTCCGGCCCATAGATAGGGCGCTCCCGGTCGCGACGCAATCTCTCGAGCAGCACGGCATACCCATCGCTGTCGAAAGTCGGCGGGGCGCCCTTGACCTGCCGCAGCCCGAGCCGGTCCAACTGGACGTCGGCGAGGTGGAAGCCGTCCATCGGCACCTGAACGGCGCTGCCGGGGGCGCGATCGTTCAGCGCCGCCGTGAGCGCCCTCGCCAGCGTCGACTTGCCCGCCCCGGGTGCTCCGACGATGCCGATGATCAGGCGCTCGCCAGGATCGGGTCGCATCGCGTGAATTCGGTCGGTCATGTCGGCTAGCGTCGGAGTCAGGTCCATGGCGTCATCGTCGCGCATGTGCCGACAGGTCGGCCAGGGGGCTGCCGGCGGGCCATGTCATCATCGGCACCGATCGATCCTCCGCAACGCTCAGGAGCCTCAATTCCCCGAAAGCGCCATTGTCACGCTTGTCCCGATCTTCATCGGGCTCATCGCGCTGCTGGTCTTCGGCGGGATCATCATTGCCATCTTCAAGGGCATCCAACGGCAGGCGGTCAACAAGGCCAGCCCGCAGTTGGCCCGGCAGGCGCGCGTCACCGCCAAGCGCTCCGGCTTCACAGGCACCAGCGACCACCGGAGCAACACCCATACCGCCAACGCTAGCGGCTGGCCCGCGGGCGGCCGCCCGACCCGCGTCGCCACCCCCTAGGAATAACTGAGCCACTATGGTGTTGATAGCAACATGACGACTTCCACCGCTACCACCGAGAGCACCATGCAGTTCGGCATTTTCACCGTCGGCGATGTGACCACCGACCCGGTCACCGGCGCCACTGTCACCGAGCACGATCGGATCAAAGCCACCGTCGCTATCGCCAAGAAGGCGGAAGAGGTGGGCTTGGACGTCTTCGCGACCGGCGAGCATCACAACCCGCCCTTCGCCGCCCCGGCCAATCCGCCGGTGCTGCTGGCCGCGATCGCCGCGCAGACCCAGCGGATCATCCTCTCCACCGCCACCACCTTGATCACCACCAACGACCCGGTTCGGCTGGCGCAGGACTACTCCTACCTGCAGCACCTGGCGGGCGGCCGGATGGACCTGATGCTCGGGCGCGGCAACACCGGGCCGGTCTATCCCTGGTTCGGCAAGGACATCCGCAACGGGCTCGACCTCGCGGTCGAGAACTACGCGCTGCTGCACAAGCTGTGGCGCGAGGAGTTGGTGACCTGGAAGGGCCGCTACCGCGCGCCGCTGCAGGGCTTCACCGCCACCCCGCGGCCGCTGGACGGTCTGCCGCCCTTCGTCTGGCACGGCTCGATCCGCAGCCCGGAGATCGCCGAGCAGGCCGCCTTCTATGGGGACGGCTTCTTCAGCAACCACATCTTCTGGCCCAAGGAGCACACCGCCCGGATGGTCGAGCTCTATCGGCGCCGGTTCGAGCACTACGGACACGGCAGCGCCGACCAGGCCATCGTCGGCCTCGGCGGCCAGGTCTTCATGCGCAAGAACGCCCAGGACGCGATTCGTGAGTTCCGGCCCTACTTCGACAATGCCCCGGTGTATGGCGGCGGCCCCAGCCTGGAATCGTTCATGCGCGAGACCCCGCTGACCGTGGGCAGCCCGCAGCAGGTGATCGAGCGCACCCTCTCCTTCCGCGACTATGTCGGCGACTATCAGCGACAACTCTTCCTAATCGACCATGCCGGCCTGCCCCTGAAGACGGTGCTGGAGCAACTCGACCTGCTCGGCGAGGAGGTCGTGCCGGTGCTGCGCAAGGAGTTCGCTGCCCTGAAGCCGGCGCACGTGCCCGGCGGCCCGACCCACGCCGCGCGCCTGGCTGCCGTGCCCCCGAGGGCCGCCGCGGCCGCGACCGAGTCGGTCAGCGACCGGTGGACCGGAACGCGCGCCGAGGACGGCAATCCGGCCGCGGTGGCCTGAGCAGCCCGTCGTCCAACGAGAGGAAACGAGCGATGGACCCCTTCGTCATCACCATCATCAGCGCAGGCCTGCGGGTGCCCAGCTCCACCCGGCTGCTGGCAGACCAGATCGGCAGGGAGGCGCGCGAGGCGATCGCCGGGTCATTGTCCCCGGACACCCCGATCCAGGTGCGCCACATCGAGGTTCGCGAGCACGCGCACGCCATCGCCGACGCGCTGCTGACCGGCTTCCCGGCCGGGCAGTTGCGCGAGGCGCTGGCCGATGTCGTCGCCGCCGACGCTCTGATCGTCGTCTCGCCGACCTTCCAGGCCTCCTTCAGCGGCCTGTTCAAGTCCTTCGTCGACCTGATCGAGATGGACCAACTGCGTGGCACCCCCGTCCTGCTCGCCGCCACCGGCGGCACCGAGCGGCACTCGCTGGTGATCGAGCACGCGCTGCGCCCGCTCTTCGCCCACCTCGGGGCCTTCCCGGTCCCGACCGGGGTGTATGCCGCGACCGCCGACTTCGGCGGTGACTATGCCCCCGCCCTGGCGGCCCGGGTGACTCGCGCCGCGCAGGAGTTGGCGAGGCTGGCCGCCGGGGGGTCGACATCCGGCAGTTCGCTGCGCCGGCCACCGGTGGATGAGTTCGCGCAGGTGAACCCCTTCGCCGCGCTGCTGGCGGCGGCGGGCCAGGAATGAGCCCGACACCGGCCGCCAGCGGCGTCACCTGCGGCGTGATCGAAGAGGTGATGGCCGTCCTGGGCCGGGCCTGGGCGGGCGCGGTCCTCGAGGCGATGCTCGGCGGAGCCCAGCGGTTCAGCGAGATCGGCCGGGCCGTCCCGGGCATCACAGATGCCGTGCTCTCGGCCCGGCTGAAGGAACTGTGCGCGCACGGCCTGGTCGAGCGGATCGTCGAGGCCGGGCCGCCGGTCGCGGTGAGCTATCACTTGACCCCAGCCGGCCGCGACGTCGAGCCGGTCCTGGACGCCATCCGTGCCTTCGGGCTGCGCCACCCTCGGGTGGGGGCCCGCAGCTAGGACTGCTCCGTGCTCTGGGGCCTGCGCGCCTGTGCTGCGACGGGTCCGTTTGGCGAGGATGGGCTCCGGGGCTTGGCGAGTCCGCTGCGTTCGCTGCGTGATTGCGTCATCAACCCTGCTGCCATGACCCCTTTCTCCACGAGTACTGCCTCGATTAGGGCCGCGGCATGCGGTACCCCTTAACCTCGATCCACCGATCGACTTGGCGCGGTGTGGTGATCCGGCGCGTCGGAACATGAGAATGCCCCTGT
>NZ_BAAAPO010000053.1:0-102659 GCF_039531185.1 Nostocoides veronense
CGACCACCACGAAGGAGGAGATCAACGCGCGTCATGACACACCCATCCACAACTCTTGACAATTGCTCACGGGGTCCAGCCCTGCCACAAAGGAGGCTTCGACGTCGGAGGGAGTGCACACGAACCGCCCGGGCGGCAGCACCCCGTTTGCCGCCAGCGGCGGAAAGGTCACGACGACTCCTCATGTCCAAACGCTAAGAGGCCACACTGACACAGTAGCGACGCTATTGCCCTCTGAAGCGCTGCGAGGCCTCCGAGGCTTCCCGTCGAGGTCCGCTGCGGAACGAACGAGCCGGGGTAGGTGAATGCCTACCCCGGCTCATGTTCGGGGCTCTCAGTTCCGCTGCACGACGCGTGACACGGTTAGGGGGCGCCACCGCCCGCCGCGCTTGGTCGGCCTGCCTTCGGCGGTCAGCGTGTCCGCGATCTGCCGGAGGCTCATGCGCTGGCCGTGCAAGGCGTGAATGCGCGCCACGGTGGCGGCTTCCTCGGGGTCGTCCACGAGTGCCGCGCCCTCGGTGCGCTTCCCCAGCGGGGGCGACCCGTAGGCGTAGCCGCCTCGCTCGGCCTTGCGCCGCCGACCGTTGCGGAGCCGGAGCCGCACCATGGCCCGCTCGTACTCGCTCACCGCACCGAGCACCTGCCGAATCAGGCGGCGGCTTGGGTCGTCGGGGTCCTCGTGGAGGTTGGCGTCCTCGCCTTGGGCGCACGAGTACGCCCGGCCCTTAGCCCGCCAGAGGTCAGCAAGCACCTGCTCCTGGCGGCGTCCCACCATGCGCGGACCCGCCCGACGATGGCGGAAGCTCCGTTGACGACGGCGGATACGGCAGCGAGCACTCCGGCGTCCGGGGGTGGCGCTGCCGCGATTGCCTCGCGGATCGCCCCCCTCGCTGCCGTCCGGGCCGTCGTCCAGAACACCCGCGACGCCATCACCCCGTTCGTCGGAGCCAGACTCCCGCCGCCACCCTCCGCGACGAAGCCGCCGCCCTCCGGGCCAGCGGCGAGCCGGTCACCCGGCAGATGGACGCCGCCGACCTCACTACCTGTCACACCCGTCGAGGACTTCCTAGCCCTCATCGACCGGCGCGTCAGGGCGCTGTAGGGGGCGAAACTCAGCCTGCGAATGCCTCGGGCTTGACGACCGCAACGATCAGTGTGACGACGGCGGCGACGCCGAACAACGACAGGCCGACCGCCCACGTGAAGAAGCCGGGCAGCCGCCGAAACGGCTCGAACGGTCCCGCATAGGCAGGCGTTTGATTTCGCCGTTCCGCCCAAGTGGGTCCGTGTGCCCTGAAGCCTTCCGGCAAACCGCCTTCCATGTCGCTGAGCCAGTGGGCGTCTGTGATCTCTGCCTGCCGGTGACGAGTGAGCAACTGCACGGTTAGTACCGACACGATCACGCTCAATAGGGACGCCACGATCCGAGCGAAGCGCGAAGCACCACCGCCAAGCGCGATAGTGAGGAGGAATGCTTGTGCCGTCAGGCTTAGAACCGGAGCCTGCCATAGCAAGCCGTCAAAGGCTGTGCGGCGAGCGGCCACAGCGGCGTAGACCGCATCGACGCTGGGGGACGAGGTTGACCGCTCGTCACCCCCGCTCATTTGGCTGCCGCCTTGCCGCCTGATGCCTGTTGAAAGCGGAACTCGACGACGTCGCCGTCTTGCATGACGTAGTCCTTGCCTTCCAGGCGGGCCTTGCCGGCTGACTTGACGGAGGCCATCGAGCCCAAGGTGTCCAGGTCGGCGAAGGAGACCACCTCGGCCTTGATGAAGCCCTTTTGGAAGTCGGTGTGGATAACGCCCGCCGCCTGCGGGGCCGTCCAGCCCTGGCGGATGGTCCAGGCGCGTGATTCCTTGGGGCCGGCGGTGAGATAGGTCTGCAGGCCAAGCGTGTGAAAGCCGGTGCGGGCCAACTGATTCAGACCGGACTCCTCGGCGCCGAAGCTCTGCAACAACTCCAACGCCTCGTCCTCGGACATCTCCATCAGGTCCATCTCCAACTTCGCGTTGAGGAAGACTGCGTCGGCGGGCGCGACGAGTTCCCGCAGGGACGCCTGCAATCCGGCATCCGCAAGCTGATCTTCATCCAGGTTGAAGACATAGATGAAGGGCTTAGTCGTCAGCAGCCCGAGCGAGCGGGCGAGGTCGGGGTCGACACCGGCGGCGGCGCCCGCGGCATACAACGTGCTCCCCTCCTCGAGGACCTTCTGGGCCGCGAGGGCCGTGTCGAGGACCGCCTTGTCGGCCTTCTTGCCCTTGACCTCCTTGTCGAGGCGCGGGACGGCCTTCTCCAGGGTCTGCAGGTCGGCGAGGATCAGCTCGGTCTCGATAACCTCGATGTCGTCCTTGGGCGAGACCTTGCCGTCGACGTGCACGACATCGTCATCGGCAAAGGCCCGCACGACCTGGCAGATCGCGTCGGCCTCGCGGATATTGGCGAGGAACTTGTTGCCCAGCCCCTCCCCCTCGGACGCGCCCTTGACGATGCCCGCAATGTCGACGAAGGAGACCGTCGCCGGCAGGATGCGCTCGCTGCCGAAGATCTCCGCGAGGCGGGTCAGCCGCGAGTCCGGCAGGGGAACCACCCCGACATTGGGCTCGATGGTCGCGAACGGGTAGTTCGCGGCGAGCACATTGTTCTTGGTTAGGGCGTTGAAGAGGGTGGACTTGCCGACATTGGGCAGTCCGACGATTCCGATGGTGAGAGCCACGAGGACAGAAGTTTAGTGGCCTGGCGGGCACCCCTCATACGCGCTGCAGATGCACCAACAAGGCCTGCTCGGGATGCAGATTCGGCATCGACAAGCCCACTGACATCAGAACCGCGCCGCTGATCTGGGTGCCGGGGGCATCGAACCAGTCGGGGAAGTTCATCTGCTGACAGCTCGGAATCTCGCCGAGGTTGACCGGGCTCACGGCGTAAGTCGCCTCCGGGTCGAGGCCCGCCAGCCGCAGGCAGCCGGAGACCTCGACGACCTCGGTGTCGAGCTGGGCCATCGAGAAGACCGCCTCCGAGCCGTCCTTGGCGACGACTCCGTGCACCACGGCATTGCGGGTGGGTGTGTCGACGCGGACGACCTCGCCGGTGTGCAGCAGCTCGCGGTGCGCCTTGTGCCAATCGATCGCCGTGCGCAGCATGGTGAGTTCCTGGTCGTTGAGCGTGGCGACATTCCACTCCACGCCCATGTGCCAGAAGACCGCGCTCGCGGCGCGGAGCGCGAACGACTTGTGCCGGCCGGTCGTATGCGAGTGCGGGCCCCCGATATGCGAACCGATCAGCTCCGGCGGGACGACAAGCGAAGTCCAGAGGTTGATGTGCTGGCGCTCCATCGCGTCGATGGTGTCGGATGCCCAGAGGCGATCGGTGCGCTCCAGAATGCCGAGGTCGACGCGGCCGCCGCCGGAGGCGCAGGTTTCGATGTCGACACCGGGGTGGCGGCGACGCAACTCGTCCATGAGTTCGTAGACGGCGAGCGTCACGGCACGAATAGCCGGGTGACCGTCGTGCGCAACGTCGACGAGGCTGCGGTTGTGGTCCCACTTGACGAAGGCGATGTCGTGGTCGCGCAGCAGCGCGTCCATCCGCTCGAGGATGTGGGCGAAGCACTCCGGATTGGCCAGGTCGATGACCTGCTGGCGGCGGGCGAGCACCGGGTCGCGGCCCGGGACGCGCAGCATCCAGTCCGGGTGTTCGCGCAGCAGATCGGACTTGGGGTTGGCCATCTCCGGCTCGACCCAGATGCCGAATTCCATTCCGAGAGAACGCACATGGTCGATGATCGGGTTGAGTCCGTCCGGCCACATCTCATCCGAGACGACCCAGTCGCCGAGTCCCTGGCCATCGTGGCGACGGGAGCCGAACCAGCCGTCGTCGAGGACGAAACGCTCCATCCCAGCGGCCGCTGCCTTGTCGGCGAGATCGGTGAGCACATCGAGTCGATGGTCGAAATAGACCGCCTCCCAGGTGTTGAGGAGCACCGGCCGGGGGGTGGACGGGTGGGAGGGGCGCGAGCGGACATACCCGTGGAAGGCCGCGCTGATCCCGTCCAGACCGCGGTCGCTGTATGCCGCGAAACCCGTTGGTGCGCGGTAGACCTCGCCTTCGCCGAGGACCACCTCCGACGGCCCGATCAACTCCCCGGCACCTAGCTGTGCCTTGCCCTCGGGGTTGCGCTCGGCATACACCCGGGAGTCGCCGGACCAGGCGTGGTGCACGGCCCAGACCCGGCCATGACGGAACCCGAATCCGGGATCGCCGACGCACAGCGCCAACGGGCCACTGTGCTCCGTCCGGCCCGTGCGGCCCTCGCGCATCCAGGCACCCATCGGCACGGTCAGGCGCTGCGGCGAGCGCTCGCGGCACCATCGGCCGCTGAGGTCGAGCACCTCGATGGCGTCCATGGGCAGCGGCACGCTGAGCTCGCACGCATCGATCCGGAAGTCGCCCGCGCCGAGATTGCGGACGTCGGCGGCCATCTCGAGCAGGCCGTCCGGGTGGAGGCGGTAGGTGACCTCGATCTGCAACTCCGTCTGCTCGTCGACCGCATCGACGACGAGGGAGGACTCGTCCGCGGTCACCGAAGCGGCCGTGAAGCGCGGCGCAAAGCGCGTGCCATCGGGGGCCGAGCCGATCAGGGCCGGACGCATCCGCCAGCCGTCGACCGGCATCGGCAGCAGGCGACGCACGAGCGGAACGTCGGGGTGGGAGTGCGGCACGACGGGCGTGGTCGCCGCGACCAACTCCGCCTCGGAGAGGCCGTCGGGCAGGCGCGGACCCCAGTGGAGGACAACCGGCAGCGCATCACCATCGCTGGCCGCGACGAAGGAGGTGGTCTCGCTGCGCAGGTGGATCAGGGTCACGGGGTGGACTCTCCGTCGAGTAGTCGGGCGGTCACACCCAACGCTAGTCGTCCGCGCTGACGGGCGGCAGGCCGTCCTCCAGATAGGCGCGCGGCGCGGGCGTGAGGGCGGCGCGGAGGAGGCGGGCGGCATACGGGGCGACGTGGTTGTCGAGGTCCTCAACGGCCACCCAGTGCACGGCCACGATCTCGCGGACCTGCAGAATCAGCCCCTCCACCCACGCGGACGGGACACGCCCGAGGTCAAAGAGGAAGAGCACCGCGTCATCCCAGCCGCGGTAAGGCGGCAGCCAGGTCGTCGTCAGCAGCTCGCCGACCTGCACTGCGGTGCCGAGTTCCTCGGCGACCTCGCGGGCCAGGCAGGCGGCGGGCGATTCAAATTTGTCGACCACACCACCGGGCAAGTCCCACTCGCGCTTGTAGGTCAGTTCGCAGAGCAGGACTTCGCCGCGTTCGTTGCACAGCGTGCCCTGGGCGATGACGCGCTTTGTGGGCAGGCGCTCGTTGAGTCGGGCGATGAAGCTGCGGTATGCCGCCTCCTGGTCGATTGGGTCAGTCATCCACCCCCTCCCCGCCGACCGTAGCCACAAGGTGCGCGATGACCGCACCGGCGTGCTCGCGCCAGACGTCCTGCGGGATCGGCGGGAGCAGGTCATCCCACAGGGTGTTGAAGGTGCCCCGCAACTGGGGCATCCGGGTGGGCCGGGCGATGAACCAGACGTGCCCGTGCGCTCCCCCGTCACCCCACCGTCCGATGTGGCAGCGTCCGACACTTGGGAGGGCTTCGATCGCTTGGACAAGCGCCACGCTCAGCACGCCATATTCAGCAGCGCGATCGCGCGACAACTCGTGCATATCCAGATGCTCGAGGGGCTCGAGGACGAAGATCGCGGGCGAGCCGGACGGCGGGGCCTGCTTGACGAGCCAATGCTCATCGCGCCACCGGACCGGCCAGTCCGGACTCGCGGGAGTGCTTGGCGCGCAATGACATTCGGCCGGATTGTCGCCCTCGCGAGCGGCCTCCTCATCGGCCAGCGGCGCGAGAGCCTTGACCGTGAGGTCGCCGTCGAACGGGAAGGCCGCCCAGGTCGTGTAGCCGTCCTCGGGCAGCGGCAGGTGCCCGCCAGCGGCCTCTTGCGCGGCGAGTGCTCGGGCGTGGAAATCCTCGATCGACTCGGGCATGCCCAGAGGCTACCTGTGGCCGGTGACAGGCCTCCTGGCCAGCGCGTTCGCCCAACGCCGAGGGGTTGTCGGTGGGCGGTGGGAGGGTTTCGCTCATGGACGGATGGATAGCTGCTCTGGTGGGGCTGGTGATCGGCGCGCTGCTCGCAGGGGCCTTAGTGTGGGCGAGGTATGCCGCCCGCTCGGCCGCCGTGCTCACCGAGCGTGACCTGCTGCGCGCCCGCGTGGTCGACTTGGAAGCCTCGCTGAGCGAGGACTCCGAGACCGCGGCCTTGTTGTTGCCGCTGCGCGACACCCTGGGTCGAGTGGAGCGACAGGTCGGGACCTTGGAGCGGGACCGCGTGGAGCAGTTCGGGTCATTGCGCGCGGTTCTCGCGAGGGTGGAAGGCGAGACGCAGGATCTCGGGCGAGCAACGGCCTCGCTCGCGGGCTCCTTGCGATCGAGCACAGTGCGCGGAGCGTGGGGGGAGGTGCAATTGCGGCGGGTTCTGGAGGTGTCTGGGATGTTGCCGCGCTGTGATCTCGACGAGCAGGTCAGCGCCATCTCCCGCCACGGGCATGGAGTGCGGCCCGATGTTGTCGTGCGCCTGCCGGGTGAAAAGGTCATTGTCATCGACGCCAAGGCGCCCATGACGGCCTTCCTCGATGCGCAGGCCGAGGACATCGGCGACGATGAGCGCGGTGCGCTCTTGAGCCAGCACGCGGCCGGATTGCGGCGACATGTGGAGGTTCTCGCGGCGAAGGACTATTGGTCTGCTTTCAGCGCGAGTCCTGAATTCGTCGTCTGCTTCGTGCCGAGCGACGCCATGCTCGCCGCTGCCCTCGCCGCACAACCCAGCCTGCACGAGCACGCGCTCGGGCGCCGGGTTGCGCTCGTCGGGCCGGCCTCGCTGCTCGCGCTCTTGCGGACCGTGGCTTTCACCTGGCAGCAGGACTCCGTCGCCACCTCGGCCAGTGAACTGCTGGAGGTGGGTTCGGAGCTCTACCGCCGTCTCGCAACCCTGGGCGGGCATACCTCCAAGCTGGGACGCAGCCTCACCAGTTCGGTCGAGGCCTACAACGCCATGGTGGGCGCCTTGGAGTCACGCGTGCTGGTGACCGCCCGGCGGATGCAGCAACTCGGCCTCGCCACCGACGAGCTGCCCGACCTGAGCCCGATCGACACCGGCGCCAGGCCCTTGACGGCGCTGGAGTTGATCGACGCCGCAACCCAGCAGGACGCCCGAGCCGAGCTGCTCTTCGACGTCTCCGACAAGCGGGGCTCGACGGGAGGTGATGTTCAAGCGCAAACGGGCTGATCGCCTTAATGGAGCGAGGAGGTCGAGGCGAAGGAGCCGTCGTGCGTCATCTTGTCTGACATCCCGGCAGCCTTCAGGTCGCGGCGGATCTCATTCGGCAGCGAGAAGGTCAGCGACTCCTCGGCGGCGACGACGGGGCGGACATCGGCATACCCGCGCTCGGCGAGGAACTCCAGGACGCCACGCACGAGCACCTCGGGCACCGACGCGCCGGAGGTGACGCCAACGGTGGAGACGCCCTCCAACCAGGCCTCATCGATCTCGTCGGCATAGTCGACAAGATGGCCACCGCGCGCGCCATGCTCCAAAGCGACCTCGACCAAGCGCACCGAATTGGAGGAGTTGCGAGACCCGACGACGATCATCAGATCGCACTCTGCGGCCATCTGCTTCACGGCAAGCTGGCGGTTTTGGGTTGCATAACAAATGTCGTCACTCGGCGGGTCTTGCAAGGACGGGAAACGCTCGCGCAAGCGGCGCACGGTCTCCATGGTCTCGTCGACCGAAAGCGTGGTCTGTGAGAGCCAGACGACCTTGTCGGGATCGCGGACGGTCACATTGGCGACATCATCCGGGCCATCGACCAGGGTGATGTGCTCGGGCGCCTCACCCGAGGTTCCGACGACCTCCTCGTGACCCTCGTGGCCGATGAGCAGGATGTCGTAGTCGTCATTGGCGAAACGGACGGCCTCGCGGTGCACCTTGGTCACCAGCGGGCAGGTGGCGTCGATGGTCTTGAGGCTGAGCGCGCGCGCCTCCTCGTGGACGACCGGGGCCACGCCGTGCGCCGAGAAGACCACGGTTGCGCCTTCGGGCACTTGGTCGGTCTCATCGACGAAGATGGCGCCGCTCTTCTCGAGCGTGGTCACGACGTGCTTGTTGTGGACGATCTCCTTGCGCACATAGACCGGCGGCCCGTAGAGCTCCAGCGCCTTCTCCACCGTCACCACGGCCCGGTCGACACCGGCGCAATAGCCGCGCGGCGCGGCGAGGAGCACGCGCTTTGCGGCCTGGTCGGTGGTGCTGTCCTGCGGGGAAGTCATGTCTCAATCGTAGGTTGTCGCCCGGCTCCCCTACCCTCAGGCGTTGTGAGCAGCACCCCCGCCGCGCTGCCGGAGCGCGCGGCCGACACCAGCCCGGAGCATCCGTGGCCGCTGCGCCTGCTCAGCCTGAAGATCGGTGAGTACATCGAGAAGATGTCGGTGGTCTGGGTTGAGGGCCAGGTCGTCCAATTGGATCGGCGAGCAGGCACGGCCTACCTCACGCTGCGTGATGTCGATGTCGACATGTCCTTCAATGTCGCGATCTCCACCAATGCCCTCGATGCCATGCCGCGGCCGCTGTCCTCGGGCCAGCGCGTCGTCGTGCAGGCTAAGCCGGCCTTTTGGAACAAGCGCGGCAGCTTGACCCTCGACGCCCGGCAGATCCGTCCGGTCGGGATCGGTGAGTTGCTCGCCCGGCTTGAGTACCTCAAGCGCACGCTCGCCTCGGAGGGCCTGTTCGCTCCCGATCGCAAGAAGCCCCTGCCCTTCCTGCCGCGCACCATCGGCCTGATCACCGGTCGGGCGAGCGCCGCCGAGCGGGATGTCGTGGAGAACGCTCGTCGCCGCTGGCCGGGCATCCCGTTCGAGATCCGAGCTGTGCCCGTCCAGGGCAGCGCCGCCGTGGAGGAGGTATGCCGTGCCCTCGCCGACCTCGACGCCCTCGCCGACGTCGAGGTGATCGTCATCGCCCGTGGCGGCGGGTCGGTCGAGGATCTGCTGGCCTTCAGCAACGAAAGCCTGGTGCGGGCCGTGGCGGGCGCGCGCACGCCGATCGTCAGCGCGATCGGCCACGACATCGACACCCCGATCCTCGACCTGGTCGCCGACGTCCGGGCCTCGACGCCCACCCACGCGGCGAGCCTCGTCGTGCCCGATGCGGCCGAGCTGCGATCTCAACTGGATTTGACGTCCATGCGGCTGCGCCGCTCCATCGGCGACCGACTGCAGCGCGAGCGCCGACGGCTCGTCGAGCTGACGAGCCGACCGGTGTTGACGGACCGGACGGCATACATCCGGACCCAACGCATGGAGATCGCGACCATGCGCCGCCGCGGGCAGCTGCGGATGGAGTCCCTGGTCGCCCGGGACCAGGACCGGGTCGAGCACCTGCGCCGTCAGGCGCGGCTGCTGTCGCCGCAGGCGACATTGGACCGCGGCTATGCGCTGGTGACCGCCCCCGATGGGGAGGTCATCACCGACCAGGACCAAGTCGCGATCGATGACCTGTTGCGGGTGCGGGTGGCGCGCGGCGACTTCCCGGTCCGCGCCACGGCGACCTGAGGCGTGTCGGCGCGGCCACCTATCCTTGCTGCCCATGGCCACTGAGACCGAGTTCCCCGAGATCGCCGACCTGAGCTACGAGCAGGCGCGCGACGAACTCGTCGACGTCGTGGCGCGGCTCGAGGGCGGCCAGGTCGGGCTGGAGGACAGCATGACCCAGTGGCGCCGAGGTGAAGCGCTCGCCGCGCATTGCCGGGCCTGGCTCGACCAAGCCGAGGCCGCCCTGGCGGAGCAATCCGCCGAGGAGTAGGCCCTCAGGAGGCCGTCGGCGTGAAGGGCTTCAGGTGATCGGCGAAGAGCGCGAGCTCGTCGAAGGTGCCATCGCCGGTGATGATCGTCGTCAATTCGCCCGGTCCCGGGGCGACCAAGCTGTTCTGGGTCTTGATGTCTCGGACGTACTTCTGCCACTCCCGGCCGCCCGCGCTGACCGTGCCCGTCACGGGCGCGCGATTCGTCTGCTGCGTGATCCAGGCCTTCGTGGCGTCCTTGGTCTGCTCGACCGCCACATAGTGGCCAGCAGGCGAGGTATATCCGACATGCCAGGTCGAGAGATTGTCCGTCGACGGGACGAAGCGAACCGCGCTCGGACGCCAGCCATCCGGCAGCCCGACCGGCACCTGGATGGGCCAATGCAGTTGCGCGACAACCTGGTTGCCGACCTTGGGAATGTCGACGACCGGCCCGGACATGGAGTTGGTCCGCGCGACGATGAAGAACAGACCGGCCATCATCGCGCCGATGACGAGCAAGGACCGGACCATATTGAGCACCGAGCCACGGGCATACGCACTGGCCTGGCTCGGCGGGGCCGGCTGCTGGTCGACCTGCTCACTCATGCCCCTATCGTCGCCCACGGCAGCCAGGATCACCGAACTCGGGAGGCCGCGGACACCCGCTCGGCGACGCCGGGCCCGGCGATAGAGTCGGATCACAGCAATCCCGTGGAGACCGACGAAGGGCCCGAAGCCATATGGACGCGCAATTCCTGGTCATCGGCGAGGCGCTCATCGATATCGTCGCCCGCCATGCCGAGAGCCCGGTCGAGCATGTCGGCGGGTCGCCGGCGAATGTCGCGGTCGGCCTGGCACGGCTCGACAATGCGGTCCGCTTCAACACCTGCCTCGGCGAAGACGCGCGCGGCGAGCGCATCCGAACTCACTTGCGCCACAGGGGGGTTCACGTCATTGACGGCACAGACGATCACCCAACGTCGACGGCACAAGCCAATATTGACGAGTCTGGCGCCGCGTCATATGTCTTCAATCTGTTCTGGGATCCCGGGCACATCGAACTTCCCGAAAGCGTCGGCCATATCCACACTGGCTCCATTGCGGCGGTCCTCGAACCAGGCGGCACCGAGATCCTGGACGCCCTCGATCGGGGCCGGGCGCAGGCGACGGTCTCCTATGACCCCAACTTCCGATCGTCGATCATGGGCGATGTCGACGCGGCCAAGGCACGCATCGAGGACGTCATCGGGCGCAGCGATGTCGTCAAGGCGAGCAGTGATGACGTGGCGATCATGTACCCCGACCTGTCTCTGGAGCAGGTGCTCGCGCACTGGATCGACCTCGGGCCGGCGTTGGCCGTCATCACGCGCGCCGAGGACGGCGTCACCTTCCAGATCGCGGGCGCCGAGCCCGTGACCCGGCCCGCTCCCCCGACGACCGTCGTGGACACCGTCGGCGCGGGCGACTCGTTCATGGCCGGGCTCGTCTCCGGACTGCATACCCTCGGCCTCCTCGGCTCCCCCGAGGCCCGCGAGCGCTTGTATGCCGCGAGCCCCGCCGACGTCGAGCCGGCCATCGAACGCGGCGCCCTATGCGGCGCCATGACTGTCTCCCGAGCTGGCGCCTACGCCCCGAGCCTGGACGAACTCTGACCCAACCTTCGAAAGGTGTTGTGGCGCAAAGATGCCCGACTTCGCATATGAGGACATGCTGCCGACCGGGGAAGACTCCACCCCCTACCGGCTGCTGACGACCGAGGGCGTGGAGGTCGTCACCGGACCCGACGGCACCGACTTCCTGCGCGTCAGCGACGAAGCGCTGCGGCTGCTGGCCGACACCGCAATGCACGACATCGCGCACTATCTCCGGCCGGCGCACCTGACGCAATTGCGCTCGATCCTCGACGATCCCGAGGCCTCCAATAACGACAAATTCGTCGCACTCGACCTGCTGAAGAATGCGAACATCTCCGCTGGCGGCGTTCTGCCGATGTGCCAGGACACCGGCACCGCGATCGTCATGGGCAAGCGGGGTCAGCGCGTGCTATCGAGCGGCCCGGACGAGGCCGCCCTCTCGCACGGCATCTTCGACGCCTACACGCGGCTGAACCTGCGCTACTCGCAGATGGCGCCGATCACGATGTGGGAGGAGCGCAATACCGGCTCGAACCTGCCCGCGCAGATCGAGTTGTATGCCGACACGGCACCCGGGCACGAGACGACCTACAAATTCCTCTTCATGGCCAAGGGCGGTGGCTCGGCCAACAAGTCCTTCCTCTATCAAGAGACCAAGGCGGTCCTGAACCCCGAACGCCTGATGACCTTCCTCGACGAGAAGCTGCGCTCCCTCGGAACCGCCGCCTGCCCGCCATACCACCTGGCCATCGTCATCGGCGGCACGAGCGCCGAATTCGCTTTGAAGACAGCGAAATACGCGAGCGCGAAGTACCTCGACTCGCTGCCGACCGAGGGCTCGATGACCGCGCACGCCTTCCGCGATACCGCGGTCGAGGCACAGGTGCTGGAGCTGACGCGCCAGTTCGGGATCGGTGCCCAGTTCGGCGGCAGGTACTTCTGCCATGACGTGCGCGTTGTCCGCCTCCCCCGGCATGGCGCCTCGCTGCCCATCGCCGTCGCCGTCTCGTGTTCGGCCGACCGGCAGTGCCTGGCCAAGATCACCAAGGATGGCGTCTTCATCGAGCAGTTGGAGACCGATCCTGCGCACTACCTCCCGGAGCAGACCGACGACTCGCTCGCCGATGACACGGCCGCCGATGTCGTCGCGATCGACCTCAACCGCCCGATGCCGGAGATTCTCGCCGAGCTGACCAAACACCCGGTCAAGACCCGGCTCTCGCTGACCGGCCCGCTCGTCGTCGCCCGCGATATCGCGCACGCAAAGATCAAGGAGCGCCTCGACGCGGGCGAGGAGATGCCGACATACCTGCGGGACCACCCGGTCTACTACGCCGGTCCAGCAAAGACTCCGGAGGGGATGGCGTCCGGATCCTTCGGCCCGACCACGGCCGGCCGGATGGATTCCTATGTCGATCAGTTTCAGGCCGCGGGCGGCTCAATGGTCATGCTGGCCAAGGGCAATCGCAGCCAGCAGGTCACCGACGCGTGCCGCACCCACGGCGGTTTCTATCTCGGCTCGATCGGCGGCCCAGCGGCCCGGCTCGCGCAGGACTGCATCAAGTCGGTCGAGGTCTTGGAGTATCCCGAACTGGGGATGGAAGCGATCTGGAAGATCGACGTCGAGGACTTCCCGGCCTTCATCGTCGTCGACGACAAGGGCGAGGACTTCTTCGCCTCGGTGACCAAACCGGTCGCCTTCTCCATCGGCAAGCGCCCGGGGTTGGTATGACCGTGTCCGAGCGCCATCGTTCCCAGCCCGGCACGCGCCCCACAACCCCCGAGTCCGCGTGGCGCACCTTGATGGCCGGGAATGCCCGGTTCATGGCCGACGACCGGGCGCACCCGCACCAGGACGTCGACATGCGGCACCGCCTGGCGAACAAGCAGGCGCCCTTCGCGATCCTCTTCGGGTGCGGCGACTCCCGGGTCGCGGCCGAGATCATCTTTGACCAGGGACTCGGCGACCTTTTCGTCGTCCGCACCGCCGGCCATGTCGTGGACTTCAGCGTCCTCGGATCCATCGAGTTCGGGGTGCTGAAACTCGGCACGCCGCTGATCGTGGTGCTGGCTCACGACTCCTGCGGGGCGGTTGCCGCTGCGGTTGCCTCGGCGCAAAGCGGCGAGATGCCACCGGGCTATATCCGCGACATCGTCGAGCGCATCACCCCCAGCGTCTTCGCGGTCGGCAAGGCCGGGAGGATCACGCCGGAGGCCGTCGAGCGCGAACATGCCAAGCTGACCTGCGAATTACTGTATGAGCGCTCCTCGATCTGCCGGGACGCCGTCGACGCGGGTCGGCTGGCGATCGTCGGATGCGAATACGACCTCGTCGACGGCCAGGCGCACCTGGTGCATGTGGTCGGCGATATCGGTGAGCACGAGCTCGTGCTCCGGGAAGGGCCAGGCGAGTCGGGTCCGTCCCCCTCGTGACCTCGCTGTCCTCCATCCGGATTCACCCGGTCAAAAGCACCGCCATCCGTCTCGTGGGCGAAGCGGACGTCGACGCCCTCGGACTGGTTGGAGATCGCCGGTGGATGGTGGTCGATGGTGACGGCGAATGCGTGACGGCCCGCACCGACCGCCGGCTCTTCACGATCGTGGCGGACACTGCGCATACGGCTCCTGGATTGCCGGTGCCCTTGCGGCTCTCGGCGCCCGGCTTTGGAGCGATCGACGTGCCGGTCTCGGGGAGCGAGGCCATCCGCGTGACCGTCTTCGGCCGTGCCTTGCGCGCCAGGTCGGCGAGCCCGGAGGTGCGGCACTGGCTTCAGGCCGTCCTTCAGCGGCGCGATGTCGACCTCGTGCAGATGGTTGAGCCACGCCCCCTGAACCCGGCATATGCCGAGGCGGGCGAAGCAACGGCCTTTGCCGATGGCTATCCGGTGACGCTGGCCAGCGAGTCCTCGTTGAGGCAGCTTCGGGACTGGATTGGCGAGGGTGCGCAGTCTGCGCTGCCGATGGATCGCTTCCGGCCCAATCTCGTCGTGACGGGCGATGTCGCCCCCTTCGCGGAAGACACCTGGCGCCGCGTGCGCATCGGCGCGATCACCTTCCGGGTTGTTAAGGGCATCGACCGATGCGCCATGACCCTGCTGGACCCGGCGACCTTGGTGAGTGGCGCAGAGCCCATCCGCACGCTCGCGCGCTATCGAAAGTGGGACGGCGCAACATGGTTCGGGGTGCAGTTGATTCCGGACAACCCCGGATCGATCCTGGTCGGCGATTCCGTCACGCCGACCTGAGCCGGGTGACATCGTGACTTACGAGACGGTTTTCTCGGAGAGTACCGTCGCGCCGGAGGCGTCGAGTTGCACCTCGACCCTCGGCCCCTTGGCCGCTGCGGCGAGGTTGTCGAGCGTCACGTCGTCGAATCCCGCCTTCTCGCCGTCCTTCAGCACGGGGAAGGTGACTTTGCCCGTCGAGTCGACCTGACCGATGAGTTCGCCCGAGTCGACCGACCCGAGCACGCCATCGGCATAGGCGTAGACGTCGGATGGCCCAAGGAAAAGCACCACCTCACCCAGGGACGCCAGGTCCTTCTCGACCTTCTTGACGTCCGCCGTCCCGCTGAGCGCCAGACCCATCGTCAGATTGCCCGCGGGAAGCCGACCCGCAATCACCTCATCCGGCGTGACCGAGACATGGAAGGTGCGCCACTCTGCGGGGCCGTCGAAGGGCACTTCCACTCCGGACGGTGAATCATCTGCGGAGTAGGCCTTGCCCGCGGTTGCGGACCCGAACCGGCCTTTGACGACGACCGTGCTGTATTGCCAGATCGGCCCACTCCCCATCTGGTAGGTCCGGTTCGGCAGTAGGTCCTCGACCTCGTCATAGGGTGCGACCCGAGAGGCCGCCTCCCGGCGATGCTGCAACTCTTGAACCACATTGGAATCGGCTCTATCCCCTGCTTCTCCGGAGCAAGAAATCAGCATCGAGCCAGCCATGGCGGTCAATGCTCCCGCAGCAATCGCACTCATGCTTCTCATCCTTCAGGCTCCTCGCGATAGGCGTTGTTTAGGTGAGACCGATCATGATCTGTGTAATAGGCAGGCTGCGGGGCATTCGATTTCATGCACCCGTACTCGCTGTCACGATGAGTGAGACCAAGTGTATGACCTAGCTCGTGACATGCCAGGCCGCGCTCATCCGCGGTACTCGCCTGCGTAGTAAGAGAGGTCAAAGCGCACGGTGTGCTGTTCACAGGAAAGAATCACGAGGGAATCGCAGGTCGCGAGGCCAATCATTCCCGGATGCCCAGGACCGTGCCAGTCATACCCGCAGTAGCCTCCATAGTCCTGGTTGCGCACAATCACGTCAGTGCTCGAGTCCAAGGTCGAGTCGTACGCCGTCACAGCATCAGTAGTGTTTAGGTTGTACACCCGTGCGTAATTAACGGAGGATTGCACCGCAGGATCGAGGCCGATGTAATGGAACCAATGGGTCCCGCCGTCCGCCTTGTTCACAGGCGAGCCTCCCCCGCACCCGGTAAAACCGTTTGCCCCAGACCAATTGGCCTGCGCGGCGGGAGAAACCAAGGCAACGACAAAGGCGAATGCCGACGTCAGCAAGGCTATGCGTACAAATGGTCCATGGTCCATGGTTCACGGGTCAAGAGTTTGAACGGATTAGATTCCTGGCCAGGTAACAATTAGAGCGCGAGTCGCTCCTTGACCACGGCGGCGAGGCGGTCGGCGACAGCCTGGGCCTGCTCAGCCGTAGCAGCCTCGACCATCACGCGCACCAACGGCTCGGTGCCGGACTTGCGCAGCAGCACCCGGCCGGATCCGGCCAGTTCATCCTCCTCGCGGGCCACGGCTGCCTGCACCTCCTCGTCGGAGGCCACGCGGCTGGTGTCGACGCCCTTGACGTTGATGAGCACCTGCGGCAGGCGGGTCATCACCGCCGCCAACTCGGCGAGCGACTTGCCGGTTTCAGCCACTCGGGCGGCGAGCATGAGGCCGGTCAGGACGCCGTCGCCGGTGGTGCCATGCTCGAGGAGTATGACGTGCCCAGACTGCTCGCCCCCAAGCGAGAAATCGCCCTCGCGCATCTTCTCCAAGACATAGCGGTCGCCGACGCCGGTCTTGAGGACATCGACGCCTTCGCGCTCCATCGCTTGCAGCAGACCGAGATTCGACATCACGGTGGCGACGAGAGTGTTGCCGGCGAGCTTGCCTCGCTCCTGCATCGCCAGGGCGAGGATGGCCATGATCTGATCGCCATCGACAACCGCCCCGGTGTGATCCACAGCGAGGCAGCGGTCCGCGTCGCCGTCGTGGGCGATGCCGAAGTCGGCGCCGCGGGCGACGACCGCGGCCTGCAGGTGCCCGAGGTGGGTCGAGCCGTAGCCGTCGTTGATATTCAGACCATCGGGGCTGGTCCCGATCTCGATGACGTCGGCACCGGCCAGCCGGAAGACCTCGGGCGAGACCGCACTGGCCGCGCCATGCGCCCCGTCGATGACGACCGTGACGCCATCGAGCCGGTTCGGCAGGGCGGCGAGGAGGTGGGCGACATACCTCGCCTGCCCCGCACGGTTGCGGTGCACCCGACCGACCTCGGCGCCGGTGGGGCGCTCCCACTCCTGATGCAGGCGGGCGGCGATCTCGTCCTCGACGGAGTCGGGCAGCTTGTGCCCGCCGGCGGCGAAGAACTTGATGCCATTGTCCGGCATGGCGTTATGCGAGGCGGAGAGCATGACGCCGAAGTGCGCATCCATGTCCGCCGTGAGGAAGGCGACCGCCGGCGTGGGCAGGACGCCCGCGTCGTGGACATCGACACCCGCCGACGCGAGCCCGGCAATGACGGCTGCGGCGAGGAACTCACCCGAGGCTCGCGGGTCCCGGCCGACGACCGCCTTCGGCTTCCGACCGGCTGCGCGGGCCGGAGCGCCGAGCACGTGTGCCGCCGCGACAGCCAGACCGAGCGCGAGTTCCGCGGTGATCTCCCGGTTGGCCATGCCACGCACGCCATCAGTGCCGAAGAGTCGAGACATTGGGGGCCTTCCAGAAGGGGTTCACGGCCTCGCCCCGGAACGGCGGGCCTGAAGAATGGTAGTCGGCAGGAAGCCATCCCCCGTCGCGGCGACTAACTCGACGTGAGCCCAGCGTTCGCGTCGCGCGTCGCGGCACGGCGTATGCCGTGCGCGATGAGCGCTGCGATCAGGCCGGCGGCCAAGGGCACCAGCATGGCCGCGCGCAGGCTAGTGGCATCGGAGAGCACGCCAATCACCGGGGAGGTGAACAGGAAGCCAAGGCGCATCAGCCACCCCAGCAGAGCGATGCCGGTGCCGTGCGCGAAACCGGGCAACCGGCCGGCTGCGGCGAGGCCGCAGGAACCAAGGTGGCGCACCCGAAGCCGGCGAGCGCAAAGCCGGCGAAGGCCACGGCATACACCGGGGCGGCGATGACGAGCACGAAGCCGAGGGCAACGAGCACCCCACCGGCCGCCGCAACCCGTTCCCGCCCCCACCGGTCGGTCATCGGGTCGCCGAGCAGGCGGCCGACGAACTGGGCCGCGATGACGACCGTGAACCCGAGGCCGGCGATGCCCGCCGGGGCGCCGGCCTCGCGGCCGAGGAAGAGGACCGTCCAGTTGTTCGCGATGTCCTCCACGAGCGTCCCGCAGATGGCCAGGACGACCAGGGGTATGAGGAGGCGCCAGAGACGCGGGCCGCTCGAGTCAACGGGAGCGTCCTCGGCAGGCTCCACGAGCGAGTCGTGCGGCGTGGCCGCCCACCGGCTCGCGAGCAGAGCGAGCGCGGCCCACAGTGCGCCATTGACGAGCATCTGGGTCGAGAGGGGGATGTCGCGCGCCGCCCCGAAGGCGCCGATCAGGCCGCCGAGCGCGGCGCCCAGGCTCCAGAGGGCGTGGAGGGAGTTGATGATTGAGCGGCCGGTCCACTCCTCGACGATGACGCCCTGAACATTTTGGGCGGCGTCGACGATCGCATCGAGCAGTCCGGCGACGAACATGGCGAGAGCAAAGACCCAGACTGCTGGCGCGGCGCCCGCTAGGGCCAGAGCGGCCGCCAGGAGCACGGACCCAATGGCCGTGACGCGCCGGGCGCCGAATCGGCGCACGACCGGCCCGCCGCTCCCGGCCGCCACCATCGCTCCGGTCGGGAAGGCGATGACGAGCAGCCCGAAGGCCGAGTTCGATAGATCGAAGGCCGCCTTGATCTCGGGCAGGCGCGGGAGCAAGGCGCTGAGCAGGGCGCCATTGGTGAAGAACAGCAGCGAGGCACCCAGGCGGGCGCGGCGGGGGCGGGTTTCGATCACGCCATGACGCTAGATGGTTGAATGATCGGGTGCAACGATCACTTCGCCGCAAAACGATCATCCGGGCCATCCCCGAGACCGGCGAGATCCGGGTCGATGCACTCGTGCGCTTGACCGGCGCCTCGCCCATCACCATCCGTCGAGACCTCACCGAACTGGCCGAGGCGGGGGTGCTTCGGCGGACCCATGGCGGGGCGGCGCGGCCCAGCAAGCGCGGCATACCCATGCCCTTTGCGATGCGTTCCGACGAACACCAGGCGAGCAAGCGGCTGCTGGCCGCTGCCGCCGCCGAACTGATCGGAGACGACGAGTCCTTGATCATCGACAATGGCACGACCTGCCAGGCCGTGGCGCTCGCCCTCGCCGGGCGCCCGGTCACGGCGATCGCGCTCTCGCTGCACGCCGCCGCCGCCTTGGCCTCGATCCCGGGCGCGTCCGTCGTCGTCCCCGGCGGGGCCATCGAGAATGACACGCTGGCTTTCAGCGGCGCTCAGGCGCTGCGGGCGGTGCGGGATGTGCGGGTGGATGTGGCGATCCTCGGCGCCTGTTCGGCTGCGATCGAGGAGGGCTTGACCTCGACGAATTATGACGATGCGCAGGTCAAGGCCGCCTGCCTGGGTGCGGCCCGGCGCAGCGTGCTCGTCGCGACGGCCGACAAGCTCTCGCGCACCTCGACCTTCCGATTCGGCTCGGCCGCCGACCTGACACATCTCGTCACCACCTCGGCCGCGTCGGATGAGGTGATCGCCGCCTTCCGCGGCGCGGGCGTGCAGGTTGTCGTGGTCGATGACGCCGGGTGACGGGGGCCGCAGGCCGGGCGCGGTCCGCATACGCCGAAGCGCGGCACCCGCCGGAGCGGGTGCCGCGCTTCTGACGCGATCTGGGGCCGCAGCCCCGTGGATCAGCGCTTGCTGTACTGAGGCGCCTTG
Source organism: Nostocoides veronense (assembly GCF_039531185.1). NCBI lineage: Bacteria > Bacillati > Actinomycetota > Actinomycetes > Micrococcales > Intrasporangiaceae > Nostocoides > Nostocoides veronense. The sequence goes on from NZ_BAAAPO010000053.1 coordinate 19,742, forward strand.
CGGGCCTTCTTCAGACCAGCCTTCTTGCGCTCCGGGACGCGAGCGTCACGGGTCAGGAAGCCGGCCTTCTTCAGGGCCGGGCGGTTGAGCTCGGCGTCGACGCCATTGAGCGAGCGCGCAACGCCCAGGCGGACGGCGCCGGCCTGGCCGGAGGGGCCACCGCCGTGGACGCGGACGAGCACGTCATACGCGCCCTCCAGCTCCAGGACGGCCAGCGGCTCGTTGACGATCTGCTGGTGCACCTTGTTGGGGAAGTAGTTCTCCAGGGTGCGACCGTTGATGGTCCACTCGCCCGTGCCGGGCACGATGCGCACGCGGGCGATGGCCTGCTTGCGGCGGCCGGTGCCGGCGCCGGGGGCGGACGCGGTCGGCTTGCGGGCCGGCTCGGAGGAGACGGGGCCTTCGGACTCCGAGGTGTACTCGGTGAGCTCGACGTCCTCGTCGTAGTCGTAGGTGGTGTCAGTCACGGCTGGTCAATTTCCTTCGTATGTCGTGAAGTCCGCAGCCGTTACTGCGCGACCTGGGAGATCGTGTAGGGGACGGGCTGCTGGGCCGTGTGCGGGTGCTCGGCACCGGCGTAGACCTTCAGCTTGGTCAGCTGCTGGCGGCCGAGGGTGGTCTTGGGGACCATGCCGCGAACGGCCTTCTCGACGGCCTTGACCGGGTCGCGGTCGAGCAACTCGGCATAGGTCTCGGACTTCAGACCGCCTGGGTAGCCGGAGTGGCGGTAGGCGCGCTTCTGCTGCAGCTTGGCGCCGGTCAGGGCGACCTTCTCCGCGTTGATGATGATGACGAAATCGCCGGTGTCGACGTGCGAGGCGAAGGTCGCCTTGTGCTTGCCGCGCAGGAGCGAGGCCGTCTGGCTGGCGAGCCGGCCGAGGACGACGTCGGTGGCGTCGATGACATGCCACTGACGGGTGATCTCCGCCGCCTTGGGGGTGTAGGTACGCAAAGTCTTGCCTTTACTCACTCTTCGGACGAGGGGCTGGTATGCCGCGTGCTCCCGCCGGGCGGTCCGCTCCCGGTGTTGCGGGGAGGGTTCGCTGGTGGTCCGCCCACCAGGGGCGCACGGCACAACAGCCCTCAAGTTTACGGACCGTGGGCGATCGGCTCAAATCCCGCGTTCGTGCTCGCATTCGGGGGCTGACCTGCACAAACATGACGAAGAACAGTGATCGCATAAAACTTGTGCAAACAGATTATGCAAAGGTATTGTGCAATCCATGAGCGAATCGGCCGATTTCATCCGCCTCGACGCCGAGAGCGTCAAGGTGCTCGCGCACCCGCTGCGCTCGCGGCTCGTGGGCGCCCTGCGCCTGCACGGCCCGTCGACGGCGACGGCCCTGGCCGGTGAGCTGGGGACGAACTCGGGGGCCACGTCATACCACCTGCGCAAGCTCGCGGAGGTGGGCCTGGTGATCGACACCGGCGAAGGCGACGGGAAGTCGCGGGTGTGGGCGGCGGCCTCACGCTCGACGCGATTCGAGAACAGCGATTTCGATGAGGATGAGGACGCCGCGACCGCGATGGGGTGGCTGGAGCGCGATTGGCTGCGGCATTTCACGGACAAGTTCGGCCGATGGCTCGACGTGCGCCCCTCGTGGCCGGCGCCATGGCGCGACCGGGCCGGCATGAATGACGACACCGTCTTAGTCTCAGCGGATCAACTGCGCGAGCTGCACGAGGAGATCGGTGCCGTCATCGAGCGCTATCGCCGTGTGGGACAAGGAAATCCGGATGCCAAGCGGATCGCGACCTATCTGATCTTTTATCCCGTCGACATGGACAAGGCGCCGCGCCGGTGAGCGCTCCGCTCTCGCCAGCGGCGGCCCGGCGGATCTACTACACCCTCACGCTGACCCGGTGGTTCCCTGTCGGACTGGTCGTCGGCGTCTACATCCTCTTGCAGACCGGCCGCGGGTTGACCACCGCCCAAGCCCTGACGGCCTCCGCGATTTCCGGCCTGGTCTGCTTCGCTCTCGAACTGCCGACGAGCGGCTTCGCGGACGCCTTCGGCCGGCGCGCGGTCTACATCGCCGCCGCCGTCGTCAATGTCCTCGCCGCGCTGGCATATGCCGTAGCCCAATCCTTCTGGGCCTTCGTAGCCGCCGCGGCGCTCATGGGCGTGTTTCGGGCCCTGGATTCCGGCCCATTGGAGGCGTGGTTTGTCGATGAGGTGCATGCGACGAATCCCGGCGCCGATGTCGATCAGGAGTTGTCGCGCTCCGGTTCGCTGCTCGGGCTCGGCATGGCGCTTGGCGCGCTCGTCAGTGGTGCGTTGATTTGGTGGCATCCTTTCCGGTCCGCGCCGGCCATCGATCTGGCCGTCTGGTCTTTCGTCATCCTCAACCTCGGCCATCTCCTCGCGGTGCTCCTGCTCCTGAAAGAGAGTGCGCGGCACCCGGAGGGGACGCGGCAACGTGAACTTGTGGTGGCCTCGATGAAGCAGGCGCCTTCCGTGATCACTGGCGGCCTGAAACTATTGGGGCGCAACACGATTCTGCTTGGCATCGTCGCTGCCGAAGTGGCCTGGTCGATCGGGATGATCGCCTTCGAGTCGCTGCTGCCGCTGCGGCTTGAGGAGTTCCTTGGCTCGCAGCAGGCGGCCGGTGCCGCCATGGGACCCGTCGCCGCCGTGGGATGGGCGATCTTCTCGGTGGGCACCTTCCTGGCCGGTATGGCGTCCAAGCGCTTCGGCGTCGCCCGCGCCGCAATGCTCGGACGCCTGCTCAATGGCACGGGGGTCGTGATCATGGGTCTGGCCCTCGGCCCGGCGAGCCTGATCGCGGCCTACCTTTTCACCTATGGCGCCCACGGCTTGAACGGACCGCCCCACGGGGCGCTCTTGCACCGCGAGGCCGACGCGAGCAACCGCGCAACCGTGCTCTCGATCAACTCCATGATGGCCTTCCTCGCCTTCGGCATCGGCGCCCCACTCGCCGGGCTCCTCGCCGACCGCACCTCGGTCGCGACGACGATGATCACGGTCGGCGCGATCAGCCTCCTCGGTGTCGCCTGCTACCGCCCCGCCCGCCGGGCCGAGCTCGCCCGCGCCTAACAGCTACCTCCTGTTGCACCATGCGGGCACGGTGTTACACTCAGTCATGCCGACCACTCGTCCCCGACACATGGTCACGGAATCTGATGACCTAGCGGATGCTCTGACGATGGCCAGAAGGCATTGGCCGCAAGAGACCTCGGACTCGCGCTTGATCGCCCTGTTGGCACAAGAAGGTGCGCGCGCGATCTCGATCGCCGACGCCACCCAAGTCGTCGAGCGTCGCCACCGCTTACGGGCACACGCCGGCATCCTGAGGGGCACCTACGGTCCGGATTATCTTGAGCGGCTCCGCGAGGACTGGCCAGGATGATCGTTCTCGATGCGAACGTCTTGATCGCCTACCTCGACGACTCCGACGCCCTACACCGTCAAGCGGTGGACGCGCTGGAGTCGGTGGCGGATGAGGAGTGGGTCGCGCATCCGGTCACCCTGGCCGAGGTTTTGGTCGGTCCCGCTCGACGAACCGCTGCGCATCTTCAGCAGGCTGTGGACACGCTTTCCGCCATCGGCGTAGACGAGGCCCCATGGAACGGGAGTGACGCTCTCACCCTGGCGCAGCTTCGGGCGGAAACGCACCTGAAGCTGCCTGATTGTTGCGTCCTGCTGCTCACCGAGCGCGAGGACTCGTCACTCCTCAGTTTCGACGGGGCGCTATGCCGGGCCGCCGAACGCCGAGGGATCACCGTCGTTGGATGACTGGCCCCATCCTCAGTCGGGGGCGTCGCCGAGGTGGGAGCGATAGGGCGGCACGATCAGGTGGCCTTCTCTCTGCAGGTCGGCGAGTATGCCGTGTCGCCCCAGGATGGCGGCGACCGCTGGGCCGTCCAGGCGGCCTGCGGTGGCGAGTTCGCGCGCCAGGTCGAGCAGACCCGCACGGAATCCGGTCAGCTCTGACCGAACTTCCGCGGCCAGGCGCGAGATCATCTTTTCGATATCAGGGTCGGTGACATGGCGATCCATGGAGTACTCATTGCCGAGCATGTAGTTCGCCTGGAACTCCGCGTCGAAGCCATGGCGGCGGATGAAGTCCTGGATCAAGATCGTGGCGCGCTCACGGTCCGATGCCCTTCCGACAGAGGCCAATTCGCGACCAAAGACGATCTCTTCCGCGATGCCACCCGCGAGGGCGATCTTGGCCTGTTGGATCAGAGCGGCCGAGGTCTCATAGATCGGATGCGGCGCGGTGAAGCCGCCGACATAACTCGAGGCGACCCGCGCGGTCAGTTGCAGCGGCGCGAGGCCGAAGTACACGGCATACAGCAGGGCATGGCCCGACTCGTGCACGGCAACATTCGCGATCTTGTCCGCGGGGCTGCTCTCGCGGATGCGATCGAGGCGACCGGTGAAGGGGAGCACAACGTCCTGCGAACCGACGAGCCCACGCAGCTGGCGCGTCTGTTCGTCGTAGGCAATGGCGATGCGCCCCTCGTCGGCGAGGACCGCGGTGAACAGCAGCTTGCCGAGATTGTTTTCGAGAATGTCCGCGACGCTGGAGAAGACCGGCCGCACGCCTTGCACGGGGAAGACACCATTGCGATAGATGAGGTCGTGCACCGAGGGGTCGACCTCCACCTCGATGCCGAAGCGCGCCAGAACCGACTCGCGGACCCGCTCGACTTCGCGCCGGATCAGCTCGACGAAGTCGGCATGCCGCAGCGAGGTATAGATCAGGTGCGTGTTGCCGAAGCGTGCCACCTGCTCGGGCTTGAAGCGCTTGGTCAGCGCGGCCTTGATGTCGACGACGGTGACCTTGTCGGCATAGGCCGCGAAGACGTCGGCGTCGATGTCTGCCTCAGCGCCTCGCGTCGCCATCGCGAAAGCCTCGTCGAGATTGCCACTAACGAGAATCAGGCTGCGAGAGCAGTCAATTGGCTCATAGACGACCTTGAGGTTCTGCGCGCTGCGTGCTCGGGAGACGGCCTGATCCCAGGTCATCGCGGAGAGCTGTTCGAGGCTCTCCTCGAGGCGCAGGGTCGATTTCAGGTCGCGCGCCTGCCAGATCCCGATGGTCGGGTCGACCTCCTCCTCCCCGGCGGATCGGCGGCGCTTGTGCTCGGCTGCTTGGTATGACAGTGAGGCGATGAGGTACTGCATATCCGGGTTCTCCCGGCGCGCCAGGCGGCCATCGCTGAGCAGCTCCCAGAAGTCGCTGAACTTAGTGTTAGGGACCGGATTGCCTTCGTGGTCAAGGGTATTGAAGCGTTGGATCTCATCGAAGAGCATGAACGTGGGGCGCCCCTCCAGGGCGCCGGATTCGCTGAGGCGCGAGACGACCGAGGAGTGCCACGTCGTGCTGTCGCCATTGCTTAGCTCGATCTCGACGAAGCGATCGGTGATGTCGAGCGCTCGAACGAGCCGCCGCACCAGATCGGTCTTGCCGACACCGGTCATCCCCCACAGGTTGATGATCGCGGGCCGCGAGAGCAGTTCGGGCGCAACGAACCAGACGGTCACTGCATCGCACAGCTCATCGATGATCGCGTCGATCCCGACGAAGTGCTCCTTCAATGTGGCGCGGGCCGTCTCCAAACGGGCCCGCCGCGCGGCAATGTCGGCGCGGTCCAGGGCAATACGATTCGGCGCGATCTCCCCCTCGACGGTCATTCGCTCATGCTCCCATGGGTCCACCGTGCGCGCCCGGATGCGGTCACGCCACATCACACCCGTACGACACACGGCGCAGCCGCAGGTTGCGATCCGGCCACGATCCGGGGCGGCTTCCCCACCGCCGACACCTGGCTGCCGGTAGGTTTCGCGCATGGCGGAACCCCTCGTCGTCCTGTCGGGCGTCAATAAGCACTTCGGTGACCTGCACGTGCTCCGCGATATCAACCTGTCGGTGGACCCCGGCGAGGTGGTGATCGTGATCGGGCCGTCCGGCTCCGGCAAGTCGACGATGTGCCGCACCATCAACCGTCTGGAAACCTACGAGAGCGGCTCAATCACCATCGACGGCAAGCCCCTGCCCCAGGAGGGCAAGGAGCTAGCGCAATTGCGCGCCGATGTCGGAATGGTTTTTCAGTCGTTCAACCTCTTCGCGCACAAGACGATTCTCGACAATGTCACCCTTGGCCCGATCAAGGTGCGCCAGAAGGCGAAGGCCGCTGCCGAGAAAGAAGCCATGGCCTTGTTGGAGCGGGTCGGCGTCGCCCATCAGGCGCAGAAATATCCCGCCCAACTCTCCGGTGGTCAGCAGCAGCGGGTCGCCATTGCCCGCAGCCTCGCCATGGAACCCAAGGTGATGCTGTTCGACGAGCCGACGTCCGCGCTCGACCCGGAAATGATCAATGAGGTCTTGGACGTCATGATCGGCCTCGCCAAAGATGGCATGACGATGATCGTCGTCACCCACGAAATGGGTTTTGCCCGCAAGGCGGCCAACCGCGTGGTCTTCATGGCCGACGGCCAAATCGTCGAGCAGGCCACCCCCGAGGAGTTCTTCACCAACGCGCAGTCCAATCGCGCCAAGGACTTCCTCGCCAAGATCCTCACGCACTGACCTCAGCACCAGCACCGAAGGGAACCAACCAATGAAGATTTCTCGACTCGCAGCCCTCGCGGGTGCCGCCTCGCTCGCGGTGGGCCTCAGCGCCTGCGGCGGCGGTGACGGCGCCTCCGGTGGTGACGCGATCAAGATCGGCATCAAATTCGACCAGCCCGGTTTGGGCCTGAACGACGCCGGCAAGTACAGCGGCTTCGATGTCGATGTCGCCAACTATGTCGCCAAGGAACTCGGCAAGACCAAGGTCACCTTCGTCCAGGCCCCGAGCAAGCAGCGCGAAGACCTCATCGCGACCGGTCAGGTGGACCTGATCTTTGCGACCTACTCCATCACCGACGCTCGCAAGGAAAAGGTCTCCTTCGCCGGCCCCTACTTCATCGCCGGCCAGGACCTCCTCGTGGCCGCGGACAGCACCATCACCGGGCCGAAAGATCTCGACGGCAAGAAGCTGTGCTCGGTCACCGGCTCGACGTCGGCGGACAATGTCAAGAAGGACTACCCCGGGGTCCAGCTGCAGAACTTCGACACCTACTCCAAGTGCCTAGACCTGGTCGTCAACGGCCAGCTCGACGCCCTCACCACCGACAACACCATCCTTGCCGGGTATGCCGCGCAGCCGGCCTACAAGGGCAAACTCAAAGTCGTCGGGGCTCCCTTCTCGGAGGAGCGTTATGGCGTCGGCCTGAAGAAGGGCGATGTCGAGCTGTGCAAGAAGGTCAACGCCGCCCTGGAGAAGATGGTCAGCTCCGGGGAGTGGCAGAAGGCTGTCGACAACAACTTCGGCCCCGCCGGGTTCAAGGTGGATTCGGCCACCAACCCGCCGAAGACAGACGCCTGCTCCTAACCCCTCGAAGCGATCGGCCGACCGGAGGCGATGCACGGCATACGCTCCGGTCGGCCGTTCGGACCCCGACCCCCGCGCGGAAGAAGAGTGACCCATGGGTGAACTGTTCGATCAGTTCGACATTTGGAGTGCCTTCGGGCAAACCCTCTATCTTGCGTTCTTCTCCGCCATCGGGGCGCTGGTTATTGGCACCATCTTGGCGATCATGCGCGTCGGGCCGGTGGGAATCTTCAACAAGGCTGGCGCGGCATATGTCAACCTCGTGCGCAACACACCGCTGACGTTGATCATCACCTTCTGCCTGATCGCGCTCCATTACCAACTCAAGATCTATCTCGCGCCCGCCGACAGCCCGACCTCCATCATCGACAATGGCGTGCGCTGGGCGATCGTCGGCTTGATGGTCTATCACGCGGCCTTCGTCTGCGAGGCGTTGCGCAGCGGCATCAATACGGTGCCGACGGGGCAAGCCGAAGCAGCGCGCTCGATCGGCCTGACCTTCACCCAGAGCCTGCGCGAAGTCGTTCTCCCCCAGGCCTTTCGAGGATCGATTGCGCCGATGGCTTCGGTGCTGATCGCGCTCATCAAGAACACGACGGTCGCCTACGCCATCGGTGTCGCGGAGACGGCGGCCTTCATGCGCGACGGGCTGGAGTTCCGGCCGGATCTGAGTTTCCTGATCTTCGTCCTGGTGGCCGGATTCTTCGTCCTGCTGACAATGCCGCTTGGCATCGCGCTCACCCACCTCTCCCAGCGCCTGGCGGTGAAGCGATGAGTTCCTCGGTCCTATTCGACGCCCCTGGGCCCCGCGGCCAGCGCCGCAACCAGATCATCGCCGTCATCGGTGGCGTGCTCCTGCTCGCCCTCGCCGCGCTCGTCATCCGCGCGCTCTACAACAATGGCGAATTCACCTCCGCGAAATGGAGCCCCTTCGGCCAGTGGTCGACGTGGCGGTTCTATCTGCTCCTCGGCATCTGGAACACCCTCAAGGCCGCGGTCGCCGCGGTGGCTCTGGCGATGGCCTTCGGGTTCGTTTTCGGCGTGGGCCGCCTGTCGCAGAATCGAGCGATTCGCTGGCTCAGCGGCGCGATCGTGGAGTTCTGCCGCGCCGTCCCGGTTCTGATCATGATGATCTTCTTCTTCGGGATCTATGCCTACAACGGCGTCTTTCCCGCCGCCTGGAATCCCTTCGCTGCTGTCGTCACGGCGTTGACGCTCTACAACGGCGCGGTCATCGCCGAACTCGTGCGCTCCGGCGTCTTCGGGCTCCCCAAGGGACAGGCCGAAGCCGGCTTGTCGATCGGGTTGACGCCGAGCCAGACCCTCGTGCAGATCCAGTTGCCGCAGGCCATCACGGCCATGCTGCCAGCGCTCGTGAGCCAGTTGGTCGTCATCCTCAAGGACACGGCGCTGGGCACGATCATCACCTATCCCGAGTTGCTCCAGCAGGCGCAAAACCTCGCCTCGGCTCGATCCAATGTGATCCCCGCGCTTTTGGTCGCCGCCGCATTGTTCATCGGCATCAACTACCTCCTCACCCTGCTCGCCGGCCGCCTTGAAGCGCGCATCAACCGCCGCGGCCACACCGCCGGTGCCGCCATCGGGCGGGCCCCGACCGTCCCCGGAGCCCCGATCGACCAGGGTGCCGCCGCCGCGATGACGCCGCACGAAGCCCGCGATGCCGCGGCGAAGGCCGGCCCGCAGGACCGCGTCTGACCTATCCCCGACGTACAAGCGCCGGTCAGAACGGAAGGTCGATGCCCAGCGCTCCGGTCGCCGGCGTGAACGAGATGGTCAGCGGGAGCGGCCCGGCGTCGAACCAGCCAATACGCCCCCCATCGGCGCCCGGATAACCGCCCGCACCGAACGTCTCCGTCCCGGCGACAGGTGCGGACACGCGTACCTGGTAATCCGGCTCTCCGACCTTGAGCGGGGTGCCCTGATCTGAGAGGGCTCGTGGCCCCGGGTCATGCTGTTGGTCTCTACTCCGTCAGCAGCAACGAGGCCACGAGCATGATCGACAGTACGTCAGTGCTGTTCGGGCTGGAAGACGAGTTCGTCGTCACCGGTCTTGAACGGCTCAGCGAGAGCGACTTGAGGGTCGTGATCGAGTGTCGGGACCGGGAAGCGCCGTGTCCGTCCTGCGGAGTCCTGTCCTCCAGGGTGAAAGATCGCCCCACGGTGCGGGTCAAGGACTTGGACGCGTGCGGGCAGGTGGTCCAGCTGTGGTGGCACAAGCGGCGCCTGGTGTGCCCCGAACCGTTATGCGGCACGCGGTCGTTCACGCAGCAGTCCGAGGCGATCCCCGCGCGGGCGCGGCTGACCGGACGGCTGCGGGGGGCCATCGCGACCGAGATCGCCACCGGGAACCGGGCGGTCGATGAAGTCGCCCGCACGCATGGAGTGTCCTGGCCGACGGCGCACCGGGCCCTGGTCGCCGCGGCCGCGCGGTGGCTGCCCACTCCGGAGCCGACTCGGGTGTTGGGGATCGATGAGACCTGTGCCACGTCGTGCTGTCGGCATTGCTGAGTTCGATCTCGACGAAGCGGTCGAGGACGTCCAGCGCCTTGACGAGCCGCCGCACCAGATCGGTCTTGCCGACCCCGGTCATCCCCCACAGGTTGACGATCGCGGGCCGGGTGAGCAGTTCTGGCGCGACATACCAGACCATGACGGCGTCGCAGAGTTCGTCGATGATCCGGTCGATCACCGACGAAGTGCGCCTTGAGGGTCTCCCGGGCCCGCGTGAGCCGTTCCTGACGTGCCGCGATCTCATCGCGGTCGAGCTGGACGCGGACGTCTGCCTCCTGATCATCGTTGGCCATCCGGGCATGGTCCCACGAGGTGCCCTTCGGCGTCTTGCCGTCCCCGATCACGCCGGGCACCGGACCCGAGCGCACCGGGGTCGATCAGGCGCGCAGGTACGCCAGCACGGCGAGGACGCGGCGGTTGTCGTCGACCGCGACCGGCAGGTCCAGCTTTGTGAAGATGCTGTTGATGTGCTTGGCCACGGCCTTTTCGGTGACCCAGAGCGCGGAGGCGATGGCGGCATTGGAACGGCCCTCAGCCATCAACGCGAGCACCTCTCGCTCGCGCTCGGTGAGCCGGTCGATGGGTTCGTCGCGTCGCCGACTCATCAGCGCCGCAACGACTTCCGGATCGAGGACGGTGCCGCCGGACCCCACCCGCCGGACACTCTCGACGAACTCGCCGGCGTCGGCGACACGGTCCTTCAGCAGATAGCCGATGGCGCCATCGCCTGAGGCGAGCAACTCACGGGCATACAGCTGCTCGACGTACTGGCTGAGCACCATGACCGGGAACCCGGGCCGCGCCGTGCGGGCGGCGATGGCTGCGCGCAGGCCCTCATCGGTGAAGGTGGGCGGCAGGCGGACGTCGAGGACGGCGAGGTCCACGTCGGGACGCAGTAGCGCCTGATCGAGGCCCGAGGTCCCCTCCAGTGCCTCGAGCACCTCGAGGCCGTATGCCGTGAGCAGCCGCGTCAGCCCGTCGCGGAGGAGGGCGTGGTCTTCGGCGACAACCACTCGCATGGCACCTCCATGGTGATGACGGTCGGCCCCCCGGCCGGGCTGGACAGGTCCATGGTGCCGTCGAACGCGCCGAGGCGGCGAGCGATCCCGGCCAAGCCGGTGCCCGTGCGCGCATCCGCACCTCCACGGCCGTCGTCGCCGACCTGCAGCCGCAGCCGGCGCTCGGGGGCGGCGATGACGACCCACGCCGACCGCGCACCGGAGTGCTTGACGACATTGGCCAGGCACTCGACGACGGCGAAGTAGGCGGCCGACTCCACGGGCGCCGGGGGGCGGCCGGGCAGGGCCGCGTCGACGGTGACGGGGATGGGCAGGTCCAGGGCCAGAGCCTGGACGGCACCGATCAGGCCCCGGTCGGCAAGCACGGGTGGGTGGATGCCGCGCACGACGGCGCGAATGTCCCCCAGCGCGGCGCCGGTGCTGTCGCGGGCCTCCTGGAGCAGGCGGCGCGCCGCCGCTGGGTCACGGTCGAGCAGGTCGGCGGCCATCCCCAGGCTCATGCCCAGCGAGACCAGCCGCGCCTGCGCGCCGTCGTGCAGGTCCCGCTCGATACGCCGCAACTCGGCAGCCGAGGCATCGACGCTCTCGGCCCGGGACGCGGTCAGGTCCGCGACCCGTCGCTGCAGTTCCTCGTTCGGATCCGGGCGCAGAATCGCCGCTTCGGTCTCGGTGCGGATCCGCATGAAGACATCGCCGAAGAACCACCAGACCGGCACGAGGATCAGGGCGATTCCGGTGAGCAACAGCGAAACCCAGGTCGGGGCCGCGTCGCCGGCGGCCAGCCCGAAGGCCGTGGCCAACAGGGCGATCACGCCGGCCGGCAGCGCGGCAGAGAGGGCGGACAGGACCAGGCCGCCGGAGCAAGCGAACAGGAACCACAAGAAGAGCTGCCAGAAGCCACGTTTCCCGAACCATCGGATGACCGAGCGCCAGGCCCCATCGCGAGCCGGTGCCAGGGCGGGCACCGGGACCTCGCGACCCAAGAAGCTTCCGGCCATCGATGCATTCAGCCCGGCGAAGGAGGCCAAGGGCGGCGCCCACAAGCGCACGAGCAGCACCCCGATTCCGAGGACCGCGAGGCCTGCGCTCAGGGAGACGAAGACCAGGAAGAAGGCCAGGGGCAGGACCATGAAGAGGTGGCCGAGGCCGTAGCCGGCGGCCAGCCACGGTGGCCGTCGCGTCGAGAACACCCCTCCATCCTCACGCAGTGGTCGGGAGCGCGCAGGGGTGCTAGTACCACTGCGCTCACGGGTGCCAGCGCTCCCGACACCAGGCCGCCGCGGGAGCAGGCTCATCAGCGTTGCCTTCCTCACCTCGGACGCAGGAGCCGTGATGCCTCGCCTGACCTCACTCCCCATCGCCGCCGCCCGCTGGAGCGCGCGACACCCGAAACGGACGATCGCCGCGTGGTTCGCCTTCGTGGCACTGGCGACTGCCCTGGCATTCGTCATCCCCGTCAAGGAGACCACCGATGCCGATTACCGCATCGGCGAATCGGGCCGGGCCCATGCGATGCTCGCCGACGCCGGCATCGATGCGCCGCCGATGGAACATCTCCTCATCACCGCAGGACAGGGACGGCTGGACGCTGCTGCGGCCACCGCCGCCGCCGACGAGATCGCGCAGCGGATGTCCGCTGTCGCGGGAGTGCAGCAGGTGGCACCGCCGGTCTGGAGCGGCGACCGAACGAGCGCCCTCGTCAGTGTCGTGGTGGACAAGGCGGCCGATCCGGCTGCGCTCTTGTCGGTCACTCACGCGGTGGCCGAGGCGCACCGTGACCTCCACATCGCGCAATCGGGCGACCTGACGGTCGATGCCGGGATTCAGGGCCGAGTGGCCGACGACCTGCACGCGGCCGAGTTCCTCAGCATTCCGGCGACCTTGCTGCTGATGCTGCTCGCCTTCGGCGCCGTGATCGCCGCCGGTGTGCCGGTGCTCCTGGCCATCGGCTCGGTCGCGGCCACCCTGGGCCTGTCCGCTCCCCTGTCCTACCTCATCCACGCCGAGCCGACCGTCGGCTCACTCATCGTCCTTGTGGGAATGGCTGTGGGCGTTGACTATTCGCTCTTCTATCTGAAGCGGGAACGCGAGGAGCGGGCCAAGGGGGTGACGACCCCCGACGCCGTCGCCATCGCGGCGCGCACGTCCGGTCATGCCATCCTCGTCTCCGGTGCCGCCGTGATGGCAGCGATGTCCGGGCTGTATGTCGTCGGGGCCGCGACCTTCAGTTCCCTCGCGACCGGCGCCATCGTGGTCGTCGCGGTCGCCGTCCTCGGCTCGATCACCGTCCTGCCCGCGCTGCTGGTGCAGCTCGGCCGCTGGGTCGACCGGCCGCGGCTCCCGCTGCTGTGGCGCCTCAATGCGCGGATCGGGCAGGGCGGCATCAGCCGCCGCCTGATCGCACCGGTCCTGCGGCATCCGGTCGTCTCTTTGGTCATGGCGCTGGCCCTCGCGATTCCGATGGCAGTCTCCGCTGCGGGGATCTCCCTGCACTCGGCGAATCTGTCCACCCTGCCCCCGGACATCCCCGCCGTGGCGACCGCCCATCGCATCGCTGAGAAGTTCCCGTCCGAGGGGACCAACGCCCTCGTCGTGGTGCGAGCAAAGGCCGGTCAGCAGCAGGTCGTGGAGGCCAGACTGCGGGAGCTGTCGACGCGTGCAGCCGCCACGCCCTCGTTCGCCGATCTCGGGATCGACCCGATCAAGGTCTCGTCGGATCGCAGCGTGACGTCGGTCGAACTCGCCATACCGTTCAGCGAACAGGACTCGCGCACAGCCGAAGCCATCCACCTGGCCCGCACGACCCTGGCACCTGAGGCGCTCGACGGACTCGGTGTGGACTATGCGGTGGGCGGCTGGGCCGCAGCCTCCCTCGACTTCGCCGACCGGCAGAGCGAACGGCTCCCCTGGGTCATCGGTTTCGTGCTGCTGCTGACCCTCGTGATGATGGTGGCGGCCTTCCGGAGCGTCGCGCTGGCGCTGATCTCTGCCGGGTTGAACCTGTTGTCGGTCGGCGTCGCGTTCGGTGTCCTGCGGTGGATCTTCCAGGACGGGCACTTCAGTGAGCAGTTGGACTTCACCAGCCCCGGTTTCCTCATCGACTGGATCCCGATCTTCGTGATGGCGATCCTCGTCGGGTTGTCGATGGACTATCACGTCTTCGTCCTGAGCCGGGTGCGCGAGTATGCCGCCTCGGGTCTGCCGGCCCGCGAGGCCGTGCGCCAGGGGATCAGCGACACCGCCGGCGTCGTGACGAGTGCCGCCGCCGTGATGGTCGCTGTCTTCTCGATCTTTGCGACCTTGTCGATGCTGGAGATGAAGATGATGGGTGTTGGCCTCGGCGTGGCAATCCTGTTGGACGCCACCGTGATCCGCTTGGTCATCCTCCCCGCCACCCTCGTCCTGCTCGGGGAGCGGACGTGGCGCCGGGCCCGGCACGGCGTGGATTCGGCGGTCGCTGCTCAGCCGGGAGCGTGTGCCCACCCGAGCGCGCCGGCATACGCCACTGATCGGGAGGCGATCTGCGCGGCGTATGCGAGCACCGCCGCCGGGTCCGCCACCCCGTGACCGGCCATGGCCACGGCGGCGGCGCCGTGCAGGACATCACCCGCGCCGTTGGTGTCGATGACTCGGCTGACACGCGGGACCGGTATCTGACGGTCACCGGCCTGACTGACCAGCCGGATCGGCCGGGGGCCCGCAGACTGCGCGGCGGCTCGGGCTCCGTGCGACCGGGCCCAAGCGCACGCATCGGCTGCGTCCGGCGCAGCGAAATCGGCAGACAGCAAGGCGAGATCGACGTGCCGGAGATACGCCTCCATGCCCGGCTTGTAGCTCCCGCCGTCGAGGAGCACGGACATGCCGAGCCGCCGCGCCTCGGCCGCCGCACGGGCCGGCAGATCGCCGCCATGACCGTCGATGAGCAACACCGCCGCTCCGGCGAGGACGTCCCCGCACCCCCAGTCGCCGGGGACCTGCGGTCCACCGCCGGAGACGACCGCTCGATCCCCGGTCTCCTGCGTGACCAGCACTGTCGACACAGGCGCCGGATTGGCTTGGGCGGCAACTGGATCCACCCACTCCACGGCATCCCTGGCCAGCGTGGCACGGGCGAAGTCGGTGAGCGGCGACGCACCGAAACACGCGAGGAGCCGGACCGGCATACCGATGGCGGCGACCGTGCGCGCGGCATTGGTGGCCGGCCCGCCGATGTCCAGCCGCTGCTCGCGCCCGACGGTCTTCTCGTCCGGGCGTGGCAGGCGGTCGATGACCTGGACGACGTCCACGGTCAGCAAGCCGGCGCAGACGACAGTCATCGGGCGACGGCCTGCGCCTCGTGGGTGGTCGCGTCATAGCTGAAGGTCACGCTCTGACCGTCGGCCACGGAGAAGGGGATGTTCTGCCCGTCCCTGGCGCCGTCGGCGCCATAGTTCTCGTCCCAGGAGCCGCCAATGGCAATCTTGAATTCGTAGCTGCCGGCGGGAATTCCCTTGAGGGACAGCGTGAATGTGCCGTCGCCATCGGGATCCTCGAGGGCCGTCTGCTGGCAGTCCGGCGTCCAGTCGGCAGGGCAGCCGGCTTCGCTCTGGTAGCTGCCGGGGGCGGTGACGAGCGCGGCCTGCTCGGCCGCGGCGCTGACCGTCGCCGTCGTCGAGGTGTAGCCGACCTTGCCGTCGAGGGCGCGCGCGACGGCGACCACCTCGTAGTCCCCCGGCGCGAGGGCGGAGGCATCGGCATACAGGCTGTATGACGGGTTGTCATCCGTCCCGAGGACGGTCCAGTCGGCGCTCCCCTTCGGCCGCAGCGCGAAGGTGGTCTCGACCGGGGCTGCCGAGGCGACCGTCGCGAGGAGCTTGGTTTGGCCGCTGAGTTTGCCGCCCTGGCCCACGGTGAGGTCGCGAACTCGGGGTGCTTCGGCGGCCGTGGGGATGGGGTCGACAGCGCGCAGCACGATGCCGGAGCGGGCGGGGACCGTCAGCGTGAGTCCGCCGTCCGCCGACGCGGTCAGGCTCTCCGCCTGTCCCCACACCCGATCGAATCGGATTCCGGGAGAGGCAGTTTGGATCGGCACATGCTGGTCAGTGCTGGCATTGTTGAGGGCGACGACATACTCCACATTGCTACGGCGGTCGATCCGGGAGACGGCGAAGACACCCTCGCCATCCGCGGCATACCGCTCAACTTGTATGCCGCTTCGCAGCGCCGCATTGTCGGCGCGGACCTTCGAGAGTTCGGCCAGGGAGCGGTACATCACCGCGTCCTCGTCATAGCGGTCTTTCGCGCCGGGAGTGCCGCCGATGATGCGGTCCGTGGCGAACTGCTCCACCTTGGTGGCGAACATGTCCTGGCGCGCGTCTTTGTCGCCGCCCCAGCCGATGAAGCCTTGTTCGTCGCCGTAGTAGACGACGGGCTGGCCGCGGGTGAAGTACATCAGGGCGTGGGCGAGTTGGTCGCGGCGCAGCAGGTCGATGTCGTCCTGGGCGGCGCCGACGAGGAAGGAGCCGACCCGGCCCATGTCGTGATTGCCGAGGAAGGTCGGGAGCGAGTAGGCATTGGAGTCGGCGTCGAGATAGTCGTCGTCCGCGGCATACAGCTCGGCGAGCTTCTTGGCGGACTGGCCGGAGGCGAAATCGACTGCCGCGCTTTGGAATCCGAAGTCCAAGGTGGCTGGGAGCTTGCCGATGGTGGAGTATGTCGAGGCGTAGGCCGGCGAAGTGTCGAAGACCTCGCCGAACATGAAGAAGTCGTCGCGGCCGGCGGCCTTGGCGTGCGCCATGATGGCCGGCCCGAACTTCTGCCAGAAGGGCAGGTCGACATGCTTGACGGTGTCGATGCGGAAGCCATCGATGCCGAAGTCGACCCAGGATGAGTAAATGTCGATCATCCCGTTGACGACCTTGGGGTTCTCCGTGAAGAGGTCATCGAGGCCGAAGAAGTCGCCATAGGTCGACGACTCGCCCTCGAAGGTGGAGTTGCCGCGGTTGTGATAGAGCGTCGGATCGTTAAGCCAAGCAGGCGTTTTCGCGGTTTCGTCGGCGGAGGATCGGAAGATCGGGGTATAGGGGAAGGACTTCGTTGTTAGCTTGGGGAAGGTGTCCCCGCCCGCGAGGGGAGCGTCGTCGAAGGCCTTGCCGGCGGCATCGACATAGGGCTTGTCGTCCTTGCTGATGTAGCCGTACTTGCCCTGCTTGTAGTCGATGACATCGGCGGTGTGGTTGGTGACGATGTCGAAGTAGACCTTCATGCCGCGGGCGTGCGCCGCCTCGATCAGCTGCTTCATCTCGTCATTGGTGCCGAAGTGCGGATCGATCTTGGTGAAGTCGGTGATCCAGTAGCCGTGATAGCCGGCGCTGTAGTCCTCGGCGGGGCCCTGCGTCGGACGGTTCTCGAAGGAGGGCGTAAGCCAGATAGCCGTCGTGCCGAGGTTCTTGATGTAGTCGAGTTTGCCCATCAGGCCTGCCAGATCGCCGCCGTGGAACATGCCCTTGTCGGTGGGATCGAAGCCCGTTGCCCGCCGGTCCCCGCTGAGCCCGCCTTTGTCATTGCTCGGGTCGCCATTGGCGAATCGGTCGGCCATGACGAAGTAGAAGGTCTCCTCGCGCGGCGTCAGGGCGCGCTGGGCGAGCTGCTTCAGGTCGGCATCGCTGAGGGTGACGGGACCCGAGGCGGCGACGGCGGCGCTGGTCGAGCCGGAGCCCCCTGATGGTTCCTTGTCCCCGGAGCGGGTGGCGACGGCATACGCGACGATCGCCCCGAGGAGGACCCCGATCAGGGCAAAGATGAGGGAACGACTGCGAATCACCTCGGCAGGGTATCCCGCCGGCGCTGGGTCGATCAGCGCTGCCGGACCACCCGGGTCTCGTCCCACACGGGCTCGGGCGACTCATAGACCCGGCCGTCGGAGCCGAAGACGAAGAAGCGGTCGAAGCCGCGGGCGAACCAGCGGTCGTGGGTGACGGCGACGACGGTGCCCTCGAAGGCATCGAGCGCATCCTCCAGCGCTTCGGCTGAGTGCAGGTCGAGGTTGTCGGTCGGCTCATCGAGAAGCAGCAGGGTCGCGCCCGAGAGTTCCAACAACAGAATCTGGAAGCGGGCCTGCTGCCCACCGGACAGCATCTCGAAGGTCCGCTCCCCCGCCATCGCCAGGCCGTAGCGGTCCAGCGCCTTGGCCGCCTCCTCCCGCGGCTTGCCGGCGCGGTGCTCGTCCCCCCGGTGCAGGATCTCCAGCAAGCTGCGCCCGTGCAGGGTCGTATGGTCGTGCGTCTGGGCGAACCAGCCCGGCCGCACGCGCGAGCCCAGCCGGGCAATCCCGTTGTGCACCAACGGAGTCGGCGCGAACTCCCCGACCGGTCGATGCTCAAGATCGGGGTCACTCCCGCCGGCAGCGAGCAGCCGCAGGAAGTGCGACTTGCCCGAGCCATTGGAGCCGAGGACCGCGATCCGCTCGCCGAACCACAGCTCGGCGTCGAAGGGCTTCATCAGTTGTTGCGCTGCCCCGCCCGCGCCGGTGACTTGAAGTTCGAGCCCCTCGCAGACGACGGCCCGCTTGGCCGTGCGGCCGCCGGTGAGCCGCATACGCACGTTCTGCCGCAACGGGATTCGCTCCGGCGGGCCAGCCTCCTCGAACTTCGCGAGGCGCGTCTTGGCGGCCTGGTAGCGGGAGGCGAGGCCGTCGTTGTAGGCCGCTTTGACCTTGTACATCTGCACGAGGTCTTTGAGCTTCTGGTGCTCCTCGTCCCAGCGGCGCAGCAATTCTTCGAGGCGGTCGTTGCGCTCCTGGCGCGCCTGGTCATAGGTCGTGAAGGAGCCGGGATGAACCCAGATCGTAGCTCCGGCGGAGTTGGGTTCGAGGGTGGCGATGCGGGTGGCCGCGCGCGACAGGAGTTCGCGGTCGTGGCTGACGAAGAGGACCGTCTTGGGCGAGGCGCGCAAGCTGTCTTCGAGCCAACGCTTGCCGGGGACGTCGAGGTAGTTGTCGGGCTCGTCGAGGATGAGCACGTCTTCGGGTCCGCGGAGCAGGGCTTCGAGGACGAGGCGCTTCTGCTCGCCGCCCGAGAGGGTGGTGACCTTGCGCCACTGGGCCTGATCGAACGGCATACCCAAGGCGGCCATCGTGCACTCATCCCACAGCGTCTCGATGTCGTAGCCCCCGACATCGCCCCAGTCGACCAGCGCCTGCGCATAGGCCATCTGGTCGGCCTCCTCGTCGCGCTCCATCATGAGCAACTCGGTGCGATCGATCTCGGCGGCGGCCTTGCGGATGGGGTCGGCCGCGGCCATGAGCAGCAGGTCGCGAACTGTCGACTCATCGCGTAGTTGGCCGATGAACTGGCGCATGATGCCGAGTCCGCCCGAACGCACGACCGCGCCGTCGTCAGCCTTGAGGTCGCCCGCGATGATGCGGATCAGCGTGGTTTTGCCGGTCCCGTTCGGCCCGATCAGCGCTGTCTTGCTGCCCTCGCCGATGCGGAGGTTGACATCGCGCAGCAGTGGCCGCCCGTCCGGCAGGCCGTACTCCACTCGCGAGATGTCGACATGTCCCACAACCGGGAATCATCCCCCACCCGGCAAGCCCGGCTCAACCGCGTTAGGCCGGCCGCCAGACTGCTGCAACGCCGCGGTGGGGAAGTTTTCTGCGGCCAGGGCGACAACAAACTTCCCCACCAACGGGGTTTGTGTGTCAGCGGGTGGGTGAGAAGGGCAGGAGCTCCTGCGGCACCATGCCGGTCGCGATCTGCTGCGCGAGCAACTCGCCGGTCACCGGGCCGAGGGTGATGCCCCACATACCGTGGCCGCCGGCGACGAAGACGCGCGGGTTGTTCGTGACACCGATCAGCGGCAGACCGTCCGGGGTGCACGGGCGCGAACCGACCCACTCGTCCTTGCGGTTGTCGAGGTCGGCGCCGGCGAGCAGCGGGCGGGCGGAGTCGACGATGGCCTTGACGCGGCGGCGGTCGAGCGGCGCCTCGGGCTTGCGGAACTCCATCATCCCGGCGACGCGCAGGCGGTCGCCGATCGGCGTGCACGCGACGCGAGCAGCGGGGAAGTAGACCGGGCCATTCGGCACGTGGTCGATGGTGACGCTGAAGCTGTAGCCACGGCCGGCCTGCACGACCTTCTTGACCCCGAACTGTCGGGCCATGGACGTCAGCCAGGCGCCGGTGGCGATGACGACAGCGTCGTACTGCTCGGTCTCACCACGCTCGGTGGTGACCGACATGCCCCCGGGACCGTCGTCGATCCACCGCACCGGCGTCGCGATCTCGAGCCGCGCGCCGCGAGCGACGACCGAGTCGGCGAGCGCACGGACATACACACCGGGGTTGATATAGCGCTGGCCGTGCAGCAGCAGCGCCGCGCCGATCTCACCGGACAGGGCCGGTTCGATCGCGCGCGCCTCGTCTCCGGTGAGCACGTCGAAAGTGATGTCCTGGCCCGCCGCCTTGATGTGCTTGAGCTCGTCGAGGAGCGTGACCCGCTCCTCCTCGGTGCGGTATGCCGCGATGAACGACTTCGCCTCGTAAGTGTCGGCGTCGACGCCGCCGGCCTTGAGAAGGTCGAAGGCGCCGAGCGCCCGATCGTTGATCGGGACCAGGGAGGACATCGCCTTCTTCCACGCCGGCATCGTCGAGCGCTTGGTGAAGCCGGCGACGAAGCGAAGGAAGAATTTGTCGGCGCTCGGCGGGACATAGACCGGCGAGCTCGGGCTGAGGACGGCGCGCAGGCCGTACTTGAGCACAGCGGGTTCGGGCAGGGGCGTCGCGATGCCCGGCGTCAGCCAGCCGGCATTGCCCCACGAGGACCCGGATGCCACGTCCTGTCGGTCAAAAACCGTCACATCGATGCCCTGCTCCTGCAGGAACCAGGCGGTCGAGAGGCCAACCATGCCGGCACCGATGATGGCGACCTTCTGCGGACGAACGGGCGTTGTGGGCATGGAGACCTCCGGGGCATTAAGGCTGGGATTCCATCGTCCCGCACATTGCCGGCCCACGTCTTGTGCTCTGCGCACAAGACCGGCCTTCCTGAATGTGTCCAGGGACTAAGATTTCGCGATGATCCCGGTCAACGATCTCGTCGCTGCCCTGCGAGGCCAGGTAGAGGTGGTCGTCGGTGGGGCCAGCAGCAGCGTGGACGAGGTCGTCGTCCAGGAATCGGCTCGTGAACATATCGGCGGACCGGGTGACCTCATCCTCGGAATCGGCCTCGACTCGCCCAAGCGCGCCCTCACGGCCCTCGAACGACTCGCCGATCGCGGCGTGCCAGCCGTCGTCGTCCGGGCCCCGCTGGCGTATGCCGCCCCGCTCGCCGATGCTGCGCGCTCCCGTGGCGTCTCGCTGATTGCGTTGTCTCCCAACGCAAGTTGGGCGCACCTGATCCACCAACTGCGCGACCTGCTGGACCGTGCCGCCACGGGCGATCCACGGACGACCGGCGATGACCTTTATGCCCTGGCCGACGCCGCGGCCGGGCTGATCGACGCCTCGGTCACCATCGAGGATGCCCACCACCGCGTGCTCGCCTATTCGTCGCGGTCGGTGGGCACGGACGCGGCCCGGGTCTCGACGATCGTTGGTCGGCGAGTGCCGCCCGCTGTCGTGCGCGAGCTACGCGCTCGTGGCGTCTTCCGGCGTATGACGACCTCCGCCGAGCCCTTCTTCCTCCCCGCTGGCGCCACTCCCGACCTCGGAGCCCGGTTCGTCCTGCCGGTGCGGGCAGGCGGTGAGTGGCTGGGCTCGATCTGGTGCGCGGTGTCCGCGCCGCCCGAGGCGCGCGTGGTCGCGGACCTCGTGACGATGGCCTCGGCTGTCGCCTTGCACCTGCTCGACCTGCGCGTGCAGAGTGATCTGACCCGGCGCGTGTGGCTCGATCGCCTCCGACAGGCCCTCGTGGACCCGGGCGCTGAGGCCGGTGCGTGGCTTGCCGCTGGTCCCTGGCGCGTGGTCGCCCTGCTTGGGTCACCCACTGCGGCAACGGAATTCGGCGTCGGCGAGCCCGACGAGTCGTCGGCTGCACCCGCGGTCGTCGGCGCGGCATCGGTCGATGTCTGGACGGCTACGCTGCGGCGTCGCGGGTGGGCTCAGCCGGCGGTTGTCGATATCGCCGACCGAGTCTTCGCAATCGTGACCGACTCCGAACGCCCATCTCGCGCGCGCCGATCACCCAGCACTGCTGCTTCGCGCCCACGGCCGACCCGGGCCGGCACGTGGGTCTGGTTGCAGTCAGCGGTAGCGGAATTGCACGCCCAGGGATTGCCAGTCGCGATCGTCGCGGGCACGCGTGCCGAGGTCGCTGGCAACCTCACGCGCTCGCGTTCCGAGGCCGTGGAGACCGCGCTGTTGCCGAGCGTTCACGGTACGACAATTGCTGCGGCAGAGGACCATTGGGCTCCTCTTGTCGTCTCGCGCGCGGTGCGCGGGCTGGTCGCCGAGCCGATCCTGGGACCACTGGCCGCGCTCGAAGGCGACGCGACAACGGAGGTGAGCGATCGGCATACGCTCTCAGCCTGGCTGGACCATCCCGGCTCCCCTCGCCGCGCCGCAGAGGCCCTCGGCGTGCACGTCAACACCGTGCGCTACCGGATGGACCGCATCGCTTCGTTGCTCGATGTCGACCTCGCCGACCCCGAGGTCCGCCTCGCCTTGCAACTCATCCTCCGCGCCGGCCCGTGACAGCTCTTGGGCATGCACTTGCGCAAGTGCAAACTATGGGAATGCTGAGCCCACTGGAGAAGAGGTTGCACGTGATGATCGACCAGGCTCGCTACGAGAAGCTCACGGCCGAGGCCGAGCGCACCGGTCGGTCCGTGGCCGACATCGTCCGTTCTGCCATCGATGTGCACTTCGACGAGGAGCGGCTTCAAGCTCGCCGCGCCGAAGCGGGACGGCGTTTGCTGGCATCCCAACCTGATCCCAACGAGCCGTCGGAGACGTGGGACGACATGCTCCACGTGAGGGCCCAGGACATCGAGCACACGGCGCATCAGTGACGGTCCACCATGTCTTCGTCGACACGCCAGTCTTCCTTACGGCCATCGGCCAACCGGTTGCTTCAACACCGGCGTGCCGGGCCCTCATCGAGCGCGCGGTGCGAGGTGAGTTGCGGCTGCACACAGCGGCAGAGTGCATCCAGGAAGTGACCTTGCATCGCATGCGCGTCACACGGCGCGAGCGCGCGATCCAGGACGGGATGGACGTCTACGACCTCTGCGTGGTCTATGCGATGGACGACGTAGTTATTGAGCGGGCGCTCAGTCTGCTTCAAGTGACGCAGGCGCGAGGGCGTGATGCGTTCATCGCGGCCACGGCGCTGATCGCCGGATTCGACACTCTCGTGACGACCGACCGCCGCTTCGTTGACATCCCAGGCCTGCGACCGGTGGACCCTAGCGCCGTCGTGGCCTAATTGGGGTCACCTCGCAGGTCCCTGGCATACATCGCGAGGATTTGATCGGCCGCCTCGACGGCGGAGACTTCGCCCGCGCGGACCGCCGCCTCCATCTCGTCTCGCCGCGCCCGGACCGAGGACGTATGCCGCACCGCGTCTTCCAGGTGGGCGTCCACCATCGCCCACATCCAGTCTTGCTGCTGCTGGGCCCGGCGCGCCGCGAGGGAGCCTTCGGCCTCCAGGTGGGCGCGGTGATCGAGGACGGCCTGCCATACCTCGTCCAAGCCAGAGTGCGTTTGGGCAGAGCACGTGAGGACGGGCGGGCGGCGAACATCCTTGCCGGGCAACATCAGTCGCATCGCGGCGGCCAAGTCGCGGGCGGCGACGCGCGCCCTCCCCTCGCCATCACCGTCGGCTTTGTTGACCGCGATGACATCGGCGAGTTCGAGGATGCCGCGCTTGATCCCCTGCAACTGATCGCCGGCGCCGGCGAGGGTCAGCAGCAGGAAAGTGTCGACCATCTCCGAGACCGCGATCTCGTTCTGCCCCACTCCGACGGTCTCGACGATGATGACGTCAAAGCCCGCGGCCTCCAGGATCAGCATCGACTCGCGCGTCGCGCGGGCGACGCCGCCGAGGTGTCGGCCGCTCGGTGAGGGCCGCACGAAGGCCGCCTCGCTCGCGGTCAGGTCGGCCATCCGGGTCCGGTCGCCGAGGATCGACCCACCGGTGCGTCGCGAGGAGGGGTCGACGGCGACGACGCCGACCCGGTGCCCGCGCTCGATCAGACGCGTTCCCATCGCATTGATGAAGGTCGACTTCCCCGCACCGGGCACGCCGGTGATCCCCACCCGCACCGAGCCGCCCGTATGCGGAGTAAGCGACGTGATCAGCTCGCTCGCCTTCGCGCGGTGATCGGCGCGCGAAGACTCGACAAGCGTGATCGCGCGCGCGATATCGGCGCGCCGCTGCGCCAGCACCCCTGCGGCCAGGTCGGCCGGATCGACCTGCCGCACAGTCGAACTCAGGCTTCCAGACGGCGGCGTAGGTCGGCGATCAGGTCTTGCGCGGCGCGCGCGATAACGGTGCCGGGCGGATAGATCGCATCAGCCCCGGCAGCGCGCAACTCGGCGAAGTCTTGGCTCGGGATGACGCCACCGACGACGATCATCAAGTCCTCGCGCCCGAGCTTGTCCAGCTCCTGGCGCAGGGTCGGGACGAGCGTCAGGTGGCCAGCCGCCAGCGAGGACACCCCGACGATGTGCACATCGGCCTCGACCGCCTGCCGGGCGACCTCCTCGGGCGTCTGGAAGAGCGGACCCACATCGACATCGAAGCCGAGATCGGCGAAGGCGGTCGCGATGACCTTCTGACCGCGGTCGTGGCCGTCCTGGCCCATCTTGGCCACGAGGATGCGCGGGCGACGACCCTCGGCTTCCTCGAAGTCTTCGACGAGCCGCTGGGCTTCCTTGACGCCCTGGTCATCGCCGGCCTCTGCGGAATACACGCCCCCGATCGTACGGATCTGCGCGGTGTAGCGACCGAAGACCTCTTCCATCGCTGACGACATCTCGCCGACGGTGGCCTTGGCACGGGCGGCATCGATCGCGAGCGCCAGCAGGTTCGTCGCCAGCGTGCCATCGGAATTGCGGGCTGCGGCAGTGAGTTTCGCAAGCGCCTCCTGTGTTGCTGCTTCGTCCCGCTCGCCGCGCAGGCGCTCCAGTTTCGCCAACTGCTGCGCGCGGACGGCGGCGTTGTCGACCTTGAGCACATCGATCGCTTCGTCATCCTCCACGACATAGGTGTTCACGCCGATGACCGGCTGATGGCCGGAGTCGATGCGCGCTTGGGTGCGCGCGGCGGCTTCCTCAATGCGCATCTTCGGGATG
Organism: Nostocoides veronense; assembly: GCF_039531185.1. Lineage (NCBI taxonomy): Bacteria > Bacillati > Actinomycetota > Actinomycetes > Micrococcales > Intrasporangiaceae > Nostocoides > Nostocoides veronense. The sequence goes on from NZ_BAAAPO010000053.1 coordinate 44,976, forward strand.
CCGGCCTCGATGGCCTTGGCCATCCCGCCGGCCGCCTCGACCTCCTCGATGTGCTCCCACGCGCGCCGGGCGAGATCGTGGGTGAGCTTCTCGACATACGCCGAACCCGCCCACGGGTCGATCGTGCGCGTGGTGCCCGACTCCTGCTGAATGACGAGCTGGGTGTTGCGCGCGATGCGCGCGCTGAAATCCGTTGGGAGAGCGATGGCTTCGTCGAGGGCGTTGGTATGCAGTGACTGCGTGTGCCCCTGGGTGCTCGCCATGGCTTCGATACAGGTGCGCACGACGTTATTGAAGACATCCTGCGCGGTGAGCGACCAGCCGGAGGTCTGAGAGTGCGTGCGCAGCGAGAGCGACTTCGGGTTCGCGGCGCCTTGCTCCTGCACGAGCCGCGCCCAGAGCAGGCGGGCCGCGCGCATCTTGGCGACCTCCATGAAGAAGTTCATGCCGATCGCCCAGAAGAAGGACAGCCGCGGCGCGAACTTGTCGACATCCAGCCCGACCGCCTTGCCCGCGCGGATGTACTCGACGCCATCGGCGAGTGTGTAGGCCAGCTCCAGGTCCTGAGTCGCTCCGGCCTCCTGCATGTGATAGCCGGAGATGGAGATCGAGTTGAAGCGCGGCATCTTTTCGGAGGTGAAAGCGAAGATGTCGCTGATGATCCGCATCGACGGCTCGGGCGGATAGATGTAGGTGTTGCGGACCATGAACTCCTTGAGAATGTCGTTCTGGATGGTCCCGGTGAGCTGCTCGGGTGCGACGCCTTGCTCTTCTGCCGCAACGACATACAGCGCGAGGATCGGGATGACCGCGCCATTCATCGTCATCGACACCGACATCTGATCCAGCGGGATGCCGCTGAAGAGCGTGCGCATGTCGTAGATCGAGTCAATGGCTACGCCGGCCATGCCGACATCGCCGGCGACGCGGGGGTGGTCGGAGTCATAGCCGCGGTGTGTGGCCAAGTCGAATGCGACCGACAAGCCCTTCTGCCCGGCCGCGAGGTTGCGGCGATAGAAGGCGTTGGACTCCTCGGCGGTGGAGAAGCCGGCATACTGCCGGATCGTCCAGGGCTGGTTGACGTACATCGTCGGGTACGGGCCGCGCAGGTAGGGTGGCGCGCCCGGGATGGTGTCGAGGAAATCGAGGCCCGCGAGGTCGGCCTCGGTATAGAGCGGCGGGACCTCGATGCCTTCGGGGGTCTTCCATGACTCGCCTTGTGGGACAGCGGATTCCGTCGCCGCGAGGTCACCGAGCTCAATCTTCGAGAAGTCGGGGATTGTCGTCATCAGAGGGCTCCTTCCGCTGGGGCGCCGAGTCTGTCGAGCAGGCCGGAGAGGAAGGCGACGACATCCATGCCGTCGTAGATCTCGCCGTCCACGGTCGTGCCCCCGAGTTCCTTGGCACGACCGGCGACGAAGAGCGTCGGGACGCCGGCCTCGCGTAGGGTCGCCACCGCGTCGGCGGCGTGCGCGGCATACCCCTTGGGAGAGCTCGCGATCACGGCGACGCTCGGGTTCGTTGCCGCGGCATCGGCGGCCGCCAACTCGCCCTCGAACAGGCTCGCCTCAATCCCCCCGGCCGCGAGCAGATTGGTCACAAACGTCTCGCGGGCGCCGAAGTCGCGGCGCCCGCCGAGCGCCACCAACGCGACACTGGGGGCGACGCCACTCTGGGCGGCGAAGGCGAGCGAGCGATCCCGGAGCCCTTCGTATGCCGCGGCATCCCGCCGCGGGAGCAGCGCACCATCGTTCGTGGGCACGTCGGCGCGGTGCCGGCGGGCCAGGCGTTGCTCCCCCGCCAAGGGGAACATCGACACCCCGGTAATCGGCTGGCGACGCGTGGCGATGCGCCCTCCGTCCTCAGCGATGGTTTCCTGAATGCGTTGCGCAACAACGGCGTTCGCTAGCGCAACAGCCATACCCCCGGCAGACTCAACCTCCTGCACGACGGCCCACGCCTTCGTCGCGACGTCTCGGGTGAGGTCTTCGACGTAATAGGAGCCGCCGGCCGGGTCAGTCACGCGCCCGACATTGGCCTCGTCCGCGAGCACGATCTGAGTGTTGCGAGCCAAGCGCCGCGAGAACTTCTCCGGCAGCCCGGCGATGGTGTCGTAGGGCAGGACCGTGATCGAGTCGGCGCCGCCCGCACAGGCGGCAAATGTCGCGATGGTGCTGCGCAAGACATTGACCCACGGGTCTTCGCGGGTGAACATCCGGGTCGCAGTGACCGCGTGCACGCGGGCGCCGCGCTCGGACTCGGGCACTCCGCATACCTCGCCGACGCGCGCCCATAGCGCGCGGAGGGCGCGGAGTGCGGCGATCGTCAGGAACTGGTCGGCGGTCGCAGAGATGCGGAACTCAATGTGCGGGAACGCCTTTGGCGCTTCGATACCGGCCTCGGCGAGCGCGCGCAGGTAAGCGATGCCGGTGGCGACGGCGTACGCGATCTCGTCGACGGCGCTCGCGCCAGCGTCCCGGTAGACCCGCGCATCGACGGTGATGGCGCGCACCTCGGGAAGGCCGTCGAGCCCGCCGATTGCCCCGACGAGTCCGCTGAGGTCCGGCGTCGCCCCGGTGCGCGCCGCCGCGCCGATCGGGTCGTGGCCGAGGTTGCCGCTGGCCCCGGCGGCGCTGCGCAGGACCGCGAGCAGGGCGTCGGCTGCCGCGGGCTGGGCATCCCACGACGAGACGACGACGGGGGCGAGGTCGAGGCGAACCTCGGCGAGCGCCTCGGCCACCGCATCGGGGGCGATGCCATCGGCACCGACGTGCAGCCATACGGAGGTGGCGCCGTGCTCGAGATCGTCGAGGACCGCCGCGCGAGTGAGGGCGGCGTCGGGATCATCGTGAAGTTGGCGGACGTCCCACGGCTGGTTGGGATCGCGCAGCGCCCGGCCGCGCGTGAAGGGCATCTCACCGGGGACACCCAGCGGGCGGGCGTCGGCCGGGCGCGAATAGAGCGGGTCGATGACCAGGTCCCCGGCGAGCGTGGTGCGCAGGGACGCCTCGGCGTCGGCGGGCGCGAGCTTCGCGTCCTCGGCGCGGCTCTTGTTGACGACACCGGCGACCAGGCGCTGCCAGTCCTCGTGGGTCTGCGCGGGGAAGCCCCCGGCGAGGATCATCGACTCGGACATACGCGCTCCTTCGGGCAACCGGACAACCGCGGCGGGCGAGGTGGAGACGGCACGCGTCCGGCAGCCTCGCCGATCGGTTTCCAGCCTATCGACGGGGTGAGGAAGCGGCTGACCACTTGCGGGGAGAGGTTCGGCACAACGGCGGCGGTGGGCGCCGAGCGCTCGCTCGCGGAGGTTAGTCGGGCAGGTGCCGGACCGCTCGGGACGCCTCGGCACGGCTGGCGAGTTCGTCGTCGGGCGGATAGCCGACCTCCTCCAACGACAGTCCGTGCGCGGGCATCACCTTGACCCGGGGATCGCGTATGCCGGCGCGCAGCACCTCCGCAGGGAAGCTCACCTCCGCCCGGCCGAGCCCGACGGGGACCACGGAGCCGACGAGCGCGCGGACCATGGAGTGGCAGAAGGCGTCGGCGATGACGGTGGCCTCGGCGATGCCCTCGGGGGTGCGGCCCCAGGAGTAGTCGAGCAAGGTGCGGATCGTCGTGGCTCCCTCGCGTTTCTTGCAAAAGGCGGCAAAGTCCCTGAGCCCCAGTAGTTTTTGCGCCGCCTCGTGCATGGCATCGACGTCGAGCGGGTCGCCCAGCGTGACGGTGTCGCGTCGGCGGAGCGGATCGACGGCGGCGATGTGGTCCCCGATCCGGTAGCGATAGCGCCGGTGCGTCGCCGAGAAGCGCGCGTCGAAACCTGGGGGTGCTTTGGTGACTCGGTGCACTACGACATCAGGCGGGAGTATGCCGCGCAGCCGGGTGACCGCCGCCAGCTCGGGTGTGCGGGACGAGCGGCCCGGGAGGGCGGCATACGCATCGTCGGCGATGTCGGCGTGCACGACCTGGCCGCGCGCGTGGACGCCGGCGTCGGTTCTGCCGGCGACGACCAGGCGCACGGGGTCTGGAGCGCGGAGCAGGGTAGTCAGCGCCGCCGACAGCTCCCCCTCGACCGTCCGCAGCCCCGGCTGGGCGGCCCACCCCGCGAAATCGGTGCCGTCGTAGGCAAGGTCGAGGCGGATCCGCACCCGCCCATCATCCCCCGGCCAACTCAGCACAAGGTAGTCAACTGCGGACAGCTTGCAAGGTGTCCACAGTTGACTAACTCCTGCTAGCAGAACTCCCTTGGCCCCGGGCCGGCCGACGGATTAGGTTCTGCACCATGCGGATACGGGAGGCCGAGGCGGCGGACTGGGCGGCGATCTGGCCGATCTGGAAGGGGATCGTCGACGACGGGGAGACCTATGCGTATCCCGACACCGCCACCAGCGAGCAGGCGCGCGGGTGGTGGTTGGAGGGGCCGCCGAGCCGGGTCGTTGTGGCCGTCGACGACGACACCAGTGTCCTCGGGACCGCGAAGATGGGGCCCAACCGGCCCGGCCGTGGTAATCACGTCGGAACGGCGTCTTTCATGGTCGGCCCCGCCGCGCGCGGGCTCGGCGTCGGGCGCGCGCTGGCCGAAGACATGATCGCCTGGCACCGGCAGCACGGCTTCCGCGCCATCCAGTTCAATGCCGTTGTCGAGACGAACACGGCAGCCGTCCGCCTCTGGCAAGACCTCGGTTTCACGATCATCGGCACCGTCCCCCGTGCCTTCCGCTCGCGACGCCACGGCGATGTCGGGCTGCACGTGATGTATCTGCCGCTCTAACACGTGCTGCGCCCTCGCGGCAGCAAGTTACTCGGCAGTCACAAAGGTCTACAGTGACCCACGTGAGCACGAGCGCGCCAACGTCGCAGGTCCACAGTCTGCCGCCCGCGCAATGGCTACCCGTCGCCGGCGCCTTCGCCGTCCAGGGCCTCCTCTTCATCGGTATGACGACCAATGTCCCCGCCCTGCAGCACCGCTTCGAACTCGGCGAACTCGGACTCACCCTGATCCTGCTGGCGATGGTGCTGCTGTCGGGCGCTGGATCGGTCCTGGCCGAACAGATCGCGGCCCGACACGGCAGTGCCACGGCCCTGCGGATCGGGCTGTCCGGCTTGGCGATTGGCGTCGCGGGCATCGGTCTGGCACCGAGCCTCGCCGCACTCGGGGGCGGGGTCACGGCATACGGCCTGGCCGTGGGAATGGTCGACGCGGCCAGCAATATGCAGGGCATCGCCCTGGAGCACCGCGCGGGCCGAACCCTGCTCCCCCGGCTCCACGCCGGCTGGACGACCGGCGGAATCCTCGCCACCGTGCTGGCGCTGCTCACTGGGGGCGCGCCCCTGGCGTGGGCCGTTGCGCCGCTGGCCATCGTCCCGGTGCTGCTGCTGACCGCCAGCTTCCAACGCCACGACACCCCAGCCGATGCCGGCGAGACCAACACCGTGCCTTGGCGTCAGATCAGCCTCGTGGGCGCGGCGCTCGTGCTGTTCTACATGGTCGACACCGCCGCCGCGACGTGGGGGCCGGTCTTCCTGCATACGGTCCATGGGTTGGCGGTCGGCTCTGTGGCCTGGGCGACCCTGCCCTACCTCGTCGCCACGCTCGCGGCGCGGATCGGGGCCGCTGCGACGCTGGCTCGCCTCGGCGGCCCACGGACGATCTCCCTGGGCGCGCTGATCGCCGCGGCGGCATTGGCGCTGCTCGTCGCCTCCCCCTCGGCACCGGTTGCCGTGGCCGCGTTCGCGCTACTCGGACTGGGCGTCGGGGTCATCGCGCCGCTGAGCTTCACAGCCGCCGCACGTCTCGCGGGCGGTCCCGGAGCCGACCGCGCCCGGCTCGACGCGGTGGTCGCCCGGTTCAACCAGTTCAACTATGCCGGCGCGCTCATCGGCGCCGTGATGACCGGGCTCGTCGGCTCGGGCAATCTGCGCCTCGGCTTCGCCGTCCCGATGGTGCTGATCCTCGGCATACTGCCGCTGGCCCGGCAGTTCGCGACGCGTTGACTTTGGGAGAGAAACTAGACATTCGCACCGGTAATGATCCGTTGCGTATGTCCAGGTTCTGGCAATGGGCGGGAATCTGGCCACGAACGCCGAAGGCCCCGCTCCGGGCGGGAGCGGGGCCTTTAGGCAGGCAGTATGCCGGGGAGGTCAGGCCTCGTCGACCTGCTGCTTGGCAGCGCCACCGGCGGGCTTGAAGCCGGCCTTCTCGGCGGCGTCGGCGCTGTCGAACCAGAACTCGGCCTCAGTGGCGTCATACCACTGCGAACCGGGGACGTGGTACAGCCCGGAGTCCGCGTTGCCCTTGACGGCGTAGCCTTCGGGGGCAGAGCCGTCGGCGTTCGCGGCAACCGCGCCCGCCGGCAGTTCGACCGCGGCGGCAGCGTCGTCGGCAGCGGCGTCAGCCGAACCAGCGTCGCCCACCAGGCCAGCAGCCGCGGTGGCGGCAACCGGCTCGGCGTCGGTCAGGTCGGCAACGGGAGCAGCCTCGGCCTCAGCGGCCTCAACCGCAGCACCGTCAGCGGCGACGTCGGTCTCGACCGCAGCAACCTCGTCGACGACCGGAGCGTCCTGGACCTCAGCGGCGACGGCCGCGTCATCCGCGGCGGCGCCGGCGGCGTCCTCGATCTCGGCAACCGGGGCGTCCTGGACGTCCGCAACCGGGGTGGCGGCGGCCTCGTCCTTGGCCTTCTTTTCCTTGGCCGAGCGCTTGGTGGCGCCCTCGGCCTCGGCGACGACGGCGCGCTTCGGCTTGGCCGACAGCGGCTCGCGGACGAGCTCGATCACGGCCATGGGGGCGTTGTCACCCTTGCGGGCCGCGATCTTGGTGATGCGGGTGTAGCCGCCGGGGCGCTCGGCCATGTCGGGCGCGATCTCGACGAAGAGGCGGTGAACAACGCCCTTGTCACGGATGACGGTCATGACGCGACGACGCGCGTGCAGGTCACCGCGCTTGGCGAAGGTCACCATCCGCTCGGCGAGGGGGCGCAGGCGCTTGGCCTTGGCCTCGGTCGTCGTGATGGAGTCGTGCTCCATCAGCGCGGTGACCAGGTTGGCGAGGATCAGGCGCTCGTGCGCGGGACCGCCACCGAGGCGGGGACCCTTCTTGGGGGCTGGCATGTCAATCTCCTAGTCGAGGTATGTCAGAGCTGCTCGTCCTCGGCGAAGGACAGGTCGTCGTCCTCGTCGAAGGAGTCGTAGCGGTCGCCGAGGGCGGACGGGTCGAATCCGGGCGGGCTGTCCTTCAGGCCCAGGCCCATGCTGTGCAGCTTGGCCTTGACCTCGTCGATGGACTTGGTGCCGAAGTTGCGGATGTCGAGCAGGTCGGCCTCGCTGCGGCCGACGAGTTCGCCGACCGTGTGGATGCCTTCGCGCTTGAGGCAGTTGTATGACCGGACGGTCAGGTCGAGGTCCTCGATCGGCAGGGCGAGGTCGGCGGCGAGCGCGGCGTCCGTCGGGGACGGGCCCATCTCGATGCCCTCGGCCTCGACATTGAGCTCACGGGCCAGGCCGAAGAGCTCGACGAGGGTCTTGCCGGCGGAAGCCATGGCGTCGCGGGGAGCCATCGAGTTCTTGGTCTCGACGTCGACGATCAGCTTGTCGAAGTCGGTGCGCTGCTCGACACGGGTGGCCTCGACCTTGTAGGTCACGGCCAGCACCGGGGAGTAGATGGAGTCGACGGGGATGCGGCCGATCTCCTGGTCTCCGGACTTGTTCTGCTGGGCGGAGACGTAGCCGCGGCCGCGCTCGACGGTCAGCTCCATCTCGAGCTTGCCCTTGTCGTTGAGGGTCGCGATGTGCAGGTCGGGGTTGTGGATCTCCACACCGGCCGGCGGCGCGATGTCCGCGGCGGTGACGGGGCCGGCGCCCTGCTTGCGCAGGTACATGACCACGGGCTCGTCCTCTTCGGAGGAGACGACCAGGCCCTTGATGTTGAGGATGATCTCGGTGACATCCTCCTTGACTCCAGCAACGGTCGAGAACTCGTGCAGGACGGAGTCGACGCGGATGCTGGTGACGGCGGCGCCGGGGATGCTCGACAGGAGCGTGCGGCGCAGGGAGTTGCCGAGGGTGTAGCCGAAACCGGGCTCCAGCGGCTCGATGACGAACCGGCTGCGGTTCTCGGCGACGACCTCCTCGGAGAGGAGCGGACGCTGTGCGATCAGCACTATTTTCTTCTTCCTCGAGAGGCACCCACTATTTGATGCCCTTCGTGTGCGCGACTCTCACGCGCGCGCCCCGCCCGTCTGTCTGAGCGGAGCACTACCGGCCTGTGGTGACCCACAGACCACAGCGGACGGGTATGTCGCCCCCAGGGGCGGCATACCCGACCGCGGTCCGAAAAACCGCCGAGCGAAGCGAGGCCTGGTTTCTCGGAACGAAAAGCACCGACTCGCGAAGCGAGACAGCGCCTTCCGATTAGTTCTTGGAGTAGAGCTCGACGATCAGCTGCTCAGTGAGCTGGGTGTCGATCTGCTCGCGGATGGGCAGCTGGTGGATCAGGATCTGCAGGCTGCCGGGGACGACCTGCATCCAGGCCGGGGCGGTGCGCTCACCGAAGGTTTCCCGGGCCAACTGGAACGGGAAGGTTTCGATGGACTGCTTGCGGATCGTGATGATGTCGAACTGCTCGACGCGGTACGACGGGACATCGACGCGGACGCCGTTGACCTCGAAATGGCCGTGCGTGACCAGCTGGCGGGCGTGGCGGCGCGTGCGGGCCAGGCCGGCGCGGTAGATGACATTGTCGAGGCGGGACTCGAGGATGGTCAGCAGGTTGCTACCGGTCTTGCCGGGGCGGGTGGCTGCTTCCTCGTAGTAGCGACGGAACTGCTTTTCCATGACGCCATAGGTGAAGCGGGCGCGCTGCTTCTCCTGGAGCTGAGTGAGGTACTCCTTCTCCTGGATGCGGCGGCGGCCGTGCTGGCCAGGCGGGAAGGGGCGCAGGTCGAAGTTCTTGTCGCCGCCGACGAGGTCGAGCTTGTAGCGACGGGACTTCTTGGTGATGGGGCCGGTGTAACGAGCCATGACTTAGCTATTTCTCCGTTTCAGTGCAGGCTCAGACGCGGCGGCGCTTGGGCGGGCGGACACCGTTGTGCGGGCTGGGGGTGACATCGGAGATGGCACCGACCTCCAGGCCGGCAGCGGTCAGGGAGCGGATGGCGGTCTCACGACCCGAGCCCGGACCCTTGACGAAGACGTCGACCTTGCGCATGCCGTGCTCCATGGCGCGACGGGCGCAGGCTTCGGCGGCCATCTGGGCGGCATACGGGGTGGACTTGCGGGAGCCCTTGAAGCCGACCTGGCCGGCGGACGCCCACGAGATCACCGCACCGGTCGGGTCGGTGATGGAGATGATGGTGTTGTTGAACGTGCTCTTGATGTGGGCCTGACCCACGGCGACATTCTTCTTGACCTTGCGACGGACCTTGGTCGCACGAGCCTTGGGGGGCATTACTTACCAGCCTTCTTCTTACCGGCGACGGTGCGCTTGGGGCCCTTGCGGGTGCGAGCGTTGGTCTTGGTCCGCTGACCGCGAACCGGCAGACCCTTGCGGTGACGCAGGCCCTCGTAGGACCCGATCTCGACCTTGCGACGGATGTCGGCGGCCACCTCACGGCGGAGGTCACCTTCGATCTTGACGTTCGCTTCGAGGTAGTCACGCAGCGCGACCAACTGGTCATCGACGAGGTCCTTGACGCGCACGGACGGGTCAACACCCGTCGCGGCCAGCGCCTGCTTGGACGTCGTCCGACCCACACCAAAGATGTAGGTCAGGGCGACCTCGACGCGCTTGTCGCGCGGGAGGTCAACTCCAACAAGACGTGCCATGGATGGCATTCCTTTTCTGTTCTCCCGGAGGTATGGAAGCAGCGCCAGTCGGGTGGTCGCTCACGGACTCGTATGCCGTGCCAGCCCGTCCCCGGCCTCCGGGCCGGGGGTGACGTCCCGCCGTATGCGGGGGTCGGGTGCTGCGGTTGTGCTCTTCAGTTGTCGTCGCAGATGACTGCGGCTCGTGCGTGCGTCAGCCCTGGCGCTGCTTGTGGCGCTGGTTGTCGCAGATCACCATGACGCGCCCGTGGCGGCGGATGACCTTGCACTTGTCGCAGATCTTCTTGACGCTCGGCTGAACCTTCATTGCCTTCGTCTTTTCTGATCGGCTGGTTGCCCGGGGCCGTTGTCGGCACCGGGTTGGTGCACTACCGGTAACGGAAAACGATGCGCCCGCGGGTCAGGTCATACGGGCTGAGCTCCACCACGACCCGGTCCTCGGGGAGGATCCGGATGTAGTGCTGACGCATCTTGCCCGAGATGTGGGCGAGAACCTTGTGACCGTTGCTGAGCTCCACGCGAAACATCGCATTCGGGAGCGCTTCGACGATCGTGCCCTCGACCTCGATGACACCGTCCTTCTTGGCCATATCCTCCGTCAATCCTGGTTGGCGACCGACCCCCCAGGTGCGGGGACCGGTCATACGAAATCGGCCCCCTGTGACACATGCGGGTGCAGGCGCACACGTGACCGACAGTCCATCGTACGCGAGCAGGGGCGCAACCTTGAAATCGGGAACTCCTGCCGCAACGCTGGTGTCAACGGCCCACGAGCGACAAGTGCTGCGGTCCCCTACCTCCCTAGAAGGTGGCGACGGGCCCGCGGGCGCCTGCGTGAGACGACAATCAGCTGGTGCTGACGGTGGTGGTCGCGCCGGTCTGCCAATTCCAGCGCATGACTTGCCCATTGGCCTCGAGATAGCAGACCCAGTCGGCGCCGCAGCGCCGACACTGCCATTCCCGCTTTGCCCGGCGGTATGCCGGACCACCCGCCACCCGCGCGCGCGTCACCCATGCCTGCCGGTCCAGACCGAGCCGTATGCCGGACATCTCCGCCTCTTGCGCTGTCGCTCACCACGATGACGCCGAAGCAGCCGCCACGGTTGGCCCCAGAAAGGCGTGAGTCCCCCATCCGGTCCGTGACTCCCCCGTCCGGCGGGGGGATCAAGGACCGAAGAGGGGACCGATGACCCGATGAGGGAGTGCTGAGCTCAGCCTTCGCTGGCGGGCACCAGCTGGCTGCGCACCTCCTCCATGTCCAGGCCCTTGACCGACTCGATGACCTGGTTCAACGCAGCAGCCGGCAAGGCACCCGCCTGGTTGAAGACGAGGATGCCCTCGCGGAAAGCCATCAAGGTGGGAATCGAAGTGATCTGGAGCTGGGCGGCGAGCAGCTGCTCGGCCTCGGTGTCGACCTTGCCGAAGACGACATCGGTGTGCTCCTGCGAGGCCTTCTCGAAGACCGGCGCGAAGTTGCGGCAGGGGCCGCACCAGGCCGCCCAGAAGTCGACGAGGACGATGTCATTGTCGGTGACCGTGGACTGAATGTCGGCGGCGGTCAGGTCGCGCGTGGCCATGAGGAAACTCCGAAAGTCAGGGGATGGGGTTCACGAGAAGGAACGCGCGATCAGGCGTCGGCATTCCGCGCCGCCGCGAGCAGCCGCGCAGCGATCTGCGGGTCGGCGCTGCCGAGCAGGGTCGGCGCGAGGCGGTCGAAGCGACCGGCATACCGCTGCACCAGCTGCACCCCGGCCTCCTCCGGCGTCCCGCGCACGGCAAACAGATCGAAGGTCGCGTCGTCGATCAGCCCCGCCATCGCGACCCACTCCCCTCGCTTGGAGAGCCGGTTCAGCTCATCGCCCAGTTCTCCGATCCCGTGGTGCTCAAAGACGGGCCGGTATGCCGGGGTGGAGCCATAGAACGCCAGCTGGGCCTTGACCGCCCCGACCGCGGCGGCCAGCTCCTGCTCGTCCCGCCCCGCCGCCACCATGACCTGCCCGACCAACTCGAACTCCGAGCGCTCGGGCGTGTGGGCCACGACGATCGGCTCGATGACATCGACGAGATAGTCGTAGGTCGTGAACGGATGCACGATCAGCCCATCCGTCGCCTCCGCGGCCACGCGGATCATCAGCGGTCCGACAGCGGCGATCTGGATGCGCGGTCGCGCCACCCGCAGCGGCCCGGGGTTGAACATCGGGGTCATCAGCGTGTGGGTATAGAAGTCCCCGCGGAAATTCAGTCGTGTCCCGTCCTGCCAGGCCCCCCAGATCGCCCGGACGGCCGCGACATACTCCCGCATCCGCGCCGCGGGGCGACTCCACGGCATACCGAAACGCTTGGTGATATGCGGCTCGATCTGGCTGCCGAGGCCCAGCGCGAACCGGCCGCCGGACAGTGCCTGCAGGTCCCAGGCCTGATAGGCCACCGTCATGGGCGAGCGGGCAAAGGCGATCGCGACGCTCGTGGCGATCCGCAGTTCCGAAGGGGCCGCGCACGCGAGCGCCGAGACGACGAAGGGGTCGTGTTGCAGTTCGGCGATGCCGAGACCGTCGAAGCCTGCGGTTCGCGCTTGCGCGACGGCCGCGCCGACCGGTCCGGGGCCGCCGTGATAGATCGAGTCGAAACGCATGGGCGATTGTCCCGCGCGGCGCGGAAGGACTCGTGGCCTCCGGCGCGCGTTCCGCCTGCTGAAATGTGGAGCGTCCGAATGCCGAGACGAACTAGCGATACGTGACACGACTTTTAGCCCCGTCACACGGGCGGACCTGCTTCTTTACCCATTCTTAGGACTCGTAGCACTGGCTCCCCGGCAGGCATTTGTTAGCTTCGCCACGCACGTTGACTTCGTTGAGCCGCCCGGGAGCTGGGATTCCTCGGGCGACGACCCGTGGGGGACGCAGTGACACAGACAATGACCGGTCTGGCAGGCGGTGCTGGGCACCAACGGGATTCGGCGCGCCCGTACAGCCCTGGTGACATCGACGAGGCGGGGGTGCCGGCGGGGCAACGACGGGACGCGTCGGCCACGCAAGACGGGCCGAGCGCCGAGGTTCGCGCCGAGGTCGCGATGGCCAAGCGACTGACGGCAATTCTCACCGACGCATCGCCGGGCGATGCGGTGATCGCGGTGCTCAATGGCCCGGTGGGGGCCGGACTCGCCGGCGTCTTGCGCCGAGCCGTCGCCAACACCACAACGCCCACCGCCTGGCTGCATGTCCTGCCGCCCCGGTCCGATGGCTCGCAACGCGCTCTCGCGCACTGGACGTATGCCGATGGCTCGGGCACACAAAGCAGCACCTCTTCCCTGAGCGTGACGGAGGTTCTCGAGGAACTCGAAGAGCACCTCTCCCCAGGCTCCACCGTCGTCATGGATGCCTTCCATGCGCTCGGACCGAGTTCGGCGAGCAGCCTGATCGTCTGGTCACAGGCGGCTCGCCTGCGCGGGGTCCGCGTGCTGTTGGGCTACCACCCCGCCCTCGATAGTTATGCGGTGGGTGCGCTGCTCAACGTCCCGACCGGAACCCACTGGATGGACCTGCACCCACTGCGGGACGAGGTCGTTCACGCAGACCTCGCCCGGTTACCCGGCTGGACCGACCCTGCGCTCCTCGACGTCTCCGTGGCAGCTGTCGCGGGCAATGCGACCCTGCTGCGTCACCTGCGGCGAGCGCTCAGCGGGGCGAGCCTGCTGGATGAGGCCACCGTGACCGCCGCACAGACGATCGCCTTAGAGGCAGCGTCCGTGCGGATGGCGTGCGACCAAGGCCATGACGCCCTGCTGCTCGCGGGGGTCCTCGGCCTGACCGTGGGGGATGTCGATCCGCACCGCGTCGACCAGGTGCTCACGATCCCAGCGGCCAAGTCCGCCCGGATCGCCCGTCTGCTGCGCGAAGTCGGCCTCATCCCTACCCATCCGAGGGCCGCCGCGATTGCGGCCGAGGCCCTGCGCCGGCATACCCCCGTGGCAGTCCGGCGCACCGCAGCCGGGCACGCGCACGACCTGCTCAGCGGCGTCGATGCCAATCAGGGGCGGCTCTTCGCGCTGCGGGCCACCGTCGGTGATCCGATGACGGGCACGCTGGCTCTCGCGCAGGCGGCATACCAGGAGGCCTTCGATGCGGACGACATCGAGGGTGCCGCCGACATCGCAGCCACCTTGATGAGCCGCACCGACGACCCGACCGAGATCGCCTGGGCTCGCGCCGCGCAACTGCGCTGTTGGGCCGTCATCGATTGGGATCAGTTCGCCGAACGCGCGCCGTGGTGCGAGGACCCCGCCGTAGCAGAAGAGTTACCGACTCTGGATGCCTCGCACTGGTTAATCGTGGAGGCTCCAACCGTGGCCCGCTGGCTCACGATGTGCCCACGCACCGATAACAGCCACCACGTCGCATCGGCGGTCGTGCGCGCCCTGCGCGGCGATATGCCCGTCGAGGACGAATTGCGCGAGCTTGCGGACAGCCTGGCCCAGGCCGGGATCTTCTCGGTGACCGCCCCGATTGCCAGCCGGCTGGCGCTCGCATTCCTCGCCCTCGCGGACTATGACGCAGCGAACCAGTGGGCCTGCGTCGCCACCTTCACGGCCGCCGATGACGAGCTGGCCGATGCGGCCATGGGCCATCTCGTGGCAGCCCACGCCCTTTTGCGCCTCGGGGAGTTCGAGCGCGCCGACACGCATGCGAGCACCGCGGCCGATCACTTCGCGAAGATCAACGCCGGCAATCTATGTCACCTCGCCGAGCTCACCCGCGCCCACATCGCCGTCGAGGCCGGCCGACCGGCTCTGCCGCTTGCGCCGCTCGCGCCGGGGCGCATGCATGCCTCGCTGCGCGCGTACCGCACCTACGTCTCGGCGCGCGTCGATCTCGACGCCGGTCGGGCCGACGCCGCCGTGCGTCAGCTTTTTGAGTGCGGACGGTTGCTCAAGCGTTGGGGCATCCAAAACCCGAGTCTGCTGAACTGGTCGGCGCATCTGGTAGCGATCTTCCGCGCCTCCGGCCAACACGACTTCATGACGCATATCGAGGACGAGCTCGTCGCGGACTTTCGAGCTTGGCAGGATGTCGAACCCGCCGCCGCTGGTCGGCGTGCCGAGATCCTGGGAGCACGCACCAGCGACCTCGACGCGGACGGCACGACTCTTGAGGCCGAACTTTCCCTCAACACCCTCTCGCCAGCGGAGCTTCGGGTCGTGGACCTGGTGGTGCAGGGCCTAAGCAATCGTGACGCTGCTAAGGAACTGTTCTTGAGCAAGCGGACCGTGGACACGCACCTGGGCAATGTCTATCGCAAGCTCGGTCTGGGCTCCCGCGAGGAACTGATCGCGGTCATGAATCGTCTGGCGCCCGCACGTGGTGGCCGGTCCCTGAACTGCTTCGGCTAATGACGTCCGCACGCGCCCGCGTGTACGCAGCGCACAATCACAACCCGTGCACCGTTACCTAACCTGTGCTTGCACAACGTAGGTGACTGTGCACAGGTTGCAACGTGTGCACAGTCACCTAACTCGTGTTGGCAGAGGTTAGGACGCTCGGACCGCGTTCACCGGCACGCGCGCCGGGACGGGCTGGCCCCAGAAGTCGCTCAGCAGGTGAGCGCAGCGGTCGGGCTGCTCCAGCAAGGGCAGGTGACCAGCACCGGGCAGCACGACCACTGTCGCGTCGGGGGCTTGCTCGGCGATGATCTCGGCGTTCGCCCGGAATTGGGGCATGTCCTCGGTGCCAACCAGGATCAAGGTTGTCGCGCGCACCCTGGCGAGCACCGTGGCATCTTGAACGGTCGCCGAGAGCGCACTCATCGCTCCGGTCCGCAACTCCGTGAACGGGTGCGCCGCCACAATCTGCTCCATCGCGGCATACCGCTGTTCGTCTCGGCGCAGGCCCCGGAAAATCGGCGGTGGGTCGCTCATCCAGACCCGCGCGAGGTCCCGGCCAGGTCCGAGCTCGCGCATCCGCATCATGAGCAGGAAGTATTTCGCTCGGGCAGCCCGATCGTCCGCCGCCCCGGACAGGGTGGGAGCCCCCAGCACAAGCCGATCAACGAGGTCTGGATGATTCGCCGCGACCTGGACCGCGATGGAAGAGCCAAAGGACAAGCCCACGAGATCGCGGGCGCCGCTGCGGCGCAAGTCCTCCGCGACGACGAGCGCCCACTCATCCAAGGTCTTGGGCATCCGCTCGCCCGCCCGCTCCCCGTGTCCAGGCAGGTCGATCCCCACATGGTCCGCCTCGGGCAGGAGCGACCACAGCTGCGGCCAGATGGCCGAACTCATGGTGTATCCGTGTAGCCACGCCACGGTGCGCCTCATCGCGCCACCGCCCGCACCCGCACCGGCTCATAGAGCGGGAAGTCCGCAACATAATCCCGGAAGGCGATGACATTGGTGTCCTGATCGTCCAGCTGCCACGCAGCACCGGGGTCCAGGTGCGCCCAGACCTGCCGGTCCTGATGTATGGCCAGTTCGGAGGCTTCGGCAATCCGCTCCAGCGGGTGCTCCGGCAGACCGATGACGGCCACCCGCACATGCGTCCCGCCGGGCGTCGGGAGCGCCCCGGTGACGATGATCGGATCATCCACTCCCTGGCCAAACGAGGTCGCCACCACAGTTGGGCTGTAAGCCACCGCGCGGAAGGCGGAGCGATAGGTCGCCGGCCGGCGGTGCGCCCCGAGGTAGTTATTCAGGGCCGACGCCAGCCGCAAGTCGTGCCATGGATCATCCTTGGTGAGGAAGTCGCCACCGATCGTCAAGGTGCCATCCGGGCGACGCTCGGTGCGCATCCCCGCGAGACTCGGCACCCCGTGCACGGTCGGGAAGTGTTCGGTGTCGAAGGCGTTCTCCACGACATACTCCGCCGGCACATCGATGAGCATGTCGACCGCCGCGAGCACTCGCTTGCCATCGGTCAGTCGCCGGAACTGCTCGGGCAGCCCCGTGTCGCCCTCCGGGCCGTCCGCCAATCGCACGAACAGCATCGGCCCGAAGACCGCCGTGTCGTAGGTGCGCACGCTGAGGCGCTCGGGGTGATCCCCGAGGCGGATCAATCGCCCGTGGAATGGACAGACGACGTTATTGCCCCGCACCTCCCCGCCAACGGCGAGGTTGGCGCCGCGATGCGGACAGGTGGAGTCGGCGACGCGGAAGCTTGGCCCGTCCGCCGATTCGCTCCTCACCACCATGAGCCGTTCGTCGCCCAGGCGCACCGGCGTTGTGGGCGCGGTCCAGTCGGTGGTGAAGCCGAGGAGATACCAGCCTGCGTGTGTGCTCATGCGACATCCTTCGTAGCGATCAGGGAATGAAGCTGTGCGGCCGCGACCAGGCCGCTGTGCATCGCGCGATCGAGATAGGGATGACCGTGGTCGGCGAATGCGGCCTCGCCCGCGATCGCGATGCGGCCACGGACCGGTTGCCGCCAGGTCTCGGCCAGGGCGCCGTCCGCAGCCGGCAGCGAGAGCGCGCCGAGCGCAAGCGGGTCGCGGCTCCAGTCCTTGCAGCGCACCGCTGCCGCGGGATCCAGCTCACCCCCGATATTGCGGCGGATGACGCGGCCCACCTCGGTGCGGCTCGTGGCCCACCGCGCCGTCGCTGTCGCGGAGCGGCCCTTGGACACGACAACGACATGCCGCTGCCCCCGATGGGCGGTGAAGAAGCCCAAGTCGGTGTCGAAAACGAAGACGTCCTCCGTCACTGGATGGCGCAGCGGGACCGCGACGACCACGGCTGGCGCCGCCCGCAACTGCCTGGCCGCCTCCCGCTGATCGCGCGGCAAGTCCGGCAGGTCAATGGTGCCCGCGGCCACCACCGGCGCCGGCACCGCCAGCACGGCGGCGCGACTGGTGATCCGGGTGCCATCAGCGAGCTGGGTATGACAGTGCTCCCCGGCGACCGCGATCGAGCGCACCCGGGCGCCGGTCTGGACCGGGAGGCCCGCTGCCAGCACGTGCGGCAGCCGATCCAAGCCGTCGGTCACGACATACTTCGCCCCTGCGGGGGGTTGCAGCGCCGGGTCCGTGGCGATCCGCGCCAGCGGCACCCGCTCGATCTCGACGCCGCTGACCTGCTCGATGAATTCCGTGAAGGCGCGGGCGCTAGCCCGGTCGGCCCTGGCCATCGAGAGCGCGCTCTCCCCCGGCAGGCCGTCGGCGAACGCCGGGCCGAGCATGCGGGCGAGGTTGCGCAGTCGCCGGCCGAGCACGAGGGGACTGCACAGCCGCTCGTCACGCACGTCTAGGGGGTATGCCGTCTCCCGTACCTGGATCGCGCTGCGCACCGAGGCTCCCTCAACCTCCCGCGCTTCGCGGGTCGGATCGAGCCATGCGAAGGCGGGATGGTCGGCGCCATGCAGCACCTGGGCGCCCATCTCAACCGGCACACAGCCCGCCGCACGATGGGTCAGAACCCGGCCGCCTATACGCTCTCGGGCCTCGAGCACCAGCACCCGCGAGCCGCGGTCGGCCAGCTCGCGGGCGGCGCTCAGGCCGGCAACGCCGGCACCGATGATGACGACATCGAGGTTCATGGGGCCAACTCCACGACGGCCGAGAACGGCCGGCGGGGGAACGCGACCGGCTGCCATACCAGGGCCGAACCGCGCAGCCGGGCGGCGGGAAAACGCACGGCGAATCGCTCCAGAACGATGGGCAGAACGCCGCGGATCAGGGCGGCACCGAGGCAAAAATGCGCCCCGGAACCGTAGGCCACGTGATCTCGAGGACGCTCCCGGTCAGACCGAATCAGATCAGGGTCGGCGAAGTGCTGCGGATCCGCATCCGCTGACCCCAGGTGAATGAGGACTTGCCGGCCCGCCGGGATGGTGCCCGACGGCAGCTCCACATCGAGCAGCGCGCGGCGCGCCGCAAACGGGATAGGGGTATGCCAGCGCGTCACGTCCTCGGCGAAGCCCGTCCGCCACGTCGGATCGACGGCGACCGCGCCCCAATTCGGCTGGTTCAACAACTGATGGATCGCGACCGTCGTGAGTTCGGCGAGCGGTCCCCAGCCGCCGATCGTGGCCAGCGAGATGATGCCCAAGGCATCGGTCCGGGTGATCTCGGCGGAGCGCGCGAGCGTGTGCAGCGGCGTGCCCGGCGCCGCAGCGTCCACCAGGGGCCCGACGAAGTCGTGCAGGCGCGCAACCGCTTCTTGACCAGTGGCCGCGGCGGCCGGGGTCGGTCGCGGATCCAGCACCGGCTCAACATCGGCGGCGCACTGCGCGAACCGCTCCAGATCCGCGATCCCCAGGACGGCTGCGAGCGCAAGGGTGGCGATCGGGCGGGCAATCTGTGGCGTGAGATCGGCCTGCGGCCCCAGCCCGTCCAGGAGGTCGGCAATGCCGGCGGAGATGATCGGCTCGGCCCGCCGCACCGCGGCCGGCCCAAGCAGCGCTGCACCCGGGCGGCGCAACCGGGCATGCTCCGCGCCATCGCTATTGAGCATGGAGGTGGGCGAGCCCGAGACCTCCCGACGCTCCTGCTGCCCACCGGCCGCCGAGAGGTCGGGATGGTTCAGGGCGGCGACGCAATCGGCATACCTCGTCAGCACGAGCAGGTCGGTGCCCGGCAACTCGTGCAGGGGGTCGTGCTCGCGCAGCCAGGCCAGGGTTCGGCCCGGATTGAGCAGGTAGGGAAAGGAGAAGATCGGCGCGACGGGCGCGCGGGAACCGGTCGCGACGCTCATCGTCACTTCACCTTGGGACCATGCCACTTGAAGGTGACCAGGGTCAGGAATCCGGCCAGGAAGATCCAGAGGGCGAGCATCAAGGCGATGGCGGGCAGGTTCCAGACGCCGCCGGCCTCGACGACCTGGAAGTCCACGGGCAAGAAGACATAACGGAAGCCTTGGGTCAACCACTTCAGCGGGAAGAAGCCCGCCACCGTCTGCATCCAGTCCGGCAGTTGGTTGAAGGGGAAGAAGACGCCGGAAATGAACTGCAGCACCAAGAAGGGCGGGGTGACGATGGCCGGCGCCGTCGCCGCGGACGGGATGAGGGCGGTGTATGCCAGCCCGCTGAGCGCCATCGCGGCCGTGCCGAGCACGAGGATCCAGCCGAAGGCGATCCAGTGCCCAGCGTCCACCGGCAGGTCTAGGCCGAAGAAGGCGGTGCCGATGGCCACGAGCAGGATCGTCTCCAGCAGACAGGTGACGGCGACGAGCACGACCTTGCCGACGAAGTAGGCGCCCTTGGGCATCGGCGAGCTGGCGAGTCGGCGGATCAGGCCGAGTTCGCGTTCGAGGGTGACATTGATGGCCAGCCCGGTGAAGGCGGTGCTCATGACGCCTGCCGCGATGATCCCCGCCACGAAGTACTGCTTGAAGTCGGTATTCGTGCCCTCGATGGTGCCGCTGAAGATCGACCCGAAGATCACCAGGAGGATCACCGGCAAGGCGAGGGTGAAGACGACCGATTGGATGTTGCGGAAGAAGCCGCGCAATTCGGCGACCGAGCGGACATATGACGCCCGGAACAGCCCCGGCAGCGGCCGGTCGGTGCGCGTCGTGGCGGCTCGAGCCCGGCTCTCGGGGGCGGTGACGTGCGGGGCGGGTGCAGTGGTCGTCATCGCTTGGCATCCTCACGTTGGATCAGGCGCAGGTAGGTGTCTTCGAGCGTCGGCCGGCTCACGGAGAGCCCCGGAATCTCCGCCATCCCGAGCGATCGGGCGTGCTCGATCAGGCGGCTCAAGACCTCGGTCGGGGCGTCGGTGGCGATCGAGGTGCTGAAGCGGTGGTCCTCGCGGCCCGCCGCCTCGACCGTGCCCAGCGTTGCGGGGATGATCTGCGCGACATCGGGCAGATCGGCAAAGGTGATCAAGGTGGCGGCCCCGGCGCTGCGGCCAAGCTCCTCAATGGTCCCGACCGTGAGCATCTTGCCGGCCGCGATGATGCCGGCGCGGTCGGCCAGCGCCTCGGCTTCATCGAGATAGTGCGTGGTCAGCACCGTGGTAGCGCCGAGTTCGCGGAAGTAGTTGACCAGATCCCAGGCCTCCCGGCGGGCTTCGGGATCGAGGCCCGTGGTCGGCTCGTCGAGGAAGACCAACTCGGGGCGCCCAACGACCCCAACGGCGACATCGAGGCGGCGCTTTTGCCCCCCGGACAAGGAGGTGGTCTTGGACTTGGTCTTGCTGGTCAGGCCGACCATGGAAATCAGTTCGGCGCTGGGGATGGGATCGGAATAGAAGGACGCGAAGTGATCGACGACCTCCCCCACCGTCAGGTCCATATAGTCCCCGGTGTTTTGGGGGACGACCCCGAGCCGGTTGCGCCAGGCGCGTCGATCAGCTCGCGGATCCTGTCCCAAGACCGAGACCTCGCCCGCCGTCCGGTCACGCACACCGACGAGGATCTCGACTGTCGTTGTCTTGCCGGCGCCATTGGGCCCCAGCAGCGCGAAGACCTCGCCCTTGCGGACCTGCATGTCGACCGATTCGACGGCCGGGAAGTCGCCATACATCTTGCGCAAGCCGCTGACACTGATGTGCAGGTCGTCCTCGGTGAGGGTGGTCATAGTGCCTCCTGATGAGCTTCCGTCACGTCCAGTCTTGATGGCCAGGCCCGACCTGACAGCCCCAAAGGGCTACGCAAGGGCGCTCCCGTGCATACGTAAAGGGGTGGACGCGACAACGGTCCCGGGGGATCTCCCCGGGACCGTCGTGGCAGATGCGCGCTGGTCAGCAGCAGCAGCAGCAGCAGGGAACCTCGCCGGCGGCCACCTCGGTCAGGTCTGCCTCGGAGAGTTCCTCGCTGTCCGCGGCCGGTGCGGCCGGCAGGTGGATCTGCACCTTGCCGGTCTGCAGACCCTGCGCGAAGAGTGCGGCCTGGACATCGAGGGCCGCCTCATTGCTGTCACCCTCATAGGGGTTCACCTCGCCGGCGACGTGGCGCACGATCTGCACGCTCACGTTGTCGGGGATGTGAACGCCCACCTCGGCCAGCGCGGACTTGGGGTCGGCATCGATCTGGCGAGAGAAGGTGTCGTCGGTCCAGTCCTTGATGAGGAACTGGAGGTATTGGTCACGGAAATCGTGCGTCGACATGGGCTAGCTCCTGGTTTCTAAAACGGTCAATCGGATTGCGCCGGAATGGCTTCCGGTCACACGGTGCAACTGCTGCAGGCAGGGCAGCAGCAGCAGCAATAGGTCGCGCCTGCGGCAACCGCTCCAAGCTCATCGAGGCTCAGTTCGGCCGTGTCGAGAACGGGCGTCTCGGGCACGTGCAGGACCACGTCTCCGGTGCGCAAGCCCTCCTCATACAGCCCGACCTGCGCCTCAAGATCGGAGGACGCGGCATCGCCGGCCCCGATCTGATCGGCGGTATGCCGCACGATCGTGACGGTTACCCCGGCGGGGATGCTCATCCCCGCCTCCTGGGCGGCCGATACCGGATCGTGGTGCAGGCGTCGCGCGAAGCCTTCGTCGCCCCAGCTGCTGAGCAGGAGGGTGGAATAGGCGTCGACGAAGCGTCGTCGTTCGGTGAGAGTCAGGCTCATGACGGTGGTCCTAGGCCGCTCGCCCGATCAGCCGCAGCAGCAGCAGGGGCAGCAGCAGCAGTAGATGCCGCCACCGGCGACCTCGGCCAGCTCGTCCATGTCGAGCTCGGAGGTGTCGATCTGCGGGGTGGCCGGGATGTGGAACTCGAAGGTGCCGCTCTCGAGGCCGGCTTCGTAGAGGGCAACCTGCTTGTCGAGACGACCCTCCTGCGGGCCGGCATCCGGGCTGGCGATCCCGCGGGTGATCTCGATCTTGGCGTCCGCGGGCAACTCCAGGCCGACCTCGGCCAGGGCGGCGCGCGGGTCGGACTCCAGGCGGGCGGCATACTCATCGTCCGACCAGCTGGACAGCAGCGCCTTGGTGTAGGCGTCGACGAACTCGTTCTTCTGGGCCTCGTTGAGAGCCATGGTCTCTTCTCCTGCTTTCGGTGATCGACGGTCGGCCCGATCGGCCGGCCTGGGTGTCCTTGAGGTGGACATCTCGATCGTGTGGCACGCGCGCTACGGTCGGGAAGGTGCCTCGGCGCGTAGCCGATGCGGTGCCGTCACCGCGCCCCGGCGGGCCATGCGCAGCCAGTGCGCAGTCATGCGTATGCCGTGCTGTGGGAGAGAACGTGGACATGCGCAACGGAAATTTTCCGTTGCGCATGTCCACGTTCTGGCAATGGGCGCAAAAGTGTCTTCGGCGCCCACGGGCCGCTCAGCCGCAGCAGCAGCAGGGGCAACAGCAGCAGTACATGCCGCCGGAGATGCCGGCCAAATCGTCGGCGTCGAGAGCCGAGGTATCGATCTGCGGGGTCGCCGGGATGTGGAAGGCGAAGTGACCGTCGTCGAGACCGGTTTCGTAGAGCGCCACTTGGCGGTCAAGGCGCGCATCCGGCAGGCCCGCGTCGACGCCGGCGCCATCTCGGGTGACCTCGATCGTCGCGTCCGACGGCAGGATCAGGCCCACTTCCGCCAAGGCGCCGCGGGGGTCGGACTCGAGTCGGGCGGCATACTCATCGCTGGACCAGGTGGCGAGCAGAGCTTTGGTGTAGGCATCGATGAATGCCTCGCGGGCGGCGGCGGAAAGGGGCATGGCGATGTCTCCTGAGGCAGGGATGGATAGGGGCCTATTCGCGCGGATTTCGGCTACGTGCCGAAAGCGGAACACCTCAATCGTTGTCCCCACGCGCCCGACCAAGGCCAGGCCAGCAGGCCGATCCGGCGCCTAGGAGGTACGGCATCGGGTCCGCCCCCACCCCGGGCATACGCAGGCATGCGTAGTGCCCTGCGTATGCCGACCTGCCGGACCGCTCGTCAGTCGGCTTCTTGACGGCGCGCCAGCTGCGCGAAGAGGCCATCCGGTTGAGCCATCAGGGCGTCATAGCTGCCGACCTGCACAATGCTGCCCTTGTCCATGACCACGATCCGGTCCGCATCGCGCACCGTCGAGAGGCGGTGGGCGACGACCACCCGCGTCGCGTTCAGCTGGCGCGTCGCCTCGGCGACAATGCGCTGCGTCGGATTGTCGAGGGCGCTGGTCGCCTCATCGAAAATGACAAACCGTGGGCGATGCACCAGAGCGCGGGCAATCATCAGCCGTTGGATCTGCCCGCCGGACAGGCCGGCGGCGGCCTCGTTGACCACGGTCGCGAGGCCCATCGGCATGGACTTGATGACGGGAGTCAGACCTGCCATGTCGGCGGCTTCCCAGATCTCGTCCTCGGTGAAACGGCCACCGCCGGAAATATTGTCCCGAATATCGCCGGGCATCAGATTGCCGGCTTGCAGCACGACACCACATTGGGCGCGCACGGACGGCAGATCGAGTTCACCGAGGTCCTGCCCGTCATACAAGACAGCGCCCTGGTGCGGGCGGCTGAAGCCAAGCATCAGCCGGATGATCGTCGACTTCCCGCTACCCGAGGGGCCAACGATGGCCACAAACTCGCCCGCATTGATGTCGAGGGAGACGTCATCGAGAACCAGCGGCCCGTCCTCGCCGTAGCGGAAGGATATGCCGCGCAAGGTGATGCTGCCGGAGAGTTCCCCGGGATGCGCCTTGCCGACTCCCGCCTCGGGCTCGGCGCCAAGGATGGGCGCCAGCGACTCGACCATCGGCACGATGGCGCCCGCCGTCAGGACGCTTCCGGTGAATTGCAGGAGCGCGTTGATCATCAAGGTGAACGCCGTGAGGAAGGACAGCAGGGCCGGCAGCGGCAGGGCCGGGTTCATCAGGTTCGCGACGGTGAACACGATGGCAAGGGCCACGAGTGGATACAGGCCATTGAAGATCGTGATCTGATCCTGAGCACGGCGGCTGGCCAGGACATAGGACTGCACGACCCGCTGCTGATCCGACCAGCGCAAGAACGCCCGTTCCTCGGCAGCACTCGCCCGGATCTTCGTCATCGCGGAGAGCACCTCAAAGCTCTGCCCGGTCAGTTTCTGTTCCGCGTCATAGCGCTCGCGCTCGAGGTGCATCACGCGGCGTCCGACGATCAAGCACACCACCCCAGCGATGGCGGCGAGCGCCAAACCGACGAGAGCCAGACGGACGCTGAAGAAGAAGACCACGGCGAGGTTCGCAATGACGACGACCAGGCCCAGCGTGGCAGCGACGACGACACCGGAGAGGACCTCCTGCGCGGCTTTCATGCTCAAGACGATGGTGCCCAGACGGCCGGTGGAGTAGCGCTGGAAGAAGGTGACCGGCAGATCGAGGAGGCGACTCCATACTCCCACCTGCGTCTTGGCGATCAGGGCACCCTGCAGACGGAGGACGGCGAGGTTCTGCACGATCGAGAAGGCCGCGGCGACCAGAGCGCTGGCGATGACCGCGATGCCGCCTTGAATGATCATCGGGCGATTCGCCGAGGCGACGAACTCCCCGAGGATCTTGCCATTGAGGATCGGGGTTAGCAGGCCGATCACGCCGATCAGGGCCGCCATGGCTCCGAAAAGCCACAATTCCGAGCGCAGGCCACGAAAGCCATAGCGGATCAGCCCCCGAACGGTCCGCACATCTGCCGGGAGCCGCGGATAGACCGCCCACACATGGCGGCCCGCGCTGAATTGGTTGTCACCGGTCACCCGCACCGGCCGGTCGAGCCAGCGACCGAAGGCGACATAGCCGCCCTCCTTGAACAAGAACGCGACGGGCAGGTGATCTGGCCCCCAGAAGCCGGCGACCGGCCCCATATCGGTGGTCCACCAGCGACCTTCGAGCCGGACAGCGCGGGTCCGCACCCACCCGCTGGACCCCAGCGCGTCATAGTCACCGATATCTCGGGCGTGGGCGATATGGGTGGGGATCTCGGTGTCCTCGGACTGCGCGGCGAGCACGCGCACGATCACATCCACCAGACCGGCCGTGACCCCGCTGGAGGCGACGATGGCTGGCGCGGACGTCCCCTCGACGAGTAGGGCATCGTTTTCCTGACGCACCTGCACGGGCGCATTCCGGTCGCGCTCTGCGGCGACGCGCACCGCCGCCTCAGCGATGGTGGCCTCGCGTTCGACGGTCCGGTCGACCTGAAAGAGGAATCGGGACCAATGCCCCACAAGCCGGTGCCAAATCTCGTCTGTGCGCACGAGGGCTTCGGTATGCCGGGTGCGCAGCACCGTGGCCATGTCTAGGGTCAGCCAGTCTTGCCGGGTCAAGCAGAGGTTCTCACCGGTGTGAAAGGGCGCCCGCTCGTGGCCCTGATAAACCTGGCCATTCACGACCTCGACCCACAACAAGGCATCGATCGGCCGCAAGACATCGCCGCGCCCGAACTCGCACGACGCATCCGCCGGGAGCACGGCGAAGTCTCGCGGGGCCAATGGCCGGGCCAGACTGCGATCGATCTTGCGCAGCGTCGCATCGATGCCCTCGGCGAGGATGCGCGCGATGTCGTCACCCTCTCCGGACTTCTCCAGGGCGGCAACCGACTGGCGCAGGCTGGAGAGGTTCAGCGAGCGCATACTGCCGTGGCCGACGCGGCGGCACAGGATTCGGTGGCGGGGGCCGAAGACCGGACCCACCGCGATGTCCCCGGCGGTCAATCGCGCTAGGGCATGCCATGGTCCGCTCGGCCGTCCGTCCTTGACGAGCACCGCGAAAAGATCCACCGCACCGGACTCGACGAAAAGCACATCCTCGGCCGTATGGATGACGTACATATCGCGTTCGTCCCACGGCACCAGTTGGGTGGGCAGGGGGAAACTGACCGTGTCGGCCCGATCGGTGACGAAATCCTCCGTCGACATCAGTTCTGCTCCGTCCTGGCCGCGCCGGCTTCGCTGTCCACCAACTCGCAATACAGACCGCCTCGGGCCATCAGTTCCTCGTGCCGGCCCTGCTCCACGACGCTCCCGTCCTCGATGACCATGATCACGTCGGCATCGCGGACGGTGGAGAGGCGGTGCGCGATGATCATCAAGGCACACCCGCGCCGGCGCAGGTTGTCCATCACCCGGCGTTCGGTGGCGGTGTCCAGGGCGCTGGTCGCTTCGTCGAGGACGACGAGGGTGGGGTCGGACACCAACGCGCGTGCCAATTCCAGTCGCTGCCGCTGGCCGCCGGAGAAGTTGCTGCCACCCTCGGCGACGGTCGCATTGACCCCGCCGGCGCGCCGGGAAATAGCATCGAAGATCTCGGCATCGCGCAGGGCGCGAAGCACCGAATCATCGCGAACTTCATTGTCCCAGAAGCAGATATTCTCGCGGACCGTGCCATCGAAAAGCGTCGTCGTCTGGTCGACATAGGCGACCGAGCGGGCCATCGACTGCCGGCTCCAGTCGTGACGGGCGCGGCCGTCGAAGAGGATCTCGCCGGCACTTGGCTCCAATAGGCCTGCCGCGAGCTTGGCGATCGTGCTCTTGCCGGACCCGGAGGCACCCACCAAAGCCACCCGCATACCCGGCTCCATCGCCAGGTCGAGGTTTCGCACCAGGGGCGCGAGAAGCGGTCCGAAGGTGAACTCCACGTCTCGAAACTCCAAGGCACCGGAGAGCAGACGCCCGTCACCCTCGTGTGGCTCGGCCCGGAAGGCCGGGTCCAGCGCGTACTTCTCCGCATCGCGCAGCCGGTGCAATTGCGCGGTCATCTCCTGCAAGGTGCCCGCCTGATTGGTCAACTGCGTCAGCGGCCGGGTGAAGGTCGCGAGCAGCGCCTGGAAGGCGAAGAGGACTCCGACGGTGATGGCCCCATCGGTCACCCGCAGGCCGCCGACGAGCATGACCAGGCCGGAGTTGATGGTCGCGAGCATGGGCGGCACGACGGTCATCAAGGCGGTCGGCTGGCCGAGGCGTTGTGACTCGGTCATCGCCTTGGCCAGGGAGCCGGACCACCGGGAGAACGAAGCATGCTCGGTCCCCGACGATTTCACGGTTTCGATCGCCGAGATCGTATGCAAGGTGGCGACCGCCAACCGGCCCTCTTCGGCCTCCAAGGCGGTGGCATTGTCGATGCGGCGGCGCATCACGGCCCGCAGCACGGCCAGGTTGATCAGGGCGACGCCGATGGCCAGTGCGCCAAGGATGAGGTCCTGCGCGAGCAGGGCTGCGCCATAGACAACGATCAGCAGCAGATTGACGCAGGTGACCACCAGATCGCGCGTGACCGTCTGGGCCACCTGACGGTTGCTGTTGAGGCGACGGCCGAGTTCGGCCGGACGTCGCTGCAAGTAGAAGCCCATTGGCAGACGCAGCAGCCGATACAGAAAGCGTCCGCTGGAAACCAGCGAACTTCGCCCCTCGACCAGCCGCAGGTAATGCGTTTGCACCTTGGTGAGGATGAAGACGCCGGCGGCACAGACCGCCAAGCCGATGAGCAGCGGCACGACAGCGAGCGCGCCCGGGGTGCCATAGATCGAGTCGACGTAGTACTGCGTGAAGATCGGCGAGACGATGCCGGGAATGACCAGCACGACGCTCGCCAGCAAGGCCAAGGCCAAGCCCCGCCCATTGCGGGAGGTGCGCTCCAGCAGCATCTCGGAGATCTTCGGCGGCGCGCCTCCAACCTCGAAGTCCTCCCCCGGCACCAGGTCCAAGACGATCCCGGTGAAGCCCTGATCGAATTCGCTGAGCGGCATCCGGCGAGGTCCGGACGCGGGGTCGTTGATCAAGACCACGGTCTGGCCACGGCGGCGCTCGAAGCCGTTGACGACCATGAAGTGTTGGAAGGCCCAAAAGACGATGACCGGATGGTCCATTTCGAGAAGCGGCGGCAGCTCCATTCGTCGGCCCTTGCCCACCAGGCCATATTGGTGTGCCGCGTCCATGACGTTCTTGGCTGTCGAGCCGTCGCGCGAGATCCCGCACACCACCCGCAGCTCTTCCAGCGGGACGAAGCGGCCGTAGTGCGAGAGCAGAATCGACAGCGAGGCCGCCCCGCATTCGACGGCCTCCATCTGGATCACCGTTGGGGTGCGGCGAATCTTGGCCCGCCGGGGCGCGAGGCCTTTGCACTCGACCTCGACACGCGGCGGGGCGGCGCGGGTTGGGGTGCGCATGCGTCATACCCCCAGCAGGATGGAGACCGGCTTGATCCCGCCGAGCGAGAGGGCACCGGAGACGGGGGTGCGGGATTGCAGGCGCACCGGAGGCCCGGAGACGCTGGTCCACTGATAGCCCGAAACCGTCGTGCTGTCCGGCAACAGCCGGATCGTGACCAGGTGACGGTTCTCGCCCACCGGTTCCCCAGCCGGGCTGCTCTGACCGGTGACAGTCGCGAGTTGTTGCGCGCTGACGGGATATTCGGAGACGCTTTCGACGACACCCTTAAGCCGTCCGAAGGCACGAGGGTTCACGCCCGGAACGGCCAAGGTGACCTCCTGGCTCGGGTGAACGTAGGGCACCATGTCGCCGCTGACGATCAAGGTCGCACCCATCTCGAGGTCATCGACGCCGACGCGTTCGAGCTGGACCAGCGGTTCTCCGGGGGCGACGTAATTGCCCAAGGCCGAGGCGACTGAGACGACCCGACCGGAGGCCGGAGAGATGATGCGGTTGTCCTCACCGCCGCGACCGCGCACCGTCCCGAGCTGCTGGCCCTGGTGAATCTGCTGGCCCATCGTGACCGGTAGGTCGACGAGCGCGCCGGCCACATCGGACTCGACCGTGACGATCCCCCCGGCGAAGGTCAGCAGCCCGCTGGCGTCGGCATACCGCGGGATCGAGCCAAGGAAGCCCCATAGGCCGATCATCACGGTGGTGATCAGGACCGTGAAGACGGCGACCCAACCCCGCGGGCTGGCCAGCAGCAGGGGCGAGTCGAGTTGGTCGGGTTGGCGCTGGCGCTCCAGAGCCTTGAAGCGGAACTTCATGGCCGGCCCCAGGCGTCGCGCTCGCTCGGGTCGGGCACGCCGAGGACCATCATGCCCACAGCGCCCTCGTCCATCGGATGCTCACCGGTGGCTTGCGCAAAGAGGGAGGCGGAGGTTCCGCCGATGCCGCAGACGCCGAGCCCCTCGGCCTCCGCATTGACATAAATCGTCTGATAGACAACGCCAACATGCTTGGTGAGCAGGGCATAGGGCATGCCCTGGTATTTCCACATCAGGCGGTCGAAACGGGCCCCGAAGAGCAGGACGACCGGCGGTGGTTGCTCGCCGCGCGTCGTGATCATGACGTCGGCGTTGACGCGGGCGCGGATGGCGTCGTTCTGCTGTAGCACATCGAGGGCGTGGCGATCCGGTGCGTAGCGGTAGATGCCGGCCTCGATGCCCGTTACGTCATTGACCACGACATAGGTCTCGATTTCGTGCACTGACCCGCCGCTGGGGTATGGCCGATCCACGACATCGAGCCCGCGATCGTCGGGATGGATCTGCCGGGCGCGCAGCGCGCGATAGAGCAGGGCGCCGAGCTGTTCCTGGCTCGTGCGGCCGGCGAGGAAGCGGCGGTGGGAGCGTCGCCGTTCCATCACCTCGGCCAGCGGCGGGTCAGCGGCGCGAGCCTGGGCGAGATCGGGGACCGGCAAGGCGAGGCTGCCGCCGGGCGGGACCGGCCGGGCATACGGCACCGGCTTGAAGTCGTCGGCGAGATGGTAAGTCCCGCCATAGCCGTCCGCCCCACGGGACTCATTGGCCTTGCGGTGGAACCACAAGTCGGTCGCATCCCACTGCCGGAAGCGCCGCGAAGCGGTCTCTTCCGGGGTCACCAGCAGCCGGGCCGTGCAGAGCATCGCGAGCACCGGATCGGGCAGCGCGTCCAGATCTCCCGCCACGACGAGCGCGAACAGGTCCGGCCGCAGCGCCACCTGCAGGTGCGAAACCCCCGACTCCACCACAACCTCTCCCGCGCGCACGGTCGCCACCGCCATCGGGCTCAGGACGCGCAGACGCGCATCCGGCGGCAAGGCCGACAGGCCGACCGGCATGGCTCCCGCCGTCATCAGGCGGGCTACGGCGCCATTGCCCGGCTCGAAAAGCACATGCTCGAAGACTCCGAGCACGGACAGTCGCTTGACCACCGACTGGACAAGCACCGCGGCGCTCAGATCCCCGCTCGCCTCCAGGGCCCTCCGTAGAATCTCCGAGGACGGCATCGGCGACTCCCGCACCGACAGGACCGCATCGCGTACTCCCGGTGACGAGACGGCGACGAGCTGTTCCCAGCCCACCCCCGTGACGGTGATGCCCTCCGGATGCGGGGACAGCGAGATCGTGGGACGCACGGCCAGGACCGTGGTCACGGGCCGAGCCTGAAGGGTCGAAGACACTGCCGGCTCCTTAGAAGAAGACACCGATGGGGTTGACATCCGCTTCGGCGATCGGCGCCTCGCGCCAGCCGAGCTGGACCGGAATGTCGTAGATGCGGCCGGGGCCGGTGCGGCGCCAGAAGTGCCGCATGCCGGGGACGAAGACCTTGGCCACCGCGAGGTCGATGTCGGGGCGGGTTTGGTTGACGACGATCGTCTCCATCCCGGCTGCCGCCAAGTCATCGACGCAGTACTGCACAATGCCGCCCAGGGTCGTGGGGATCTCCCGCTCCAGCTCCTCCAGGGTGCGCAGGGGAACGGCCGGGTCGGGGAGGATCCACGGCTCGGAGGCGCAGGTGCGGGTCTTGCACCACTCCAAGGTCGCGGCGTCATCGACCTGGTAGATCGTGTTGCCTTCCGCATCCCGCTTGCGCACGAAGGGCAGGAACTGGTTGAGCTCGGTCAGGGCCCGGAAGAAGGCGATATGCGGATCGGGGTGTGCCCCGAAGCCGACCATGATGTCCTCGACCTCGTGGTCGCGGCGCGAGAAGGCCGCGAAGGTGGAGATGCCGAGGTCGTTGGACAGGTCGATAACCCAGATGTTGCGATCCATCGAGGCATAGAACTCGCGCATCTGATCGACATACGGATCCTTGACCGAATCCAGATCGATGCCGGGGCGGGCGATCCGGTTGAACCACCACAAGGCGACGGCGTCGCGTTCGTAGACCTCGCACAGGCCCTGCAGGACCGCTTCGTCCATCGTGTTGCCGGCGGCCCCACCATTGGAGTCGGTCATCGTGAACAGGTGGCTCATGTCCTTCAGGTCCGGATGCCCGAACCAGATCATGGCGGAGGGGATCATCACCTCCTCGCCTGTGGTCAGCGAGCGGCCGGCCGTGAAGTGGATGGGCTTGTCGTGATCGAAGCGGTGCGGAATCTTCTGCAGCCGGTTGCGGGGATCGGCGTTCCAGCTCTCGCGGATGGCGTACTGCTCGTCGGAGAAGCGGAGGTAGTCGCCGGGGTGCAGTTTGCGGCCCTCGAGGGCATTCCACGTCGAAAAGGCCTCCGGGATGTCCGGGGTCCACACGCCCGAATAGCGCTCGAGCGCTTCGCAGATGCCCGACACCTTGGCCTGGATCTCGGTGCGGCCCTTGCCGCCGGACTGCCCGCGCATATTGCTGCGCAGCAGGTCCATGTTGTCGCCCATCATCCCGAAGTTGTGTCCGGCGGCGAAGGAGTACGTGATGCCTTCCTCGTCCGCATCCAGCGGCGTCAGACGAGAGACCGCGCCGAGGATGTGGCTGATATGGCGCTCCAGCCGGTCGTACGTCTCGCGCGGGGTGCAGACGCGATAGCCCCCGTCCTCGAGGTGCTGAGCCGGGGTCTCGGTCAGCGTGACCTCGCTGGTGCGCCGCAGGCTCGCCGGGTCCTCGACCGAGAACTGCGGCTGGTCGATCAGGGTGTGGCTGCGCGTCTCGTAGGTCTTGACATCCAGCGAGCGCATGGCGCCGGCGAGCTCGCCGGCCAGCCCGGCGGCTAGGGCCAAAATCTCATTCGCGATGACACCGGCGGCGATGCCCGTGGCGCCGGGGGCCAGGCCGGCGGGCTTGACCTGTGGGAAGGCCGCCCCGGTCTTGCCGGCGACATACCTCTCAACCTGACGGTTGGCCGCGATGCGGTCCTCCACGGACTCCCAGCAACCGGTCTCGCCGGGGATGAAGCGCGGGCCAACCCAGACCTCGCGTCCCGCCGGCTTGACCAGCACCCACGGCTGGCCTTCACCCTTGAAGTGTTTGTTGATCTCGCGCAGGGCGCTGCTGAGGTAATCGTCCACGACGACGACGACCAGATCCGAGCCGACGGCATCGAAGACGCCCTCGACGCTGCGCACCGCAATGCGCGGTGCATAGCTGGCCAGGGCGGAGGTCAGTGGCGTGCAGAGATCGACGCTCGTGAGCGACAAGACGGCCACCTCGAAAGGGGCGGTCCGCGTGGCGAAGCCGTCGCTAGCCCGGCCGAAGCCTTCGACATATTGCGCGGCGAGCGAGCCATCGCTCGGTGTCGTGACGACATGCCCGGACTTTTGCAGCTTGGCCAACTCCAAGAACACGCGGTCGGGCGCCATCTGGCCCGCGAGCGCCGACATCACGTCCGCGGTCGTCCGTTGGCCATCGATCAAGGTGGCGACCCTGGCGGTGTTGGGGTTCTCGACGATCATCGCCTGCTCGTCATTGAGCAGGAAGAGCAACTTGTTGTCGATGACCTCGACGCGGAAGTTGTCCCGGAAGCGAAGCACGCTCACGCTTTCTGTCCTTTTTCTTGAGGTGGAAAGTGCTGGGGTGGTGTCAGTAGGACGGACGGCGCATCAGCAGCCAGCCGCCGACGAAGCCGAGCATCCCGAGCGCGCCGAAGACGACGGCCGAGCTGGTCGCGGCGGGCGCGGATTGCAGGTTGACGACGGCGAGAACTACGCCGACGACACCCCAGATGAAGAGGAAGATCGCCAAGAAGGTCTTGAGGTTGGGGTTCATGTCAGCTCCCGTGGTGGGTGGTGGTGGCCGGTCCCGGCGAGACCGCGTGGACGGTGTGGATGTTGATGCTGATGAAGGCTTCGGGGTCGCGGCGGAAGTTCTCCCAGGACCAGCCGACGACAGCCAGTTGTTCGATCGTCAGGACGCCGGCGGCGACCAAGGGCACATAGCGGTCCGGACCCATGTGGACGGAAAAGGCGGCGACGGGGTGGTCATTTGTGGTGACCGCGGAGGTCACCGGGTCGACATCGATGAAACCGGCGCGTTCCAGCTCTGCCGGGATTTTCTTGACGACCTGCCGGTCGCCCCCATCGGCCGACTGGATCGCTCGCAACTCACTGAACAGCTCAACCAAGCCGCGGGTCACCCGCCCGCTGCTGTGGCCGGCGTCGCTGTCATCGACATCAATGACGTGCAGGCGACCCCCGGGGCGCAGGACTCGGCGGATCTCGGCGAAGACTTCCGCGCGCAGGGCGGGGCGCAGGTGTTGGGCGACGAAGCGCATGACGATGTCGTCGACGCTGCCATCGGGCACAGGGATGGTGCCATCGACGATGGCCAGCGTCGGCGGCTCGACGCTCGCGAGCAGCTCGGCGTCCACATCGCTGCCGTAGACCGTCGCATCGGGCAGCTCCTCGCGCAGCCGGCGCGTGACCGCACCATTGCCGCTGCCGAGGTCGATGACCGTGCCAGTTCGGGTCAGGCCGTGCGCGATCATCAGCTCGAACTCGCGCGGAAAGCTCAACGCAGCCTGCCGCTCCAGTCGCTCATATTCGACATCGCGGGCGTAGCCGCTGCCGGGTGAGTAGCTGCTCGTGGGTGCCGTGGTGGTCGTCATGCCCCCCAGCGAAGCGGCCGCTACGACCCTGCTCAAGGCCCAGCGCGGCCTTTACGCACCGCAGCGGCGCAGCCTGCGCACCGGGGCCGTTCAGCTACGCACCGGTTCGGCACCCACGCACCGAGAGTCGGCGCGCGGGAGGGGCTGCCCCTAGGCCAGCGGTGAGTATGCGGAGGCGAGGCGCTGCGCGCCTCCGTCGATCGCGGTCAGCACCCAGATGCCGCCGTCGTGACAGGCCACGGTGTGCTCCCAGTGGCTGGCGCGCGAGCGGTCGGACGTGACGACCGTCCACTGGTCGGTGAGGACTTCGTTCTCTTGATCGCCGAGGGTGATCATCGGCTCGATGGCGACGGTGCAGGCGTTGCGGATCGTCGGTCCCCGGCCGCGCACGGCGTAGTTGGGGACATTGGGCGACATATGCATCTCGCGGCCGATGCCATGGCCGACATAGTCCTCGACGATGCCGAAGGTGCGGCCAAGCCGCTCTCCCGCCCGCTCAATTGACGCCTCGACGGCCGACCCGACCTCGAAGAGGTCGCGCCCGACCTTCAGGGCGGCGATGCCGGCCCACAAGGAGTCCTCGGTCGCGTCCATGAGGTCGAGGTCCTCGGGGCGCGCGGCCTCCCGGCCGCCGACAATCACCGAGATCGCCGCATCACCATGCCAGCCGTCAACGATCGCGCCGCAGTCGATGGAGAGCAGGTCGCCGTCCTTGAGCACGCGCGAGCCCGGGATCCCGTGCACGATCTCCTCGTTGACCGAGGTGCAGAGCGTATGCCGATAGCCCGGCACCTCCGCGAAGCTCGGCCGGCCGCCGTGGTCTCGGATGAACTGCTCCGCGAGCCGGTCCAGGTCGAGGGTGGTCATCCCGGCCTGGGTCGCGCCGCGCAGCATATGCAGGCACTCGCCGACGACCAGGCCAGGTGCGCGCATGGCGCGGACCTGATCCAGCGTCTTGGTTTCGAGTCGCTCGCGGCCGAACATCATTGACGTGCTTAGTGCTGACGGGAGTCGAGCGCGGCACCGATTCGGTCGGTGACCTCGCCGATCTCCCCCATGCCGTCGACCTGCACGAGGAGGCCGCGATCGGCATACACCGTGGCTAGCGGCTCGGTCTCGCGGCGATAGATGGCGATCCGCTCGCGGGCGACATCCGCGGTGTCATCGGCGCGGCCGCTTTCGGCGGCCCGCTTGACGATGCGATCGACGACCTCGTCCTCGTCCACCGTCAGCTCCAGCACGGCGTCGAGTTCGCTGCCGCGCCCAGCCAGCATGGCATCCAGGGCGCTGACCTGGTCGGCCGTGCGAGGGTAGCCGTCCAGGAGGAAGCCGGTGGAGCAGTCGTCCTCGGCGAGCCGGTCGGCGACGATCGCATTGGTGATCTCGTCACTGACGTACCCGCCCGACGCAAGGATCTCCTTGACCTGCAGGCCGAGCGGGGTTTCATTGCGGATATTGGCCCGGAAGATGTCGCCGGTCGAGATGGCGGGGATGCCATATCGCTCGGCGATCAGCACCGCTTGCGTGCCCTTGCCGGCGCCCGGCGGACCAAAGATGATCATGCGCATCATGCTTATCGGAGGAACCCTTCGTACTGGCGCTGGTGCAATTGCGCCTCAATCTGCTTGACCGTCTCGAGACCCACGCCGACCATGATGATGATCGAGGTGCCACCGAACGGGAAGTTCATGTCGGCATTGATCGAGGCGATGGCGATCAGCGGGATCAGGGAGATCAGCGCCAGGTAGATGGCGCCGGGGACAGTGATCCGGGTGAGGACGTACTGAAGGTATTCGGCCGTGGGTTTCCCGGCGCGGATTCCTGGGATGAAGCCGCCGTAGCGCTTCATATTGTCCGCGACTTCCTCCGGGTTGAAGGTGATCGAGACGTAAAAGAAGGTGAAGAAGAGGATCAGGACCGTGTAGACGACCATGTAAACCGGTTTGCCCGGGTCGACCAGGTGGTTCTGGATAAAGCCGACCCAGCCCGGGCTGCGGCCCGTCGGGTTCTGGTTGAACTGCGCCACCATGGCCGGCAGGGCCAGCAGCGAACTGGCGAAGATGACCGGGATGACATTGGCCATGTTGACCTTGATCGGGATGTAGGTCGAGGTGCCGCCATACATCTGCCGGCCGACCATCCGCTTGGCGTACTGCACCGGGATGCGGCGGGTGCTCTGCTCAACAAAAACAACCGCCGCGATGATCAGCAGTCCGAGCAGGACGACGATCAGGAAGGTCATCCAGCCATTGGTGCGGCGAATGCCCCACAGGGCGCCCGGGAAGCTGGAGACGATCGAGGTGAAGATGAGGATCGACATGCCATTGCCGACGCCCTTATCGGTCAGCAACTCCCCGAGCCACATGACCATGCCGGTGCCGGCCGTCATGGTCAGCACCATGATGAGGATGGTAATCATCGAGTCATCAACGAGGATGTTGGTGCAGCTGGGGTTGCCGAAAAGCTGCGAGGGATTCTGCGCGAAGGTGATCAGCGTCGAACTCTGCAGGACCGCCAGCCCGATCGTCAGATAGCGCGTGTACTGCGTCATCTTCTGTTGACCCGCCTGGCCCTCCTTCTTGAGGGTCTCGAAGCGCGGGATGACCACGGTCAGCAATTGCACGATGATGCTGGCGGTGATGTAGGGCATGATGCCCAGCGCGAAGACCGACAGGGTCAGCAGCGCACCACCACTGAAGAGGTTGGCCAGGCCGAGGAAGCCGGTGTTGGCTTGGGCGTTGGCCACGCACTCCTGAACGGCGGCATAGCTGATGCCGGGCGTCGGAACGTGGGCGCCCAAGCGGTAGATCGCGATGATCGCCAGGGTGAAGAGGATCTTCTTGCGCAAGTCCGGCGTTCTGAACGCGCGCGCAAATGCGGAAAGCACGTGGTGTCCCTCCTCCCGCGGCGTGGCGCGCGGGATGGTCGTTCGCGGGTCTCGCTCCCTGCCCCGCCGGTGCAAT
The DNA here is from genome assembly GCF_039531185.1 of Nostocoides veronense. Classification (NCBI taxonomy): domain Bacteria; kingdom Bacillati; phylum Actinomycetota; class Actinomycetes; order Micrococcales; family Intrasporangiaceae; genus Nostocoides; species Nostocoides veronense. Next base: position 82,286 of record NZ_BAAAPO010000053.1, read on the forward strand.
CTACCCCGGCGCCCCCGTGGGCGCCGATTCCAGCCACCCGCGGTCGAGCATGAGATCCGCCATACAGCAGCTCTGGCCCCTCAACGGCGTATGCCGTGGGCCGAGTTCCCGAGGTGTCCCCGGGACTCGCCCCACGGCATACGACGCGGAAGCGTCCGATGGATCAGGCGGTGGCGACGGAGCCGCCGGCAGCCTCGATCTTGTCTTTGGCGGAGGCGGAGAAGGCGTCCGCGGTGACCTGCACCGCGACCGTGATCTCCCCGGTGCCGAGAACCTTGACCAGCTCGCCGGAGCGCACAGCGCCCTTGGCGATCAGGTCCTCGACCGTCACGGCGCCACCGCTGGGGTAGAGCGCCGAGATCTTGTCGAGGTTGACGACCTGATAGGTCGTGCGGAACGGGTTCTTGAAGCCGCGCAGCTTGGGCAGGCGCATGTGGATGGCGGTGGAGCCACCCTCGAAGTGCGCCGGCACCTGGTAGCGGGCCTTGGTGCCCTTGGTACCTCGACCAGCGGTCTTACCCTTGGAACCCTCACCACGACCGACACGGGTCTTGGCGGTCTTGGCTCCGGGGGCCGGACGCAGGTGGTGAACCTTCAGAGCGTGGGTGGACGCCGCGCCTGCGGTGCCCTTGGCGTTGTCAGCCATGCTCACTCGACCTCCTCGACCACCACGAGGTGGCGGACGGTGCGGACCATACCCCGGATCTCGGGGCGGTCCTCCTTGACGACGACATCGCCGATGCGCTTCAGGCCCAGCGTGCGCAGAGTCTCCCGCGCGCTGTGCTTCTCGCCGACGATGCCCTTCTTCTGGGTGACCTTCAGTTGCGCCATCACGCACCGGCCTTCGCGGCGGCCTGGGCGCGCAGCATGGCGGCCGGGGCAACCTCATCCAAGGGCAGGCCACGACGAGCGGCAACCGCCTCGGGACGCTCCAGTACCTTCAGTGCCTGGACCGTCGCGTGGACGATATTGATGGAGTTGTCCGAGCCGAGGCTCTTCGACAACACATCGTGAATGCCGGCGCACTCCAGGACCGCACGGACCGGGCCACCGGCGATAACACCGGTACCAGGAGCGGCGGGGCGGAGCATGACGACACCGGCCGCCGCCTCACCCTGGACGGGGTGCGGGATGGTGCCCTGGATCCGCGGGACCTTGAAGAAGGCCTTCTTGGCCTCTTCGACGCCCTTGGCGATGGCGGCGGGGACCTCACGGGCCTTGCCGTAGCCGACGCCCACGGTGCCGTCACCGTCGCCGACGACGACGAGCGCGGTGAAGCTGAAGCGACGGCCACCCTTGACGACCTTGGCGACGCGGTTGATGGTTACAACGCGCTCGAGGTACTGGGACTTCTCGGCGGCGGCATCGCGGCGGTTGTCGCGACGGTCACCGTCGCGGCCGCGGCGCTCGCCGCGCTCGGCATTCCGGTCGCCGCCGCGGTCGGCGACGCCGGTGCCTCGACGCTGGGGTCCGGGCATCAGATGTTCCTCATCTCGAAGTATGCGGTGTTCACAGAGACAGGCCTCCCTCGCGGGCGCCATCGGCGATGGCGGCGACACGGCCGTGGTACTTGTTGCCGCCACGGTCGAAGACGACCGACTCGACACCGGCCGCCTTGGCGCGCTCGGCGACGAGCTCGCCGACCTTCTTGGCCTTGGCGGTCTTGTCGCCGTCGAAGCCGCGCAGGTCGGCTTCCATGGTGGAGGCGCTGGCCAGCGTGGTGCGGGCCGCGTCGTCGACGATCTGCACGAAGACGTGGCGGCTGCTGCGCGAGACGACCAGGCGCGGACGCGCGGTGGTGCCGGTCAGGGTCTTGCGGAGACGAGAGTGACGGCGCGTGCGCGCCGCGGCCTTGCTCGTGCCGCGCTTGACGATCTTGCCCATGGCTTACTTCTTCCCGGTCTTGCCGGCCTTGAGGCGGATGACCTCATCGGCGTAGCGGACACCCTTGCCCTTGTAGGGGTCAGGCTTGCGCAGCTTGCGGATGTTGGCAGCCGTCTCACCGACGAGCTGCTTGTCGATGCCCTGGATCGCGAACCGCGTCTGGTTCTCGACCGCGAAGGTGATGCCGGCCGGCGGCTCGATGGTGATGGGGTGGCTGTAGCCCAGCGCGAACTCCATGTTCGAGCCACGCGCCATGACGCGGTAACCCGTGCCACGGATCTCCATCTTCTTCTCGAAGCCCTCGGTGACACCGAGCACCATGTTGTTGATCAGGGTGCGGGTCAGACCGTGCAGCGACCGGGAGAGACGCTCGTCGTTGGGGCGGGTAACGGCAACGGAGCCGTCCTCGACCGCGACGGCGATCGGCTCGGCGACCACATGGCTCAGTTCACCCTTGGGGCCCTTGACCGTGACGGTGTGACCGTCGACGGTGACCGTGACGCTCGCGGGAACGGTGACCGGCATACGTCCGATTCGAGACATATCGGTGCTCCCTTACCAGATGTAGGCGAGGACTTCCCCACCCACACCCTTGTTAGCCGCCTGCTTGTCGGTCAGCAGGCCGGACGACGTGGAAATGATCGCGATGCCGAGTCCGCCGAGAACCTTGGGCAGGTTGGTGGACTTCGCGTAGACCCGCAGGCCGGGCTTGCTCACGCGGCGGATGCCGGCGATGGAGCGCTCCCGGTTGGGGCCGTACTTGAGGTTGATCGTCAAGGTCTTGCCGACCTCGGCGTCCTCGACGCTCCAGGAGGCGATATAGCCCTCGGCCTGAAGAATCTCGGCGATGTGCGACTTGAGGTTCGAGAACGGCATGGAGACCTCGTCGTGGTGCGCCGAGTTGGCGTTCCGGACGCGGGTCAGCATGTCCGCAATCGGGTCGGTCATGGTCATGGGCTTGATCGGCCCCTTCTCACCGCGGTTTCTGCTGCCGTATGCCGGCCGCGGACCTTCGGTGTTGGTGGTGGTTTCTTGCGTTGTCGTTCTTGGTGACTCCGCTGGTTTCCCGCGTTAGCGGCAGACCTTCGGAACCATAGATGTCCGCGTGAGCGGAACGGGCAACCGACGAGCGCAGCGAGCTGGGTTGCCCGGAACGGACAACTTCGCCTTCGCGCAGCGAAGCCCTGGCCTTACCAGGAGCTCTTGGTCACGCCCGGCAGCTCGCCGCGGTGGGCCATCTCGCGCAGGCAGATCCGGCACAGGCCGAACTTGCGGTACACGGAGTGGGGCCGGCCGCAGCGCTGGCAGCGGGTGTAGCCACGAACCTTGAACTTCGGCGCCTTGGCGGCCTTGTTCTTCAGCGCGGTCTTCGCCATGTCAGTTCTCCTTGAAGGGGAAGCCCAGCGCCTTGAGCAGCGCCCGTCCCTCGTCGTCGTTCGTCGCGGTGGTGACGATGGTGATGTCCATGCCGCGAACCCGGTCGATGCGGTCCTGGTCGATCTCGTGGAACATCGACTGCTCGGTCAGGCCGAAGGTGTAGTTGCCTCGCCCGTCGAACTGCTTCGGGGACAGGCCGCGGAAGTCACGGATACGCGGCAGCGCGATGGTGACGAGGCGGTCGAGGAACTCCCACATGCGATCGCCGCGCAGCGTCGTGTGCGCGCCGATCGGCATACCCTCGCGCAGCTTGAACTGCGCGATGGACTTGCGGGCCTTGGTGACCTGCGGCTTCTGGCCGGTGATCGCCGTAAGGTCCTTGATGGCGCCCTCGATCAGCTTGCTGTCCTTGGCGGCATCGCCGACACCCATGTTGACGACGACCTTGACGACGCCGGGGATCTGCATGACGTTGGCGTAGCTGAACTGCTCCTGGAGGGAGGTCTTGACCTCACCCTGGTAGCGCGTCTTGAGCCGAGGCTTGGTGACGGTTTCAGTCATCAGATGTCCTTACCGGAGCGTGCGGAGACCCGCACGCGGGTGGTCTTGGTGCGGCCGTCGCGCTCGACCTGCTCAACGCGGGTCTTGACGCGGGTCGGCTTCTTGTCGGCGGGGTCGACGATCGCGACATTGCTGACGTGGATGGGCGCTTCCTGCACGACGAGGCCGCCAGTGCCGCGGGTGCCCGGCTTGACGTGGCGCGTCACGCGGTTGACGCCTTCGACGGTCACACGCTGGGTCTCGGTGTTGACGGCGATGACCTTGCCCTGCTTGGCCTTGTCCTTGCCGGTGAGCACCTGGACGGTGTCGCCCTTCTTGATCTTCATCTTGCCCATGGGGTCAGAGCACCTCCGGTGCCAAGGAGATGATCTTCATGAAGCGCTTGTCACGCAGCTCGCGGCCCACCGGGCCGAAGATGCGGGTGCCACGAGGATCACCATCGTTCTTGAGGATGACGGCAGCGTTCTCGTCGAAGCGGATGTAGCTGCCGTCCGGCCGCCGGCGCTCCTTGGTGGTGCGCACGATGACCGCCTTGACGACATCACCCTTCTTGACATTGCCACCGGGGATGGCGTCCTTGACGGTCGCCACGATGGTGTCACCGATGCCGGCATACCGCCGACCCGATCCACCGAGGACGCGGATGCAGAGCAGCTCCTTGGCGCCGGTGTTGTCGGCGACCTTGACGCGCGATTCCTGCTGAATCACTTGGCCTTCTCCAAAATCTCCACGACGCGCCAGCGCTTGGAGGCGCTCAGCGGACGGGTCTCCATGATCAGGACGCGGTCGCCAACACCAGCGGTGTTCTGCTCATCGTGCGCCTTGACCTTGTGGCTCTTGCGCATGACCTTGCCGTACAGGGCGTGCTTGACGCGGTCCTCGACCTCGACGACAACGGTCTTGTCCATCTTGTCGCTGACCACCATGCCCTGGCGGGTCTTGCGGTAGTTGCGCTCCACGCTCGACTTCTCTTCCATAGTGTTCTCGCTCATGCCGCTCACGCCCCGCCAATGCCGAGCTCGCGCTCACGCATTTCGGTGTAGATCCGGGCGATGTCCTTGCGGACCGCCCGCAGGCGGCCGTGGCTCTCCAGCTGACCGGTGGCCGACTGGAACCGGAGGTTGAACAGTTCCTCCTTGGCCTTGCACAGTTCCTCGACGAGACGCTCGTCCTCGAGGCCCCGCAGCTCGGTGGGGGTCAGGTCCTTGCTTCCGATAGCCATCAGATGTCACCACCTTCGCGCGTGACGAAACGGGTCTTCATGGGCAGCTTGTGCATGGCCAAGCGCATCGCCTCGCGGGCGACCTCCTCCGGGACACCGGAGAGCTCGAACATGACGCGGCCCGGCTTGATGTTGGCGATCCACCATTCCGGCGAACCCTTACCGGAACCCATGCGGGTTTCGGCCGGCTTCTTGGTCAGCGGACGGTCCGGGTAGATGTTGATCCACACCTTGCCGCCACGCTTGATGTAGCGGGTCATGGCGATACGGGCGGATTCGATCTGCCGGTTGGTGACATAGGCGGGCTCGAGAGCCTGGATGCCATAGTCACCGAACGCGAGGGCGGTGCCGCCCTTGGACATGCCGGAGCGACCGGGGTGGTGCTGCTTACGGTGCTTGACGCGACGAGGAATCAACATCGCGCACTCACGCTCCTTCGGAAACGGCCTCGGCAGCCGGAGCCGCCTCGGCGTTGTCAGTGCCGGCCACCGCGTCGCGGCGAGCGCGGGCGGGACGGTCGTCACGGTCGCGGCGCGGACCGCGGGCGCCGCCGCGCGGGGCGTTGACCTGCTGCGCAGCGAACTCCTTCTCGGTCATATCGCCCTTGTAGATCCACACCTTGACGCCGATGCGACCGAAGGTGGTCTTGGCCTCGAAGAAGCCGTAGTCGATGTTCGCGCGAAGCGTGTGCAGGGGCACCCGGCCTTCGCGGTAGAACTCCGAGCGGGACATTTCGGCGCCGCCGAGACGACCCGAGCACTGGATCCGGATGCCCTTGGCACCGGCGCGGAGGGCGGACTGCATACCCTTGCGCATCGCGCGACGGAAGGTCACGCGGGCGGCGAGCTGCTCGGCGATGCCCTGGGCCACGAGCTGAGCGTCGATCTCGGGGTTCTTGACCTCGAGGATGTTCAGCTGGACCTGCTTGCCGGTGAGCTTCTCGAGGTCGCCGCGGATGCGGTCGGCCTCGGCGCCGCGGCGGCCGATGACGATGCCGGGACGCGCGGTGTGGATGTCCACACGAACGCGGTCACGGGTGCGCTCGATCTCGACGCGGGAAATACCGGCGCGCTCCATGCCCTGGGACATCAGCTTGCGGATCGCGACATCTTCCTTGACGTAGTCGCGGTAACGCTGACCCTCCTTGGTGGAGTCGGCGAACCAGCGGCTCTTGTGGTCGGTGGTGATGCCCAGCCGGAAGCCGTGCGGGTTGACCTTCTGCCCCATTAGCGGGTGCCTGCCTTTCCGGTTGCCTTCGGCGCGACGAAAACGGTGATGTGGCTCGTGCGCTTGTTGATGCGGCCGGCGCGGCCCTGGGCGCGCGGGCGGAACCGCTTCATGGTCGGGCCCTCGTCGACGAACGCAGCGCTGACGATCAGGTTGCGCTCATCGAAGGACTCCGATGCGGCGTCGGCCTTGACCCGGGCGTTGGCGATGGCGCTCTGGAGCACCTTCAGCACCGGCTCGCTCGCGCCCTGGGGGGCGAAGCGCAGGGTGTTGACGGCGTCCGTGGCCTGCTTGCCGCGGATGAGGTCGACGATGCGGCGGGCCTTTTGCGGGGTGACCCGCACGTGCCGGGCGATCGCCTTGGCTTCCATAACGTTCTCCGTGCTCATCGACGACGACCCTTCTTGTCGTCCTTGATGTGACCCTTGAAGGTGCGGGTCGGCGCGAACTCGCCGAGCTTGTGTCCGACCATCGACTCGGTCACGAAGACCGGGATGTGGGTCTTGCCGTTGTGAACGGCGAAGGTGTGACCGAGGAAGTCCGGCGCGATGACCGAGCGGCGCGACCAGGTCTTGATGATGTTCTTAGAACCCGAAGCGTTCTGAGCGTCCACCTTCTTTTGGAGGTGGCCGTCGATGAAGGGGCCCTTCTTCAAACTGCGCGGCATGATTCAGGTGCTCCTATCAGCGCTTCTTGCCGGTGCGGCGGCGGCGCACGATCATCTGATCGCTGGCCTTGCCAGGACGACGGGTGCGGCCCTCAGGCTGACCCCACGGGCTGACCGGGTTCCGGCCACCAGAGGTCTTGCCCTCGCCACCACCGTGCGGGTGGTCAACCGGGTTCATGGCGACGCCACGGACGGTCGGGCGCTTGCCCTTCCACCGCATACGGCCAGCCTTGCCCCAGTTGATATTCGACTGCTCGGCGTTGCCGACCTCACCGATGGTGGCGCGGCAGCGCAGGTCGACATTGCGAATTTCACCGGACGGCATACGCAGCTGGGCGTAGGGGCCGTCCTTGGCGACGAGCTGCACGCGAACGCCAGCGGAGCGGGCGATCTTCGCGCCGCCACCGGGCTTGATCTCCACGGCGTGCACGACGGTACCGGTGGGGATATTGCGCAGCGGCAGACTGTTGCCGGGCTTGATGTCGGCGCCGGGGCCGTTCTCGATCGGCTGACCCTGCTCCAGGCCCTTGGGGGCCAGGATGTAGCGCTTCTCGCCATCGGCATAGTGCAGCAGCGCGATGCGGGCGGTGCGGTTGGGGTCGTACTCGATGTGCGCGACCTTCGCCGGCACGCCGTCCTTGTCATGACGACGGAAGTCGATGACGCGGTAGGCGCGCTTGTGGCCACCACCAATGTGACGCGTCGTGATGCGGCCCGAGGCGTTGCGGCCACCGGACTTGCTCAGCGGACGCACCAGCGACTTCTCGGGGGTGCTGCGCGTGATCTCGACGAAGTCGGCCACGCTGCTGCCGCGACGACCCGGGGTCGTGGGCTTGTACTTGCGGATTCCCATGTCTACCTATGCTCCTCAGGCGCCCGCACCGAAGATGTCGATCGAGCCCTCGCGGAGGGTGACGATCGCACGCTTGGTGTCCTTGCGCTTGCCCATGCCGAAACGGGTGCGGCGGGCCTTGCCCTGACGGTTCATCGTGTGAACCGAGTCGACCTTGACGCCGAAGATCTGCTCGACCGCGATCTTGATCTCGGTCTTGTTCGAGCGGGGGTCGACGATGAAGGTGTACTTGCCCTCCTCCAGGAGGCCATAGCTCTTCTCGGACACGACCGGCGCGATCAGGATGTCGCGCGGGTCCTTCTGCACGGTGCTCACTTGGTGTCCTCCTGCGCCGGCCCGACGAAGACGTCGAAAGCGGCCTTGGTGAAGACCACGTCGTCGGCGCACAGCACGTCGTAGGTGTTGAGCTGGTCGACGGCCAGGACGTGGACGTTGTTGAGGTTGCGGACCGACTTCAGCGAGACGATGTCGCTGCGGTCGAGGACGACCAGCAGGTTCTTGCGCTCGGTGAGACCGGCCAGCAGGGCCACCGCGTCCTTGGTCGACGGAGCGTCGCCGGTGACGAGGCCCTCGACGACGTGGATGCGGCCGTGGCGCGCCCGGTCGGAGAGGGCGCCGCGCAGCGCAGCAGCCTTCATCTTCTTGGGGGTGCGCTGGGAGTAGTCCCGCGGCTGCGGGCCGTGGACGGTGCCACCGCCGGCGAACTGCGGCGCACGGGTCGAGCCCTGACGGGCGCGGCCGGTGCCCTTCTGCTTGTAGGGCTTGCGGCCACCACCGGAGACCATGCCCCGGGTCTTGGTGGCGTGAGTGCCCTGGCGGGCGGCGGCGAGCTGCGCGACGACGACCTGGTGGATCAGCGGGACATTGGTCTGCACATCGAAGATCTCGGCGGGCAGATCAACCGTGACGGTCTTGGCGGTCATGCTCAGGCTCCCTTCGCGGCGGAGCGGACGAGGACGAGGCCACCGCGCGGGCCGGGGACGGCGCCCTTGATGAGCAGCAGGCCCTTGTCGGCGTCGACGGCGTGGATGGTCAGGCCCGCGGTGGTCTGGCGAACGCCACCCATGCGGCCCGCCATACGCATGCCCTTGAAGACGCGACCGGGGGTGGAGCACCCGCCGATGGAGCCGGGCTTGCGGTGGTTGCGGTGCGCACCATGGGAGGCCGAGACGCCCTTGAAGCCGTGACGCTTCATGACGCCGGCAAAGCCCTTGCCCTTGGTGGTGCCGGAGACGTCGACCTTTTGGCCGGCCTCGAAGACGGCCGCGGTGATCTCGGCGCCGAGGGTGTAGTCCGCGGCGTCGGAGGTGCGCAGCTCGACGAGGTGGCGGCGGGGGGTGACCCCGGCCTTCTCGAAGTGGCCGGCCATCGGCTGGTTGACCTTGCGGGGGTTGATCTCGCCATAGGCGATCTGGACAGCGGTATAGCCGTCGGTCTCGTCGCTGCGGACCTGCGTGACGACGCAGGGCCCGGCCTGGACGACCGTGACCGGGATGAGGCGGCTGTCGGCGTCCCACACCTGGGTCATGCCGAGCTTCTCGCCGAGCACACCCTTGACGGCGCGCGTGTTCGCGTGAGTCATGGTGGTGTCCCTTAGAGCTTGATCTCGATGTTGACATCCGCCGGCAGGTCGAGACGCATCAGCGAGTCGACGGCCTTGGGCGTCGGGTCGATGATGTCGATGAGGCGCTTGTGCGTGCGCATCTCGAAGTGCTCGCGGGAGTCCTTGTACTTGTGGGGGCTCCGGATGACCACGAAAACGTTCTTCTCCGTGGGCAGGGGAACCGGGCCGACAACGGTCGCACCCGCGCGGGTCACCGTGTCGACGATCTTGCGCGCCGAGCTGTCGATGACCTCGTGGTCATACGACTTCAGCCGGATGCGGATCTTTTGTCCCGCCATCGTGTGGTCGTCTCTCTCTCGCCGTCCAACTAACAAAACGTATGTGGCCTGCTCCGGCCTCCGACCCCCGAGGTCGGGTGTGTCGCCCTAGCTCCGCTACCCGGCGACGCGCCTAATCGGCGATCGTCGGTGCTGATCGGTGGTCCGGCCTGAGCCGGCGGCTTGAACTCAAGAGTGTGTCGCCCCGGCCGTCATGGCTGGTTCGATTCGTTCGCACTCTCGGGCGGCTGGTCAAGCCCAGGGCTCGGTGCCGCGTCAAGCAACCTGATTATTCTGCCAGACCGCACGCTCGGCGGCAAAATCGGGAGGCCGAGCTCGTTCGGGTGACGAGGAATGCTTTAGCCAGCAACGAGCGGGTTGATCCAGCGGAGGTCCGGGAAGCGCGCGAAGTCGCTATCGGCGCTGACGATCGCGAGGCCGTGCTCGAGGCAGATCGCCGCCAGGGCCGCGTCGCTGACCAGACCGGCCCGCAGATCCCGCTCGATCACCAGCTTCTGAAGGAGTCGGCGGTGCCCAGAACCCGGTGCGGGCACCCAGGCAGCCGGGGCGTCCAGCCACTCCTCGATGTGCCCCCAGGCGTGCGCCGGACTGAGCGGGTTGAGACTGGCTCGCGGGTTCGTCGCGATCCGAAGGAAGGCCCACAGTGACATCCAGGGCAAGCCGACCCGTTGCGCCCCGTTCAAGGCCTCCGTGAGCCACTCGCGAGCACGGTCGTGGAATGGGGAGTCGGCATCAACGGCATACAGCAGGATGTTGGCGTCAACCAGCATCAGCGTGCGTCCGAACCTTCAAGGACCTCGAGGGCATCCGCGACATTGGAGACATCGATCCGGATGCCGAGGTGACGCGTGCGCTGAACAAATGGTGCGCGTGAGCGCTCGGAGACCAGCCCCGCGCGGATGAGTGTGTTGACCGCCTCACTCACCCCTTTGCCCTGCGCCCGCAAATCTTCGACAGCCTTGGCCGTGTCCGGGTCAAACTCAACTGTCGTGCGCATGCTGCAAACGTAGCACGCGCGTGCGCCAGCGGGTGCACGCGCAGGGACGCATTTCTGCGGAGACGAAAGGGCCCGTATGCCGATCGGCATACGGGCCCTTCGCGATGCGCGGGTGATGGTCACCCGCGAGGCGTCACTTGTTGATCTTGGTCACGCGACCGGCGCCGACGGTGCGGCCACCTTCACGGATCGCGAACTTCAGACCCTCTTCCATGGCGATGGGCTGGATCAGCTCAACGGCCATTTCGGTGTTGTCGCCGGGCATAACCATTTCCTTGCCCTCGGGCAGGGAAACGACGCCGGTGACGTCCGTGGTGCGGAAGTAGAACTGCGGACGGTAGTTGTCGTAGAACGGCGTGTGACGGCCGCCCTCATCCTTGGACAGGATGTAGACGTTGGCGTCGAAGTTCGTGTGCGGGGTGATCGAACCCGGCTTCACGACGACCTGGCCGCGCTCGACGTCTTCGCGCTTGATGCCACGAAGGAGCAGGCCGACGTTCTCGCCCGCGCGACCCTCGTCGAGCAACTTGCGGAACATCTCGATGCCGGTGACGGTGGTCTTGGTCGCCGGACCGGTGTGGATACCGACGATCTCGACCTCCTCGTTGACCTTGAGGATGCCGCGCTCGATACGACCGGTGACGACGGTGCCACGACCGGTGATCGTGAAGACGTCCTCGACGGGCATGAGGAAGGGCTTGTCCGTCTCACGCTCGGGCTCGGGGATGTACTCGTCGACAGCGTCCATGAGCTCGAGCACGGAGCCGGCCCACTTCTCGTCGCCCTCGAGCGCCTTCAGCGCCGAGACGCGCACGACGGGCAGGTCGTCGCCGGGGAACTCGTAGGTCGAGAGCAACTCCCGGACCTCCATCTCGACGAGCTCGAGGATTTCCTCGTCGTCGACCATGTCAGTCTTGTTGAGCGCCACGACGATGTAGGGGACGCCGACCTGGCGGGCCAGGAGGACGTGCTCCTTCGTCTGCGGCATGGGGCCGTCGGTGGCGGCAACCACGAGGATCGCGCCGTCCATCTGCGCCGCACCGGTGATCATGTTCTTGACGTAGTCGGCGTGCCCGGGGCAGTCGACGTGGGCGTAGTGACGGCCCTCGGTCTGGTACTCGATGTGCGCGATCGAGATGGTGATACCGCGCTGCTTCTCTTCCGGCGCCTTGTCGATGTCATCGAACGCAAACTTGGGGTTGACGTCCGGGTACTTGTCGTGCAGGACCTTCGAGATCGCAGCCGTCAGCGTCGTCTTGCCATGGTCGATGTGACCGATGGTGCCGATGTTGACGTGCGGCTTGGTCCGCTCGAACTTTGCCTTCGCCACTTGCTTGTCCTCCTCAGGACTTCTCTGGGATACCGCTTGCGACCAGGAAGGACGGGCGGTGCTTAGGGGGTATGACTAGAGGGTCAGCCGGTAAGTCTACCGGTCACTCGCCTCGGGTCTTCTTGATGATTTCTTCCGCGACGCTCTTGGGCACCTCGGAGTAGGAATCGAACTCCATGGAGTAGTTCGCGCGACCCTGGGTCTTGGACCGCAGGTCACCGACATACCCGAACATCTCCGACAGCGGGACGAGGCCGCGAACGACCTTGGCGCCGCTGATGTCCTCCATGGCCTGGATGTGGCCACGGCGGGAGTTGATGTCGCCGATGACGTCGCCCATGTACTCCTCGGGCGTGCGGACCTCGACGGCCATCATCGGCTCGAGCAACACCGGGTCACACTTCTTGACGGCCTCCTTGAAGGCCATCGACCCGGCGATCTTGAACGCCATTTCGGAGGAGTCGACGTCGTGGTAGCCACCATCGAGCAGCGTCGCCTTGACGCCGACGAGGGGGTAGCCGGCCAGGGTGCCGTACTGCATGGCGTCCTGGATGCCGGCGTCGACCGACGGGATGTACTCGCGCGGCACGCGACCACCGGTGACCTTGTTGGAGAACTCGTAGAGCTCGCCCTCGGAGGTGTCCAGCGGCTCCAGCGCGATCTGCACCTTCGCGAACTGACCGGAACCACCGGTCTGCTTCTTGTGGGTGTAGTCGTACTTCTCGACCGCGCGACGGATGGTCTCGCGGTAGGCGACCTGCGGCTTGCCGACATTGGCCTCGACCTTGAATTCGCGACGCATGCGGTCCACGAGGATGTCGAGGTGGAGCTCGCCCATGCCGGCGATGATCGTCTGACCGGTCTCTTCGTCGAGGTTGACCTTGAAGGTCGGGTCCTCTTCGGCGAGCTTTTGGATCGCGACGCCGAGCTTCTCCTGGTCGCCCTTGGTCTTGGGCTCGATGGCGACCTGGATAACCGGCTCGGGGAAGGTCATCGACTCCAGGACGACGGGCTTCTCGATGTCGGAGAGGGTGTCACCGGTGGTGGTGGTCTTCAGGCCGATCGCGGCGTAGATGTGCCCGGCCAGCGCCTCGTCAACAGGGTTTTCCTTGTTGGCGTGCATCTGGAAGAGCTTGCCGATGCGCTCCTTCTTGACCTTCGTCGAGTTGAGCACCTGGGTGCCTGCGGCGATCCGGCCGGAGTAGACACGGATGAAGGTCAAGGTCCCGAAGAACGGGTGCGAGGCAACCTTGAACGCCAGCGCAGAGAAGGGCTCGTCGGCCGCCGGGTTGCGGACGATGACCTCGTCCTCATTGCCGACGGCGTGGCCGTTCATGGCCGGGACGTCAAGGGGGCTGGGCAGGAAGTCGATAACGGCATCGAGCATCGGCTGCACGCCACGGTTCTTGAAGGCCGAGCCACACAGGATCGGGTAGAGCGTCGACGAAACGGTCAGGGCGCGGATGCCGGCCTTAAGCTCGGCGACGCTGAGGTCGCCCTCCTCGAGGTACTTCTCCATCAGCTCGTCGCTGGACTCAGCGACCCGCTCGACCAGGGCCATGCGGTACTCGTCCGCCTGATCCTTCAGCTCGGCGGGGATCTCCTGGACTTCATACTTCGCGCCCATGGTGACATCGCCCTTGGCATCGCCCGGCCACACCAGGGCGCGCATCTCGACCAGGTCGACGACGCCAACGAAGTCGTTCTCCGCACCGATGGGCAACTGGATGACCAGCGGCTCGGCGCCGAGGCGGTCCTTGATGGTCTGAACGGTGAAGTAGAAGTCCGCGCCGAGCTTGTCCATCTTGTTGACGAACGCGATGCGCGGGACGTCGTACTTGTCGGCCTGACGCCACACGGTCTCGGACTGGGGCTCGACACCCTCCTTGCCGTCGAAGACGGCGACGGCGCCGTCGAGGACGCGCAATGAGCGCTCCACCTCAACGGTGAAGTCGACGTGGCCGGGGGTGTCAATGATGTTGACCTGGTTGCCATTCCAGAAGGAGGTCACCGCGGCGGAGGTGATGGTGATGCCGCGTTCCTTCTCCTGCTCCATCCAGTCGGTGGTGGAGGCGCCGTCGTGGGTCTCACCGATCTTGTGGTTGCGACCGGTGTAGAAGAGGATGCGCTCGGTCGTCGTGGTCTTGCCAGCGTCGATGTGCGCCATGATGCCGATATTCCGGACCTTGGTGAGGTCGGTCAGGACGTCCTGTGCCACTTTGGGTTATCTCATCTCGTTCGTTGCGAACTGCGTTACGTGTCAGGGTCCGGCGCGGCTGCGCCGGGGGCCGTATGCCGCGCGCTCGGGTGAGCACGCGGCATACGACCGGCTGGGGTCACCAGCGGTAGTGCGCGAAGGCCTTGTTGGACTCGGCCATCTTGTGGGTGTCCTCGCGACGCTTCACGGCGGCACCGAGGCCGTTGGAGGCGTCGAGGATCTCGTTCATCAGGCGCTCGGTCATGGTCTTCTCACGGCGCTGCCGGGAGTAGCCGACGAGCCAGCGCAGCGACAGGGTCGTGGCGCGGCCCGGCTTGACCTCGACGGGGACCTGGTAGGTCGCGCCCCCGACGCGGCGGGACTTGACCTCCAGGGTCGGGCGGACATTGTCCAGCGCCCGCTTGAGCGTGGGCACGGGGTCGGTGCCGGTCTTGGTGCGAACACCCTCGAGGGCGCCGTAGACGATGTTCTCGGCGATCGACTTCTTGCCATCGAGCAGGATCTTGTTGACCAGCTGGGTCACCAGGACGCTGTTGTAGACGGGGTCGACGACGAGCGGCCGCTTGGGTGCGGGACCTTTACGAGGCATTACTTCTTCACCTTCTTGGCGCCATAGCGGCTGCGGGCCTGCTGGCGGTTCTTGACACCCTGGGTGTCGAGCGCGCCGCGGATGATCTTGTAGCGAACGCCGGGGAGGTCCTTCACACGACCGCCACGCACGAGCACCATCGAGTGCTCCTGCAGGTTGTGGCCGACGCCGGGGATATAGGCGGTGACCTCGATGCCGCTGGTCAGGCGCACACGGGCGACCTTGCGCAGGGCCGAGTTCGGCTTCTTGGGGGTGGTGGTGTACACACGGGTGCACACACCGCGGCGCTGGGGAGAGCCCTTCAGGGCAGGAGTCTTGACCTTGGTGGCCTTGTCCTGCCGGCCCTTGCGCACCAGCTGGTTGATGGTAGGCAAACTGCGTCCTTCGATTCGTCGTGGCGCTCGTCCGGGTGGACGGGCGCTCCTAGTCATGTCTGGGCTCGACCCCCGATCTCGGGTGTGTCGCCCAGGCTCTCCCCTGCACTCCCCGCTTCCACACACGGGTGGAGTGTGAAATGGTTTGCCCGGCGAGAGGGTGTGGCATATCAGTCACCAAGGACTGCTGCCCGGCGGCTCGCGCGCAGCGCAGCGCTGCGAGACACGGTGCTCCAGTCTAGTCGGGCGCACCGGCGCAGCAAAATCGTCTGGCCCGACCCGCTGACCAGCAAGTATGCGGCGGCCCCGGCCCACATCCTCGTCTCCGTGGACTAGCGTCCCTAGGGTGCCCGACCCGGGCGCACACGGTCCACCGGCCTGATCTAGGCCGCGGGGGACGCGCGATGCGAGGTTCCCGTGCGGTGGTCCGTGCCACGACCGAGAACAAGGACGTTCCCGTGCGCTGAAGCAGAATCCGGATGTTGACCGGGGCTACCGCCCTGGCTCTGGTGGCCGCCCTGGCTCCAGCAACCATCGCCCAATCCGCCCCCGCGGCCGAGGGGGCGCCAAGTGCCGGCGCGGCAGCCGGCGACGATCGGCCCGATGCGGCCAGCGACGCCCGCCGCGACGCCATGCAAGAGGCCGTCTCTCAGGTGGTCTCCGGCAAGGCGAAGCCGGTGACCAAGGGCAAGAGCAAGGCCGTCAAGATCTCCCCCGGCCAGTGGGCGCAATACGGGCTGCAATCCAGCGATTCGATCCTCACCTTCCTGATCGACTTCGGCGACCAGATCGACCCGCGTTTCCCGAGCGCTCCGGCCGGGCCGCAGCACAACCAGATCCCGCAGCCGGACCGCAGCACCGACAACACGACCTACTGGGTCCCGGACTTCAGCACCAATCATTACAAGGACATGTTCTTCGGCTCCGGCGAGTCGATGACCAGCCTGTATGAGGAGATGAGCAGCGGGCGCTACACCGTCGACGGCGATGTCTCCGACTGGGTCACCGTGCCGTACAACTCGGCCAGCTATGGCGAAACCGAGAGCCAGACGGATATGACGCGCTTCATCCAAGACAGCGCGAATGCGTGGTACGACCAGCAGAAGGCGGCCGGCAAGACCGATGCCGAGATCACGGCATACCTCGCCTCCTTCGACAAGTGGGACCGCTACGACTACGACAAGGACGGCAACTTCGGCGAGCCGGACGGCTATATCGACCACTTCCAGGCCGTGCATGCCGGGGAGGGCGAGGAGGCCGGCGCCCCGAGCTCGGCGATCTGGAGCCACCGCTGGGCCGTCGGCCAGCGCAGCGGCGGCGGGCCCGCCTGGAACAAGATCGGCGGCATCAAGATCGGGAACACCGATCTGTGGATCCGCGACTACACCACCGAGCCGGAGAATGGCGGGCTCGGCGTCTTCGCGCATGAATACGCCCACGACCTCGGCCTGCCGGACCTCTACGACACCAGCGGCGGCGAGAATGGCACCGGCTTCTGGACGTTGATGTCCTCCGGTTCGTGGCTCGGCCACGGCAAGGACACCATCGGCACCACGCCCAACCACATGGGCGCGTGGGAGAAGCTGATGCTCGGCTGGCTCGACTACACCGAGGTCGCGGCCGATCAGAAGGCCACGCTCATGCTCGGGCCGTCGACGCACGCGACGAAGAAGTCGCAGGCGCTGATCGTCACGCTGCCGGTCGATGCCAATGGCAAGTCGCGCTACTACATCGCGGAGAACCGCCAGTACCTCTCCTATGACGCGACCCTGCAGACCGGGCCTTACAACTTCGGCTGGCTGAACACCAAGCCGAACTGGGTCGAGCACTTCCCGTACCAAAACGGGCTGCTCGTGACGTACTGGAACACCGCCGTCTCCAACAACAACACCCGCCAGCACCCGGGCTCCGGCCGCGTTCTGCCGGTTGACGCCCGCGCCAAGGCGCTGACCTGGAGCGATGGCGTGGTGGCTCGCAACCGGATCCAGACCTTCGATGCCACTTTCGGCACCGAGGCGACGGACCCGATCTCGCTGCACCGCGAGACGGCCGCTGGCATGACGACCCTCTCCGTGCCCTCGCAGGCGCCCATCGCCATCTTCGATGACAGTGACCCCAACGCCTACTACGACGACGCCAACCCGATGGGCAGCGTCAAGGTCGCGGGCGTCGGCGTGACGATCAAGGTCGTCCAGGCCAACTCGACCGGCAAAATGACGGTGCGGGTGAACTGACCCCACCTGCCTCGGGTTGGGGTCGGCACTCGCGCGGGTGCCTGCCCCCGCCCTAACGCTCGAGCTACCGCCTGGTTTTGGTCGTGATCACGACCAGAACCAGGCGGTAGCTGCGTTGGTAGCGGGACGCGCGCGGGTAGGCCGCCTGGGCCAGCACGGGTCAGCGGGTGCGGGGGCGGACCAGCAGCGACTGGGCGGAGGCGCCGATGACGCCGCGCTCGTCATACAACGTGGCCCGGGCCAGGCCGGCCCCGGTGCCGGCGAGCAGGGTGGAGGCGGCGAGCGCCACCCACTCCCCCTCGGGCGGCCGCACAATGTGCACCGTCAGGTCGGTATTGCGAAAGTCCCAGGCGCGCAGGTCGAGTTCGGCGCCGATCCCGGAGGCCGAGTCAACGCAGGCAAGCACCCGCTGCAGCGGCGAGAGCGCCTCACCGTCGATGAGCGGCACGCGCGGACGCATCCACACCGTCGCGGGCCCAGCCTGCGCGACGCTGCCCTCCACCCAGCGCCAGTCGATGCTGTCGGCATACCCGCGCACCCAGCCTGGTGGCATGGGGTGATGTATGCCGTCCGCCGGCGTCCCGGGTGGGCTCGCCGCCCCCGCTTCGGGCCCGCCGTCCAGGATCGGCACGCACCAGGCGCTCGCCTGGGCGACGGTGCGCCCGGTCGCCGGATCGGCCAACTCGGCCCGCACTAAGGCCACCGCCCGACCGTCGCGCAGCACCTCGGCGCGAACGACCACCTCGGCGACCGGGATCGGCCCGAGCAAGTCCATCGTGAACCGCGACACCCGCTTCCCCGCGGGCACCACGCGCCGTTCCAGTTCGCGCGCCAGCAGGGCCGCCGGGGGTGAGCCGTGCTGGGAGTCCTCGGTCCAGGGCCCGGCCGTATGCCAGGTCGCTCGGAAGGTCGCGGCCGCACCGGTGTCCTCGACGGCTTCGAAGTATGCCGTCGCTTCAGTGTTCATCGGCGGTGTCCTCCAGCGAATCGAAGGCGGATGCATAACGGAAGGGCCCGCCATCGCGCGACGGGTCGAGGTGCGTCAAGGGCCGGGCTTGGAAGTATTCGCCCCACGGGCCGGGGCTCTGGATGCCGAGCTGAGCGGCCGGGAGGAAACCGAACCGGGCGTAATACGCCGGATCTCCGAGCAGGGCAATTTCGCGCTCGCCGGCGACCTGCGCGGCGTCGATGACGGCCGCCATCAGCGCCGAGCCGATGCCCTGGCGTTGGTGCGACGGCAGGACGGCGATCGGGCCCAGCCCGACGGACGGGCGCTCCCCGATCCGGCCGCGACTGCATACGACACTGCCGACGACCTCGCCGTCGCGCACGGCGACGAAGGTGAGGGCCGAGAGCACCGCGCCATCGGCTCGCAGGCGATCGAGCAGCGGCGCCTCGATCGGCTCCGCGGCGCCCGGCGGCGTGGCGAAGGACTCGGCGTGCACCCGACGCACGGCGAGGATGTCCTCGGGAGATTCGGCCCGCACGTGGATGTCCACCGCCGAATGCTATGCGTCACAGAGTGCCCCTTTCGGACACATCGGGTGAGCGCGAGTCACGGGATGTCGGTGTCCGGCAATAGCCTTGGGTTTGTGAAGGCCGTGCCGTGGCGACCGGACCCGGCCGGCGGCTGGGCCGAACTTGTGGAGTTCGGCATCCGGCTCGGGGTCATGGTCTGCTTCCTGGTCAATATCGGCGTGACGCTCGCCATTGGTCGCCGGTCACTGGACCTTGCGGACGGGCGCACTCAGTGGGGCGTCGCTCTCATGGGGGTGGCCGCCGTCGTCATGCTGACGGCCACGATCACCTGGCGCCGCCTCGCTGAGCTGTCCGTGCTCGCCGCCGCGCTTTTCAGCGCCGGCTTGTTACTGGCCGGGCCACAGACACGGCAGTCCATCGACCTTGCCGATTCTTGGTGGCCCACTCAGGGCTTGATCGCGACCACAGCCTTCCTGGCGGTCGCCACGCGCTATGGCTGGGCCCTCGGTCTCGGCGTCCTCGCCGTGAACTTCCAGGTTCGTTGGAACACCTGGCTCGCCGATCCAGACATTCCAAGCCTGCACCGATCCGTCGAGGCGTTAGCGTCGACCGGTCAACTCGTCGCTCTCGCCGGCGCCCCGGCCTTGACCGCGATGCTCGTGCGCCGCGCGGCGCAGAAAGTCGACGACGCGGCCGCCCTGCGCGCCGCGGAGCGAGCAGACGCCGCGGCGCGGGAGGCGAAGGCGCGGCGCGAGAAGGAAGCAGATCTCTTCGTGCACGACGAGATCCTGCGGACCCTGCAAATGATCGCGATGGGCGGCGCCGGTGTCTCGCCCACGGCAGCCCAAGAGGCGGCTCACGCCTTGGTAGCCGCGCCGCTCGGCGCAGCGGAGGAGGACCCCGAGCGCGAGCAGACCCAGGAGTCTCTGCTCGGGCCGGTTCTGCGGGCTTCGCGGGTCGAGGTGCGTTACCGCGGGCCAGATGTGCTCCTGGTGCCGGGACCGGTGCAGGAAGCCTTCCGGCGTGCGAGTGCCGAGGCTCTTCGCAATGTGGCGCAGCATTCGGGCGTGAAGTCGGCGGACGTGACGGTCGGCATGCGTGGGCTCGTGGTCGGGGTGCAAATCCGTGATCGGGGGGTGGGCTTCGAACCCGGAGTGACGCATCGCCGCGGCCTCAGCGCCTCGATCCAGGCTCGCATGACCGATGTCGGCGGTTCTGCCAGCGTGACGTCGGCGCCGGGCGAGGGAACCGTCGTGGATCTGACCTGGTCCCCTTGGCCGCGGCGGGCGGCATGGACCGAGGGCAAGGCTGGCATCCTGCCGGATCTTTTCCCCTATCTCGTCGTCATGGCCGCCCCGCTACTGCTCCTCGGGCTGTGGTTCCCTCCGCTCCTAGGGAAGCGCTGATCTTTAGGACTGTGCGGCCTGGTGGCTGGCTCGGCCGGGCGGGTCGGGAAATGA
>NZ_BAAAPO010000054.1:0-1644 GCF_039531185.1 Nostocoides veronense
GCCTTCTCCCACGGCCACCGTAGCGACCACCACCTGCAACCAGGAGGCCCTCTAAGTCATACAAGCCGGTTAACCCGGCAGGGGACCCCACTCGACGGGCGAGATGTGCACTCTCGTCGGGCAGGAGTGCCTTCCGCCTCCGAGCGGAAGACCCTCTTCTTCACCTCCTTCGGCATCGAGCTCACGCTCGGCAGTGTCTTGGTCATCACTGACCCTTCCCGCCAGCCACGCTGTCCGCGGATCGGAAGCGTCATGAGAAGGCCCTTCGCTGGGCCCAGAGGGAGTTCGGCGCCGTGCTGATGGCGCTCATCGAATGTCCCCAGGTCTGATCGTTGATTGTCCTCACCTGGTGGCGGGGTCAGCGTAGTGGTTGGCGGGTGCCGGTGGTGGTCGCTCTGAGGTTCCCCCCGGACCGTGGAGGCATCCACAATGAGGATTGAGATGCCAGAGATCAGGAAGAAGTACGACCGGGAGTTCCGTGAGGGAGCGGTCCGGATCGTCGAAGAGACCAGGAAGCCGATCGCGCAGGTCGCGCGCGATCTCGGCGTGAACGAGGGCACGCTGGGGAACTGGGTGACCAGGTCACGCGCGGCGCGGGACGGGTCCTCGAGCTTGTCCACGGGCGACTACGACGAGTTGAAGCGCCTGCGCGCTGAGGTTGCCGAGCTGCGGATGGAGCGTGATGTCCTCAAGCGATCCGTGGTCCTGTGGGTGAAGGAGGCGACGAAGTGAGCGTGGCACGCTTCATCGCCGACCAGAGGACCAACTACCGGGTGCCGCACACGTTCACCTGCGCCCTGCTCGGGGTGAGCCTGGCGTGGTTCTACAAGTGGGTCAGCCGCGCGAAGGGCCCGGCCGCGGTCTCGGGCCTGCACACGAAGCGGGACCTTCGTCGAGACAGCGTTGACCGGGCGGTACGGGTGATGTTCGGCAAACGTCGCGGCCTGCACGGATCGCCGCGGTTGCACACCGATCTGGTCGAGGATGGATGGGTCGTGAGCGAGAAGACGGTCGCGGACTCGATGCGTCGTCAGGGCTTGATCGCACGAAAGATCAAACGCCGCCACGGATTGACCAAGCAGGACAAGACCGCGCCGAAGTTTCCTGACCTGCTGCGTCGGGACTTCACCGCCGAGCGGGCGAATACCCGCTGGGTCGGTGACATGACCGAAATCCCGACCGCCGGCGGGAAGCTGTACCTGGCCACCGTGATCGACCTGTACTCGCGTCGGCTGCTCGGGGCCGCGACCGGTCTGCACCCGGACGCTGACTTGGCGTGCTCGGCGATCAAGATGGCCGTCGCGGCCCGCGGTGGCGTCGATGCCGTTAACGGCCCGAACTGGCGCGAGGATGAGTCACAGCGGGTCATCTTCCACACCGATAGGGGCTCGACCTACACGGCGAAGAGTTTCACCGGTCTGTGCCGGACCCTAGGAGTCCGACAGTCCATGGGGCGCGTGGGGTCGTGTTTCGACAATGCAGCCGCGGAGGCGTTCTTCTCCTCCCTGGAATGGGAAGTCCTCTCCCGCAACGAGTTCGACAACACCACGGCCGCGCAAGCTGTCGTCCTGGACTGGTGCTACGGGTTCTACAACCACGAGCGCCGACACAGCTCAGCAGGCATGATGAGCCCCATCGACTACG
>NZ_BAAAPO010000055.1:0-981 GCF_039531185.1 Nostocoides veronense
CTAACGCTCAGTGGTCCGCCCTCGCAGCGGTTGCGGTCGGTCCAGTTGTCCGTCCCGTAGGAGGAACCCGTTGCGGAGGCGGTGCAGGTCATCGGCGGAAACCCACGCCCGAATGTTCGCAAGACCGCCCGAGAAGGGTTGTCCGGTGACGGTGCGTCATATGGGACGGCCTGTCGTCCCGTAAACGAACGATTCCGCTACAGCGATGACGAGGGTGCGTTGCCCTGTCCAGGATGCTTGACGCTTCGCGGCTCTCAACCCACGGCGTTTGTAGCGGAACTCAGTGCCGGATTCTATGGCTCGATACTTCCAGTGCTGGATGAGTATCGCTACAGTCAGTACCGTGGGGCATCTGCTGGGTTATGCGCGTGTGTCGAGGACTGATCAGGACGCTGCGCTGCAGGTCGATGCGCTGACTGCCGCGGGGTGTTACCGGGTCTTCGTCGACACGATCTCTGGCTCCCTGGATCACCGTCCCGAGCTGACGAAGCTGATGGGCCAGTTGCGCCCGGGGGACACGCTGGTGGTGTGGCGGCTGGACCGGTTGGGTCGCTCGATCCGGCATCTTATCGACCAGCTGCAGATCTTGTCCGAGCAGGGCGTGGGGTTCCGCTCCTTGCAGGAGACGATCGACACGACCTCCTCGGGCGGGCGGCTGGTGTTCCACGTCTTCGCCGCGCTGGCCGAGTTCGAACGTGACCTGATCCGTGAGCGCACCAACGCAGGACTGGCCGCCGCCCGGGCCCGTGGCCGCAAAGGCGGGCGACCGCCCGCACTGTCGCCGGACCAGGTCAAGGCGGCCCGTCGGATGTATGAGCAGAATGAGATGACGGTGGCGAAGATCGGTGCGGTCCTGGGCGTCAGCCGCGCCACCATCTACCGCGCGCTCAACCGCCAAAGTGTCCCAGTGGTCGAACCACGACAGTCGAGAAGCGCCGTGTAGGTCATGGACGCGGCCGGGCGCTGGCAGATCCTCAGGCT
>NZ_BAAAPO010000056.1:0-45528 GCF_039531185.1 Nostocoides veronense
CCGGTATCCGGGCGGGGGCTTCACACGTCCTAGACGGTAGGTCGCCTTAGGCGAGTTCGCCGAGGCGGATGCGGACGGCGCTGCCGCGCTTGATGGCGGTTTCGAGGACGGCCCGGTTGGGGTCGGGCAGGTCAAAGAGGCCACGGCGCGGCAGGGGCACCAAGGAGGCGAGCCGGCGTTCGGCGAGCACGGCCGCGACCAGTTGGCGGTCGCCGCCGACGATCAGACCGGGCGTGACGGGCGCGCCACCGATCGGCAACTCCCCAGTCTCGTCCGGCACATGCGCCAGGTCGACGAGGATTCGGGCCGCATGCTCGACCACGGCCGTCACGAGCTCGTCCGCCTGGTTGTCACGTCGCCGGGCATACCGCTGCTGGCTCCAGCCGCCAGCCGCCGTGCGGGACTGCACATACCGCGTGCCGACCTTGTGCAAGAGCAGCTTTCCGCCACGAACCCGACCCACGGCATACCCACCGCGGCGCACCAAGATGACGCCGAGGGGGTCGTGGGGGAAGTAGTCCAGGATGGCGTCGGCGCCATCGGCACCGACGATCCGCTCCGGCATACCAGGGGGCACCTCGCCCCCATGTCGCTCGACGAAGCCGTCGAGCCAGGCGGGCAAGCGCTCCGGGGCGACCTCGACAATGCGAGGGGTCGCCGGAGCGCCGGAGGTGCTAGATGTTGAAACCAAGGGCACGCAATTGCTCCCGGCCGTCGTCGGTGATCTTGTCCGGGCCCCATGGTGGCATCCAGACCCAGTTAATGCGATGCGTTGTTACCAAACCGTCAAGTGCCTGGGCTGTTTGGTCCTCAATGACATCGGTCAGCGGGCACGCGGCAGACGTCAGCGTCATATCGATGACCGCGTGATTTTGCGGGTCGACGGTGATGCCATAGACGAGGCCAAGGTCGACGACATTGATCCCGAGTTCGGGGTCGACGACATCGCGCATGGCCTCTTCGAGGTCCGCAACATTGGCGGGCATGATCGTGGTCTCAGACATGTGACTCCTCCGAGAGATTGGCTCCGGTGGTGGCCAGCGCGTCCGCGAGGGCCATCCATGACAGCAGTGCGCACTTCACGCGCGCGGGAAACTTCGCGACGCCGGCCAAAGCGACCGCATCGCCGATGACCTCCTCGTCGCCGGCGTCGGCGCCTTTCGAGGTGAGCATGGCGTGCACCGCCGCGAAGGTCGTCCGGGCGGTGTCGACATCTTGGCCGGCGAGCAGATCCGCCAGCATCGAGGCGGAGGCCACCGAGATCGAGCAGCCGAGGCTGTCATACGAGATGTCCGACAGCACCTCGCCGTCGCGCGCCACGCGCAGCGTCACCTCGTCGCCGCAGGTGGGGTTGACGTGGTGCACCTCGGCGTCGAAAGGCTCGCGCAGGCCCGCCCGGTGGGGACGCTTGGCGTGCTCAATGATGAGTTCCTGATAGAGGTCCATCGGCTAGACCTCGATCCCGAAAATGCCCGGCACGCTATCGAGCGCGGTGAAGAAGGCCGCGATCTCCTCCGGGGTGTTGTATGGCGCGAGGCTGGCTCGTGTCGTCGCCGCCGCCTTGAATCGGCGGTGCAGCGGCCACGCGCAGTGATGTCCCACACGGACTGCAACACCGTGGTCGTCGAGAATCTGCCCGACATCGTGGGCGTGCACGCCGTCGACGACGAAACTCACGGCGCCGCCGCGGTTTTCAAGGCTGTCAGGCCCGATGAGGCGCGTCCAGGGACGCTCCCGCAGCCCGTCCAGGAGTATGCCGGTCAGCGCGTGCTCGTGTGCGCTCACCCGGTCCATCCCGAGGGTGGTGAGGTAGTCGCACGCGGCGGCGAGGCCGATCGCCTGGGCGGCGTTCGGGACGCCCGCCTCGAATTTCTGCGGGGCTGGCGCGTAGGTCGCCCGCTCCATCGTGACGGTCTCGATCATCGAGCCGCCGGTCAGGAAGACCGGCATGGCGTCCAGGACCTCCCGGCGTCCCCACAAGGCGCCGATGCCCATGGGTCCGAGCATCTTGTGGCCGGAGAAGGCGAGGAGGTCCACATCGAGGTCTGCGACGTCGATGGGCAGGTGCGGCACCGACTGGCAGGCGTCGAGGACAACCAGCGCGCCGACTTCGCGTGCCCGGGCCACGATGGCGTCGACCGGATTGATGGTGCCGAGCACGTTGGAGGCGTGCGTGAAGGCCACAACCTTGGTGCGCTCGGTGATGACCTCGCGCAGATGGCTCAGGTCGAGGCGGCCGTCCTCGGTCACTTCAAGCCACTTCAACGACGCCCCGGTCCGCGAGGAAAGCTCCTGCCACGGAATGAGGTTGGCGTGGTGCTCCATCTCGGTGACGACGATCTCGTCGCCCGGGCCGATCCGGAAGCGCTCACCCGCTCCCCCGCCGCCGCCCGCCGCGCCATTTGAGAAGGCATAGGCCACCGCATTGATCGCCTCGGTCGCGTTCTTGGTGAAGACAATCTCGTCGGCGCGCGCGCTGATGAAGCCCGCGATGGTGGCTCGGGCACCCTCATACGCCTGCGTGCCCTCCTCCGAGAGCGCGTGCGCACCGCGGTGCGGGGCCGCGTTCAACTCGGTGTACCAGCCACGCTCGGCGTCGAGCACGGCATACGGCTTCTGCGAGGTCGCCCCAGAATCGAGGTACACCAACGGCTTTCCGTCGCGCACCGTGCGCGACAGGATCGGGAAGTCGGCCCGGATGCGGGCGAGTTCCTGATCGCTGAAGGCCGCGAGGGCGGGCGCGTGGGCAGTCATACGGACCCTCAGACGGCTGCCGTCAGGAAGCGGTCGTAGCCCTCGTCCTCGAGGCGGTCGGCGAGTTCGGGGCCACCCTCCTCGGCGATGACGCCATCGACGAAGACGTGGACGAAGTCTGGCTTGATGTAGCGCAGGATGCGCGTGTAGTGGGTGATGAGCAGCACGCCCATATCGGAGGCCTCCTGGGCGCGGTTGACGCCCTCGGAGACGATGCGCAGCGCGTCGACATCGAGACCGGAGTCGGTCTCGTCGAGGACGGCGAAGCGCGGCTTGAGCAACTCCAACTGGAGGATCTCGTGACGCTTCTTCTCCCCACCGGAGAAGCCTTCGTTGACGCCGCGCTCGGCGAAGACTGGGTCCATGCGCAGATTGCCCATAGCCTCCTTGACGTCCTTGACCCAGGTGCGCAGCTTGGGCGCTTCGCCGTCGATGGCCGTCTTGGCGGTGCGCAAGAAGTTGCTGACTGTGACGCCGGGGACCTCGACGGGATACTGCATGGCCAGGAAGAGACCGGCGCGGGCGCGCTCGTCGACGCTCATCGCCAGGACGTCCTCACCGTCGAGGTTGATGGTCCCGGAGGTGACGGTGTATTTGGGATGGCCAGCGATGGAGTAGGCCAGCGTCGACTTGCCAGAGCCGTTAGGGCCCATGATCGCGTGGGTCTCGCCGGAGTTGATGGTCAGGGTGACGCCGCGGAGGATCTCCTTCTGGACGTCATCGGCAGTGATCGCAACGTGCAGGTCGCGGATCTCGAGGGTGGACATGCTTACTCGCTCTCGGGGATCAGGGCGGCGGGGACGGAGACGTAAACCACGCCGTCCTCGATGGTGACGGGGAAAGTCGCGACCGGCTCGGTCGCGGGGAGGTTCAGGGCATCGCCGGTGCGCACATCGAATCGCGAACCGTGGAGCCAACATTCGAGGCGGCAGCCGTCGAGTTCGCCTTCGCTGAGGGAGACATTCTGGTGGCTGCAGATGTCGTCGATGGCGTAGACCTCGCCATCCTCGGTGTGGACGATCGCCATGGCCTGGCCATAGATATCGGCCTTGGCCGCGCCAACGGTGGGGAGCTCGTCGATCCCGCAGACGGCGATGGCAACCAGGTCGGTGTCGGCGCTCACGACGCGACCGCCACCGAGGCTTCGAGCTCGGCGTCGATGGCGCTCATCAAGTGCCCGATCACCTCGGGCACGCCGATGCGCGAGACGACCGCGGCGAAGAAGCCCCGCACGACGAGGCGACGCGCCTCGGCCTCTGGGATGCCGCGGGCCATCAGATAGAACAACTGCTGGTCGTCGAATCGGCCTGTCGCAGAGGCGTGTCCGGCACCGGCAATCTCGCCGGTCTCGATCTCCAGGTTGGGGATGGAGTCGGCGCGGGCGCCATCGGTGAGCAGCAAATTGCGGTTTAGTTCGTAGGTGTCCGTGCCCTCGGCGGCGGCGCGGATCAGCACATCACCGACCCAGACGGTGCGGGCAGAGTCCCCCTGCAGCGCGCCCTTGTATTCGACATTGCTCGTGCAATGCGGCACGGCGTGGTCGACGAAGAGCCGGTGCTCCAGGTGCTGACCCGCATCGGCGAAGTACACGCCATACGCCTCGAAGGAGCCGCCGGGCCCGGCATAGGTCGCATTGGTGTTGAGGCGCACGATCGCCCCACCGAGGGTGACGGCGATGTGCTTGACCTGCGCGTCGCGGCCGACGACCACATCATGCTGGCCGAGGTGGATGGAGCGGTCGTCCCACTCCTGCAGCGAGACGACGGTCAGGTGGGCACCGTCGCTGGCGGTGATCGTGAGCACCTCGCTGTAGTCGGCCAGGCCGTCGTGCGTCAGGACGACGGTGGCCTTGCTGAAACGACCCGCTCGGATCATCAGGTGCCCGTGGACGAGCTGACCGTCACCGCCCGACAACCGAATGCGAACCGGCTCGGTCAGCTCCGCGTCATTCGGGATGTCGATGACGCCGACACCCCCACTGTGCGCCGCGGCGATAGCAGCGGCGCGGTCGGCGGGGGCCGGCGCGCCAGCGGCCTGCCAGTCGGCGACCGACATCGTGCCGAGGCGGACGCCGGCGGGCAGGGACTCGTCCCAGTCGAGGCAGAGGCCGGTCGCCTCGTCCTTCAGGAGCGGACGAATCCGGTCCACCGGAGTGAACCGCCAGTCCTCTTCCCTGCCGGTCGGCATCGGGAAGTCGGCCACGGCATACGAACGGGTCCGCTCGGCGCGGGATTGGTCCGGGACGAAGGTGGCGACCGAATCGGTATGCGGTGCCAGCCCGGGGCGCTGGGTCTTCTCAGCCAGCAGGCTCATGCGGGATTCCTTGTGCAGTAACGGTTTTGGGTGGGTCGGTGACGTCTTGAGGTCAGCCGACCGCACCCTCCATCTGGAGTTCGATGAGGCGGTTCAGCTCGAGGGCATACTCCATCGGCAACTCGCGGGCGATCGGCTCGACGAAGCCGCGCACGATCATCGCCATGGCCTCTTCCTCGGACATCCCTCGGGACATGAGGTAGAACATCTGGTCCTCGGAGACCTTCGAGACGCTCGCCTCGTGGCCCATCTGGACGTCGTCCTCGCGGATGTCGACATAGGGGTAGGTGTCCGAGCGACTGATCGTGTCGACCAGCAGGGCGTCGCAGACGACGCTGGACTTGCTGCCGGTCGCGCCCTCCATGATCTGGACGAGCCCGCGGTATGAGGTGCGCCCGCCCCCGCGCGCCACGGACTTCGAGACGATGGTCGAGGAGGTGTTGGGGGCCGCGTGGACCATCTTGGAGCCGGCGTCCTGGTGCTGGCCCTCGCCGGCGAAGGCGATGGACAGCGTCTCGCCCTTGGCGTGCTCGCCGAGGAGGTAGACGGCGGGGTACTTCATCGTCACCTTGGAGCCGATATTGCCGTCGATCCACTCCATCGTCGCGCCCTCGGCGCAGGTGGCGCGCTTGGTGACGAGGTTGTAGACGTTGTTGGACCAGTTCTGGATGGTCGTGTAGCGGACGCGAGCGTTCTTCTTGACGATGATCTCGACGACTGCGGAGTGCAGGGAGTCCGACTTGTAGATCGGCGCCGTGCAGCCCTCGACGTAGTGAACGTAGGAGCCCTCGTCCGCGATGATCAGCGTCCGCTCGAACTGGCCCATGTTCTCGGTGTTGATCCGGAAGTAGGCCTGCAGCGGGATCTCGACGTGCACGCCCGGCGGAACATAGACGAACGAACCGCCCGACCAGACAGCGGTGTTCAGCGAGGCGAATTTGTTGTCGCCCGGCGGGATGACCGAGCCGAAGTATTCGCGGAAGAGGTCCTCGTGCTCGCGCAGGCCGGTGTCGGTGTCGACGAAAATAACACCCTTCTCCTCCAGGTCCTCGCGGATCTGGTGGTAGACCACTTCGGATTCGTATTGCGCGGCCACGCCGGCGATGAGGCGCTGCTTCTCGGCCTCGGGGATGCCGAGGCGGTCATAGGTGTTCTTGATGTCCTCGGGCAGTTCCTCCCAGGAGGTGGCCTGCTTCTCCGTGGACTTCACGAAGTACTTGATGTTCTGGAAGTCGATGCCGGACAGGTCGCTGCCCCAGGTCGGCATGGGCTTCTTGTCGAACAGGCGCAGCGCCTTCAGCCGCAGCTCGCGCATCCAGTCCGGCTCGCTCTTGCGCGCCGAGATGTCCTCGACGACCTCGGTGTTCAGGCCGCGGCGCGCGGTCGCGCCAGCCGTGTCGCTGTCGGCCCAGCCGTATTCATAGCGTCCCAGGTCCTTCAGACCAGGGTTCAGGTCTTCGATGCTCTGCGTCATGACGCCTCCGTCGGGTTGAGCGTGGTCGTGGGGATGAAGGTGGTGCACACGTGGTCGCCGTGCGCGAGGGTGGCCAGCCGCTGGACGTGCACGCCCAGCAGGCGGGAGAAAGCTTCGGTCTCGGCTTCGCACAGCTGAGGGAACTGCGCCGCCACATCCTGCACCGGGCAATGCCCTTGGCACAGTTGTATGCCGCGAAGAGCCGCCGGTGTCGCCTGGTCGCCCACCCTGCGCAGGCTGGCGTCGAAGCCGTCGCGGCTGAGCGCGCCGACGAGCTGCTCTGCGCGCTCGGCCGTGCCTGCCTGGCGAGGCAGCTGCGCGGCATACCGGCTCTCCCAGTCGGCAATCCGTCGCCGGGCGAAGTCCTCAACCGCGTGCGGGCCGACGGTCTCCGCGAGATAGCGCAGCGCCTGGCCGGCGAGGTGGTCGTAGTCCGAGGTGAGCGAGCGATGGCCGGCGTCGGAGACGACATACGCCTTGGCGGGCCTTCCGCGGCGTCGGGGTGTAGTGGCCTCGTGGGGCTCGATCAGCCCCGCGTCGGCGAGATTGTCGACATGCCGGCGAATGGCGGTGTCGGACAGGCCGAGCCGCTCGGCGAGAACCGCCGCCGTGATCGGACCCTGCTGGCTGATCGCCCGCAGTACCCGCTCGCGCGTGCCCGACTCGGGCACGGCATCGGCCGTCGCCTCGGTTGCTCGCGCATTAATCACACATCCATGTTAGGTAATTGCGTCAAGCGTGTCGAAGTTAGGTCAACCTAAGTCGGCCTGCGACTCGGAGGGCTAGGCGGGATCGAGGCGCAGCAACTTGCCCTCGGACCCGTCCTGCAGGACCCAGATGCGGCCGTCTGGGCCCTGCTCGACTTCGCGGATCCGCGTGCCTAGGGCGCCCGCAGACCAGACCTCGGCCTTGGTGGCGGTGGTGCCGTCGAGGTCTACCCGAAGCAGTGACTGGCCAGAAAGCGCGCCGATGAAAGCATCGCCGCGCCACTGCGGGAAGACCTCCCCGGTGTAGATCATCAGGCTGCTCGGCGAGATCGAGGGATTCCACCAGACCTTCGGCGCCTCGAAGCCGTCGCCGGCGGCGTGGTCGGGTATCTCCTCACCGCTGTAGTGCGAGCCATTGGAGACTTTCGGCCAGCCGTAGTTGGCGCCTTCGGTGATGACGTTCAGCTCATCGCCGCCTTTGGGTCCCATCTCGGTGCTCCACAGCGTGCCGTCGGGGGCGAAGGCGATGCCGAGCGGATTGCGGTGACCGAGCGTCCATACTTCCTCGGCCGGATAGCCTTGCGCCGCAAAGGGATTGGCGGCGACGGGTGTCCCATCCAGGGTCAGGCGCAGGATCTTGCCGAGATTGGTTCCCAGGTCCTGGGCGGGGTCGAACTTCTGGCGCTCGCCGGAGGTGACGAAGAGGTACTTCCCGTCCGGACTCACGGCGAGCCGGTGTGCGAAATGCCCGGCACCCTCGACTTTCGGCTCCTGCCGCCAGATCACGGTGAGGTTCTCGAGTCGCGCAGCGCCGTCCTCGATGACGAGACCGCCACGTCCGACGACCGCACCCGCGCTCGTGCCATCGCCGGGCTCGACCCACGACAGATAGATATGACCGCTTTGGTCGAAGTCTGGGGCCGCGATGATGTCGCCGAGCCCGCCCTGGCCTTCAGCCTTGACCTCCGGCGCCCCATCCACGGTGAGCACCTCGCCACTGCTCATGTCGCGGACCAGCAGTTGGCCGCCGCGTTGGGTGATCGCGGCATACTCCGTGCCGGGCAGGAAGGTCATCGCCCAGGGTTCGTCATATGACGCCACCTCCGTCACGGTGAAGGGTGCGACGTCGCTGGACGCGGTGGCCGAGGTGGGGGTGCTCTCGGATGGGGCCTCCGTCGCCCTTGTCGGCGCAGGGCCGGGCCCTGAACAGCCGGCCACCAGGGCCGCGCCCGCGAGCATCGGCATGAGTCTGCGCATGCCTCGACCGTATCCAGTCCGGCTGTGCCTCTCCCGGGAACGCGGGCGATGTGCTGGCGTAACGCCGCGACGCCGGGCCCTATGCGGCGCGTCGCCCCCGGTTACCCACTCGTCGCCCGCCAGGGACTGGCAGCGCTGCTGACCCATGCCGGCATCCACGTGCTCGCGAGCGTCGGCGGCGGCGCGGCTTTGCTGCGAGAGGCCGCTCTGACCAGGCCCGATGTCGTCATCCTCGACGTCCGCATGCCACCGTCCTTCAGCGACGAAGGCATCGGCACAGCCTTGGCTCTGCGGCAACGCTTCCCGGGCATCGGGGTCCTGGTCTTGTCGACCTACGCCGAGCCAGCGTGGGTGCGCCGGTTGACCGGCCACGTGCCGTCGGCGGTGGGCTATCTGCTGAAGGACCGGGTCGGCAACGTCGAACGGCTCACCGACGCCCTCCACACGATCGCGGCTGGCGGAATCGTCATCGACGAGGACGTTATCGCGCGGATCACCCCACCGGCCTCGGTGCTCGATCGGCTGACAGCGCGGCAAGTGGAAGTCTTGTCCCTGGTGGCCGAGGGGCGATCGAACCAGGCCATCTCCGACGCGCTGGGCATGTCGGTGCGCACCGCTGAGGTGCACGTGGCGGCCATCCTGCGCGACCTGGACATTCCCGACGAGCCGTCGTGGAACCGCCGGGTGTTGGCCGCCCTCGCGTATCTCAACCCGCACCGGGGCGCCTGAGCCTCCCCACGGGTCCCAGTCGCTGGGCGGCCGGCTGGTCTGGGCTCCTTAGACTGCTCTGGTGTCCGCAGTCGAGGTCCGAGATCTGGTCAAGTCCTTCGGTGCCACCCGGGCGCTCGACGGCGCGAACTGGTGCGCGGAGGCCGGCCGGGTCACCGCCGTTCTCGGGCCGAATGGCGCCGGCAAATCGACGACCATCGAATGCCTGCAAGGTCTGCAACGCCCCGATTCTGGGCTGGCGCAAGTGCTTGGGGAAGACCCGTGGGGCGCCTCCGCCGAGCATCGAGCCCGCGTCGGCCTGATGCTGCAAGACGGCGGGCTGCCCTCGATGTCCACTCCCCCGGCGCTGCTTGCCCACCTGGCGTCGATGTATGCCGATCCCGCCGACCCGTCGGCCCTCAGCGCGCGCTTGGGCATTGATGACTTCGCCCGCACGATCGTGCGCCGACTTTCCGGTGGCCAGCGGCAGCGGGTCGCCCTCGCCACCGCCCTCATCGGGCGCCCGGATGTGCTCTTCCTCGACGAACCGACGGCGGGGATGGATCCGCATACTCGCCTGGACGTCTGGGAGATCGTCCGCGAGCAGGCCGCCGGCGGCGCCGCAGTGGTCTTGGCGACGCACTCCTTCGAGGAGGCGGACCGGGTCGCTGACGATATCGTCATCATGGACCGCGGCCGGGTGCGCACCAGCGGCCCGCGGGCGGAGGTCGCGGGCGCGAAAAGCCTTGAAGACGTGTACTTCTCACTCACCGGACGGGGCGAGCGATGACCACCGCGACGGGACAGCGGGCTGCGGCGCGCGGCATACGCATCCGCCGGCAGGCGAGCTTCGAGGCGCGCACGATGCTGCGCAATGGCGAGCAACTCCTGGTCGCCTTCATCCTCCCGGCGATGGCGATGATCGGCCTGAAGTTCGCGTCGGTGCCCGACCTGGGCGCCCGGCGGATCGATGTCATCGTCCCCGGCGTGCTCGCCCTCGCGGTCGTCTCGACGGCCTTCACCAGCCAAGCGATCGCCACCGCCTTCGACCGCCGCAATGGCGTGCTGCGGCTGCTCGGCACGACCCCCCTGGGTCGCGATGGGCTGCTCGGGGGCAAGACGATGGCGACCGGCTTCGTGCTCGCTTTCCACCTGCTTGCGCTCTCGATTCTGGGTATGGCGCTCGGCTGGCGCCCCGAGGTCGCGGGCCTGCTCCCGGCGCTCATCACGATTGTCCTCGGTGCCGGTTGTTTCGTTGCGCTCGCGATGCTGGTCGCTGGACGGCTGCGCGCGGAAGCCGTTCTCGCCGTAGCCAATTTGCTGTGGGTCATCTTCCTCGGACTTGGCCTCTTGCTGCCCACGAGCACCCTGCCGAGCGCGGCCGTCGGCGTGGCACGGCTGCTGCCCTCGGGTGCTTTGGGCGACGGGCTGCGGGACGCCTTCGTTGAGGGCGCCTGGCCCGTGACCAGTTGGCTGGTGCTGGCCATTTGGGGTGGCATCAGCGCCATGCTCGCCACCCGGATCTTCCGCTGGTCGGACTGACGTAAGCAGACCGTAAGACCTGGGCGCGACCGATCGCCGGGCGCGAGGCCTAGCCTTTTGGCATGACCTCCCCGCAGCGCAGGTATGCCGCCCTCGTGGGTCTGGCAGCCACCAGCTGCGGGCTCGGTGCGGGTCACCTCGTGGCGGGAGTCGTCGGGCCGTCCACCTCGCCGGCTATCGCCGTGGGCAGCGCGGCGATCGACCTCACCCCGCTGTGGCTCAAGGACTGGGCCACCTCGACGCTGGGCACGGCGGATAAGCCGGTGCTGATCGTGGGCGTCCTGGTGGTCGTGCTTTGCTTGGGCGCGCTGGCGGGAATCCTGCAGTCCCGCAACCGTTCTGGCGCCTGGTTGCTCGCTGGCCTTGCCGGGATCGCTGCGCTCGCCGCGGCCACTCGTCCGTCCGGCGGTCAACTCGCGGTCTTGCCCAGCAGCGTGGCGGCGCTGGTCGGCATCGTGGGGCTGCGGTTCGTGCCGACGGACGGGAGCAACCCAGCGGGAAGGGAGCGGGCGGCATACGCGGGCAGCGCCGATCGGCGCACGGTCGTAGCGGCGGGCCTCTTGACGGGTGCAGGGGCGGGGGCGGCATACCTCGGCACTCGGCTGGGCGCGCCCATCGGC
This sequence comes from Nostocoides veronense, assembly GCF_039531185.1. NCBI lineage: Bacteria > Bacillati > Actinomycetota > Actinomycetes > Micrococcales > Intrasporangiaceae > Nostocoides > Nostocoides veronense. The sequence continues at coordinate 11,376 of NZ_BAAAPO010000056.1, forward strand.
GCGACCGGTCAGAGCTTGACGCTGCCTGCTCCCTCGGCACCGCTGCCCGCGTTGCCGGCTGGCCTCGGCGCAAGCACGCCCGGCCTGACGCCGCTGCGCACCCCGGTGGCGGACTTCTATCGCATCGACACCGCCGTGATCATCCCGCGCATCGACGTTTCCGCCTGGCGGCTGCGCATTGACGGCGATGTCGATCACCCCTACGAGGTGACCTTCGACGAACTGCTGCGGATGCCGATGATCGAGGCCGACATCACCCTCAATTGCGTGAGCAATCCCGTGGGCGGGGACTACATCGGATCGACCCGTTGGCTTGGGGTGCGCACGCGAGATGTCTTGGCCCGCGCCGGAGTTCGCGACACGGCCGATCAGATTCTCAGCACCTCGCACGATGGTATGACGATCTCCACCCCCGTCGCCGCCCTTCAGGACGATCGTGGCGCCCTGCTCGCCATCGCGATGGACGGCAAGCCGTTGACGCCGACGCACGGCTTCCCCGTGCGGATGATCACGCCCGGACTGTACGGCTATGTCGGCGCAACGAAATGGCTTACGCACCTGACCGCCACCACCTACGCCAAGGACCAGGCGTACTGGTCGACGCGGGGTTGGGCGGAACAGGCCGAGGTGAAAACGCAGTCGAGAATCGATGTGCCTCGCGACGGAGCGAGCGTCCCCGCCGGAAGCGAACTCGCCATCGCCGGAGTGGCGTGGTCCCAAGCGCGCCAAGGGATTTCGGGCGTCGAGGTGCGTGTCGACGACGGCGCGTGGATCGCGGCGGACCTCGGCCCGGACGTCGGTGGGCACTACTGGCGCCAGTGGCGCGCGACCTGGACTCCTTCCGCGAGCGGCCAACACGTCATCACGGCACGCGCGACGGACGGGACGGGAGCGATCCAGACGACGACGATCGCCGAACCCGCGCCCGATGGCGCGAGCGGGCTGCACAGCATTCGGGTCCGAGTGCGCTGAGACTGCCGGTAGACTGGACCCATCGGCCCGACCAGTTCTGCCGCGGGCCGCTTCGCTTCGTCGATCGCCATCGCTGCTGCGGCCCATGTCGTCCGCGCCGGGCAGAACGACTTCATTCGATTCACTTGGAGCTATTCAGTGTCTTCCGACACGACTTTTCGCACGCTCGGCGTCCCCGCAACCCTCGTGACCGTGCTCGCCGAGCGCGGCATCACCGCCCCCACTCCGATCCAGGCAGCGACCCTGCCCGACTCGCTCGCCGGCCGGGACGTCCTTGGACGTGGCCGCACAGGCTCCGGCAAGACCTACGCCTTCCTCCTCCCGCTCGTCGCGCGCCTCGCCGGCCGTGGACGTCGTATGCCGAAGCGCCCCCGCGCCCTGATCCTTGCCCCGACGCGTGAGCTCGTCGCACAGATCGAGGAGTCACTCGCCCCGCTCGCGGCGGCGACTGGCCTCACCTCCCGCACCGTCTTCGGCGGTGTTGGCCAAGGCCCGCAGGTGTCGGCGCTGCGCGCCGGCGTCGACATCGTTATCGCCTGTCCGGGCCGACTGGAGGACCTCATCGGTCAGGGCCACGCCGACCTCAGCGCCATCGAGGTCACGGTTCTGGACGAGGCCGACCACATGGCCGACCTCGGCTTCCTGCCCGCCGTCCGCAGGTTGCTCGATCGCACCCCGCGCGGTGGACAGCGGATGCTTTTCTCCGCGACGCTCGACGCCGGCATCGGTGTCCTCGCCCGGACCTACCTCGTGAAACCCGTGACGCACGAGGCGGATTCGGCGCAGAGCCCGGTGGCCGAGATGTCCCACCACGTCCTGCATGTCCGCGAAGAGGCGCACCTGCCGGTCCTCGTGGACCTGGCCGCTGCACCGGGCCGCACGATCGTCTTCACCCGCACCAAGCACCGCGCCAAGAAGCTCGCGCGACAGCTCAACGCGGCCGGTGTGCCGTCCGTCGAACTGCACGGCAATCTCTCGCAGAACGCCCGCACCCGGACGATGGACGCCTTCCACAGCGGCGCGGCCGGCACGCTGGTGGCGACCGATATCGCCGCGCGCGGCATCCACGTCGATGACGTCGCGCTGGTCATTCACGCCGACCCGCCGGTTGAGCACAAGGCGTATCTGCACCGCTCAGGGCGCACGGCGCGGGCCGGGAACTCCGGCACTGTCGTGACGATGATGCTGGACCAGCAGGTGCGCGAGGTCCGAGACCTGACGCGCAAGGCCGGCATCAACCCGACCACCACGCGCGTCCACGCCGACCATCCGCTGCTCACCGATCTCGCGCCGGGCGCCCGGTCCTTCCCCGGGGCGTATGTCGTCCCCGAGGCCGCGCCGGCGCAGCCTGGGCGCGGTTCGCGCAAGTCCTCGGGCACCCGCGGATCGGGGCGTGGAAAGACGACCCATCCGCATACGTCCTCGGGCGGCGGAGCGCGCCGTGAGTCGGGGTCAGGCGAGAGCCGTTCGCGGGCAACGAATCCCGGTCAGCGCCGGCAGCGGCCCGCGGCCCGCGGTGCAGCGTCCACCGGCCGCTCGGGTGGTGGCGCGGCGGCCTTCTCCGCGGGCAGCCGCGGCGGCCCTCGACGCACCTCGCGCTGACCCCTCAGCGCGAAGCACGACGATCGGCGGTGAGTTCACCGCCGGCCGTCGTCCTTAAGTGTGCGGATTAGTGGCGCTGCGAGCGGTAGTACTCGATCAGCCCACGAGTGGAGGGGTCCTGGGCGGCCAGCGCCTCGTCGTCCTGCGAAATCGCGGGGGCGATCTGCATAGCGAGTTGTTTTCCGAGTTCGACGCCCCATTGGTCGAAGGAGTCGATGCCCCACACGACGCCTTGGGTGAAGGTGATGTGCTCGTAGAGCGCGATCAACTGACCAACCACAGATGGCGTCAGCAGTGGCGCCATGATCGAGGTCGTCGGGCGGTTGCCGGAGAAGACCTTGGCCGAAACCAGTTCTTCCGCAACACCTTCCGCGCGCACCTCATCGGCCGTCTTGCCGAAGGCGAGCGCCTTGGTCTGGGCGAAGAAGTTGGCGAGGAAGAGTTCGTGGACGTCGGCATCGCCGTCCTTGATCGGGTGTGCAGTGTTGGCCATCGCGATGAAGTCGCACGGGATCAACTGCGTGCCCTGGTGGATCAATTGATAGAACGCGTGCTGCCCGTTGGTGCCCGGCTCCCCCCAGAAGACCTCGCCGGTCTCGGTGGTCACCGGCGCGCCGTCGGCGCGCACGCCCTTGCCATTGGACTCCATCGTCAACTGCTGGAGGTAGGCCGCGAACCGGTGGAGGTACTGCGCATACGGCAGCACCGCATGACTCGTGGCCTTGAAGAAGTTGACGTACCACACATTCAACAGCCCCATGAGCGCCGGGACATTGCTCTCGAAAGGCTCCTCGGCGAAGTGGTTGTCGACCGCGTGGAAGCCACCGAGGAAGTCGGCGAAATGGTCCTTGCCGATCGCCACCGCGAGCACCGTGCCGACGGCGGAGTCCACGGAATAGCGCCCACCGACCCAGTCCCAGAAGCCGAAGGCATTAGCCGGGTCGATGCCGAAGGCTTCGACCTTGTCGAGAGCGGTGGAGACGGCGACGAAGTGCTTGGCCACGGCCCCGGTGCGGGCCTCATCCGAGTCCTCGATCGCGCCCTGCTCAATGAGCTTGCGCCACAGCCAATCCCGCGCCATCCGAGCGTTGGTCAGGGTCTCCAGCGTCGTGAACGTCTTGGAGGCGATGATGAAGAGCGTCGTCTCGGGGTCGAGATCGCCGACCTTCTCCGCCAAGTCGGTCGGGTCGATATTGGAGATGAAGCGGCAGCTCAGCCCGGCCTGGACATAGGGCTTTAGAGCTTCATAAACCATGACCGGCCCGAGGTCCGAGCCACCGATGCCGATATTGACCACCGTTTCGATGCGCTTGCCCGTCACGCCAACCCACTCACCCGAGCGGACCTTGTCGGAGAAGGCGTAGATCTTCGCCAGGACGTCATGAACCTCGGAAACCACATCCGTGCCGTCGACGACGAGGGAGTCGCCAGCCGGCCGGCGCAGGGCGGTATGCAGCACCGACCGGTTCTCGGTCACATTGATGCGCTCCCCCGCATACATCGCGTTGCGGCGCGCGGCCAGGCCCACCTGTTCGGCGAGATCCAAGAGCGCCCCGAGGATCTCGTCATCGATGAGGTTCTTGGACAGATCGACATGCAGGTCCGCGCAGGTGCGCGTATAACGCTGCGCCCGGTCCGGATCGGTCGCGAACGCTCCGCGCAGATCGGGGGTGTATGCCGCCTTCAACTCGGTCAGGCGGGCCCAGGCGGTGGTGGTCGTGGGGTCGACGATGGTCATTGCATCACCCTAGTGAGGCGGGCCTGCCCGTGCGGTCGCCGCGAGGCAGGGCTCGCCACGCCGAGGCCGCCGTGCAAGGGTCGATTCCACGGGGCTTAGCCTGGAGCGGTGACGACGCTGGACCAGGCACCCCCGCAGATGATCCGCCCGCCGGGGCCGGCCCCGAGCCCCTGGCTGCACCGCATCCTGCTGGCCAATGTCGTCGTCGAGGTGCTCATCGTCGTCACCGGCGGGCTGGTCCGCCTGACCGGATCCGGGCTGGGCTGCCCGACCTGGCCTCAGTGCACTCCCGGGTCCTATGTGCCGGTGCGCGAGCAGGCCGAGGGCTTCCACAAGTACATCGAGTTTGGCAACCGGACCCTCACCGGCCTCGTTGGCTTCGTCGCCCTTGCCGCCGTCATCGCGATCTGGCGGTGGACCGACCGCCGCCGCGCGCTCCTGGTCCCGGCGGTCCTCGTGCTCGCCGGCGTTGCCGTGCAGGCAATCCTGGGCGGCATCACGGTGCGCACCGGATTGAACCCGGCCACCGTCGCCGCGCACTTCCTCGTCTCCATGGGGCTGATCGCCGCCGCCACCGCAGCTTATGTGGAGGGGCGTATGCCGCCCGGCCCCCGCCACCTGGTCGTCCCGGGCATCGTGCGCCAGGTGGCCTGGGCGACAACCGCACTCGCCGGGGTGGTGCTCGTCCTCGGCACGATCGTGACCGGTTCTGGTCCCCACTCAGGCGACGCGGACCAGCCCGCGCGCCTCTCGTTCGACCCACGCTCGGCATCGTGGCTGCATGCCGACAGCGTGATGCTCTTCGTCGGGCTGGTGATCGCCATGGTCGTCGCCACCCACCTCGTCGGTCGCACCGAGTTGGTGAAGAACGCCTGGCGCGGCGTTTTGTTCGTCACCCTGGCTCAGGGAGTTGTCGGGTACACGCAGTACTTCACCAAGCTCCCCGAGGCGCTCGTGCTGATGCATATGCTGCTGGCCAGTCTGCTGGTGATCGCCCTGGTCAACGGGCTCAAGCACCTGCGCGGCCAGGCGGAGCCGAGTTGATAGGCGAGGTCACGGCATACCTCGACGGCTTGGATGCGGACCGCGCCGCGGCGCTGCGCCGGGTGCTGGCCATCGTCGCGGAGGAAGCCCCCGAGACGCAGGAGGGCAAGAGCTACGGTATGCCGGCCCTGAAGGTCGCCGGTAAGCCGCTGATCAGCGTCATCGCCACCAAAACCCACCTGAGCCTGTTCCCGTTCTCCGGCGAGATCGTTGAGCGCGTCGCCGACCGCCTGCCCGGGTTCTCGCTCAGCAAGGGCACCATCCGCTTCCAGGTCGACCAGCCGCTGCCGGACGACGTTATCCGCGATATCGTCCGCGCGCGGCTCGCGCAGATCGGCGCCTGAAACCCCGACGGTCCAGACGCAGGCGTCAACGGATCGCGAGATAGACCAGCGGGTCGATGGCGACGGCGAGGAAGAGAACCGTCACATAGGTGATGGAGTAGTGGAAGAGCCGCATCGGTTTCATCTGGGCCATCGACTCCCCCGCCTTGGCGGAGCGCAGCAGCCGGTGCGCCTCGGCGAGGAAGAGCCCGCCGGACAGGGTGGCCGTGGCGGCATACAGCCAACCCATGGGGGCGATCGGGATCAGCACGAGCGAGGTCGCCACCATCACCCAGGAGTAGATGACGATCTGACGTCCGACCGTCACATTGGTCTCGACCACGGGCAGCATCGGGACCCCGGCCTGGGCGTAGTCGTCCTTGAAACGCATGGACAGCGGCCAATAGTGCGGAGGCGTCCAGAAGAAGATCACCAGGAAGAGGACCACCGCGGCCCAGCTCACCGAATTGGTGACGGCCGACCAGCCGATCAGCACCGGCATACAGCCGGCAGCGCCGCCCCACACGATGTTTTGGGAGGTGCGGCGCTTGAGGATCATCGTGTAGCCCACGGCATACAGGGTGATCGCCCCGAGCGACAGCGCCGCCGAGAGCACATTGACGACCACGGCGAACCACACGGTCGAGATGACCGCCAGCGCGGAGGCAAAGATCAGGGCGGCCCGCGGTGTCACCGCTCCCGTGACCAGCGGCCGATTGGCGGTGCGCCCCATGTGGGCGTCGATATCGCGGTCGTAGACCATATTGAAGGCGTTGGCCGAGCCCGCTGACAATGTGCCGCCGACAAGCGTCGCGACCACCAGCCACAGCGAGGGGACGCCGCGCTGCGCGAGGAACATCGTCGGGACGGTGGTGACGAGTAGCAGTTCGATGATCCGCGGCTTGGTGAGCGCGACATAGGCCGCGAGACTGCGGCGCCACGCGGGCCGGGCCGGCACGGCCGCGGGCGTATGCAGCGTGGTCACGGGGGGCCGTCGCCTCGATCCGGAAGGTGGGATGGCCGCGAGAGCGACCAAGATTGATGCCTGCAGTCTACCCACCGGTCTTGCTGCGACGTGGCTCACACCCGGCACTAGGCTGGGAGGGACGTGCCGCACCTCCGACGTCCAGGAAGGACGACTCTGTGACCGCTGTGTCCACCAAGCCCACCCGCAAGCGCGCCGCGAAGGCCACCAGCCGGGCGGTTCCCGCGCCGAAGGCGAAGAAGGCGGGGTGGAGCGATCTGGACGTGCGGGCCGTTGACACCGTGCGCGTGTTGGCAGCGGACGCCGTGCAGAAGGTCGGCAATGGCCACCCCGGCACGGCGATGAGCCTCGCGCCGGTCGCGTATCTGCTCTACCAAAACGTCATGCGCCACGACCCGTCCGACCCGCAGTGGCTGGGCCGCGACCGCTTCGTCCTCTCGTGCGGCCACTCGTCCCTGACGCAATATATCCAGCTGTACTTCTCCGGCTACGGCCTGGAACTCGATGACCTCAAGGCGCTGCGGACCTGGGGTTCGCTGACCCCGGGTCACCCGGAGGTCCACCACACCACCGGCGTCGAGGTGACGACCGGTCCGCTCGGCTCGGGTCTGGCGACGGCCGTCGGTATGGCGTTCGCGCAGCGCCGCGTCCGCGGCCTGCTGGACCCGGACGCCAGAAAGGGCACCAGCCCCTTCGACCACCACGTCTGGGTCGTCGCCTCCGATGGCGACATCATGGAAGGCGTCACCCACGAGGCCAGCGCGCTCGCTGGCCACCAGGAACTCGGCAATCTGACGGTCATCTACGACCAGAACACCATCTCGATCGAGGACAAGACCGAGATCTCGTTCTCCGAGGATGTGGGCAAGCGCTACGAAGCGTATGGCTGGAATGTCGAGACGATCGACTGGCGCCGCGATGGTGATGGCGCGACCTATGTCGAGGATGTCGACGCCCTCCTGGCGGCCTGCGAAAAGAGCCGCAGCGCCAGCAAGCCGACAATGATTGTCCTGCGCACCATCATCGCCTGGCCGTCGCCGACCAAGCAGGACACCGGCAAGTCGCACGGCTCGGCCCTCGGCGACGCCGAGATCGCCGGCCTGAAGGAACTGCTGGGCTTTGACCCGAAGAAGACCTTCGAGGTTTCCCGCGAGGTCATCACGCACGTCCGCAAGGTCAAGGCGCGCGGGAAGGCTGCTCACAAGGAGTGGGAGCCCGGCTACAAGGCCTGGCGCAAGGCCAACGCCGAGGGCGCGGCCCTGCTCGACCGGCTCGTCGCCCGCGAGTTGCCGGCCGGCCTGGCCAAGGCCGTGCCCACCTTCGCTGCCGACCCCAAGGGGCTGGCCACCCGCGCTGCGTCCGGCAAGATTCTCGGCGCGCTCGCGAGCGTCCTGCCCGAGCTGTGGGGTGGCTCGGCCGACCTCGCCGAGTCCAACAACACCACGATGGAGGGCCAACCCTCCTTCATACCCACCGCCAAGCAGACCCGCGAATGGAGCGGGGGCCCGTATGGCCGCACCCTCCACTTCGGCATCCGCGAGTTCGGGATGGGGCTGATTCTCAATGGCATCGCCCTCTCCGGGCTGACCCGGCCGTATGGCGGCACCTTCCTCGTCTTCTCCGACTACATGCGCGGGGCGGTGCGGCTCGCGGCCATCCAGGAGATCGGGGTCACCTTCGTCTGGACCCACGACTCCATCGGCCTCGGCGAGGACGGCCCGACGCACCAGCCGATCGAGCACCTGGCCGCCCTGCGGGCAATCCCCGGCTTCGACGTGATCCGCCCTGCCGACGCCAACGAAACCGCCGCCGCGTGGGTCGCGATCCTGCAGAACGACCGACCGGCAGGTTTGTGCCTGTCACGCCAGGCCTTGCCGACCCAGGACCCCAAGGTGGCCGGGAAGGTCGCCAATGTCAGCAAGGGCGCCTACATCCTGCGCGAGGCGTCGTCGGGGAGCCCGGAAGTCATCCTGATTGCCACCGGCTCTGAAGTCGGCCTGGCCATGTCGGCGGCCGAGACGCTGGAGAAGGCCAAGATCGCGACGCGCGTCGTCTCGATGCCGTGTCGCGAGTGGTTCGAACGTCAGGGCAAGGCCTATCAGGAGAAGATCCTGCCCGCCGGCGTTCGTGCGCGCGTCTCTGTCGAGGCCGGGGTGCCGATGGGCTGGCGCGACCTGGTCGGCGACGCGGGCGAGATCGTCGGCATCGATCACTTCGGTGCCTCCGCCGATGCGGCGACGCTCTTCCGCGAGTTCGGTTTCACGCCCGAGAAGGTCGTGGCCGCCGCCAAGCGCAGCGTGAAGGCTGCGGCAGCGAATGCCGGTCCGCGCACCCCCGCGCCGAGTTCCGCCGACACCGATGTCGACGCCGCCAAGTCCTAGATCTTTCTCAGAAGGAGCGACATGACTGACAACAACAACCTGCAGGCGCTCGCCAACAGCGGCGTCTCCGTCTGGCTCGACGACCTCTCCCGGGCCCGCCTCACGTCGGGCAATCTCAAGGATGTCATGGAGAACAGCGGGGTCGTCGGCGTCACGACGAATCCCTCGATCTTCCAGGCGGCGCTGAGCAATGGGGACTCGTATGCCGCCCAGGTCGCCGAACTCGCCCAGGCCGGCACCTCGGTCGACGACGCCGTCTTCGCCATCACGACGCAAGACGTCCGGGATGCGTGTGATGTCTTCCGCCCGATCTATGACGCCACCGGCGGCAAGGACGGCCGGGTGTCGATCGAGGTTGACCCCCGCCTGGCCCACCAGGAGGCCGAAACCATCGATCAGGCCAAGGCGCTCTATGCCGCGGTCGACCGCGAGAACGTGATGATCAAGATCCCCGCGACAATCGCTGGCTTGCCCGCCATCACGGCTGTCATTGCCGAGGGCATCAGTGTCAATGTCACCTTGATCTTCAGTCTTGAGCGATACCGCGCGGTGATGAATGCCTACCTCGAGGGCCTGGAGCAGGCGCGCGAAGCCGGCAAGGATCTGTCGACGATCTGGTCGGTCGCTTCCTTCTTCGTTTCCCGCGTTGACACCGAGATCGACAAGCGGCTCGACGCCATCGGCACCGATGAGGCCACCGCGCTCAAGGGCAAGGCCGCCGTCGCCAACGCGCGACTCGCCTACCAGGCCTACGAAGAGGTCTTCTTGACCGCGCGCTGGGAGTCGCTGGCCGCCGAAGGCGCCAACAAGCAACGTCCGCTGTGGGCGTCCACGGGCGTGAAGAATCCGGACTATTCCGACACGATGTATGTCACCGACCTGGTCGCGGACAACACCGTCAACACCATGCCGGAGAAGACTCTGCAGGCGGTCATCGACCACGGAGACATCCGCGGGGATGCCGTCACCGGCACCTACGCGGACGCCGCCGCAGTGCTCGATGACATTGCCGCGCAGGGCATTTCCTACACCGAGGTCACCGACCTGCTCGAAGAAGAAGGCGTCGAGAAGTTCGAAGCCTCATGGGCGGACCTGCTCGGCGACCTCCAAGCCGCACTCGACGCGGCGAAGTGACGCAGAGGGCGGGCACCGGTCAGACCGGGCCCGCCCTCTTCGTCTCCCCACGACATACCCGGGAAGGGAAGCATGTCTCCCGCGCGCGTAACGGCTGACCGCAATCCGCTTCGCGATCCTCGCGACCGGCGCCTACCTCGAGTGGCAGGGCCCTGCGGCCTGGTGCTTTTCGGCGTGACCGGCGACCTGGCCCGCAAGAAGCTCATGCCGGCGATCTACGACCTGAGCAATCGCGGGATGTTGCCGCCTGGCTTCTCACTCGTCGGTTTTGCCCGGCGCGATTGGGACGACCAAGAGTTCGGAAAAATTGTTCACGACGCGGTCAAGCAGCATGCCCGCACGCCCTTCAAGGAGGAAGTTTGGCGGGCCTTGTGCGAGGGATTGCGCTTCGTTCAGGGCAGCTTTGACGACGAGGCGGCCTTCGACGAACTCGCCCGCACGCTCGCCGCGCTGGATGAAGAGCGCGGTACCGGGGGGAATCACGGCTTCTACCTCTCGATTCCGCCAGGGTCCTTTGCGACCGTATGCCAGCAGCTCGAGCGCGCCGGACTCTCGACCCCCCACAAGGATGCCTGGCGGCGCGTCGTGATCGAGAAGCCGTTTGGCCATGACCTGGCGTCGGCTCGCGAACTGAATGCCATCGTCGAGGGCGTCTTCCCCGCCGACTCGATCTTCCGGATCGACCACTATCTGGGCAAGGAAACCGTCCAGAATCTGCTCGCGCTGCGCTTTGCGAACCAACTCTTCGAGCCGGTCTGGAACAGCCACTATGTCGACCACGTGCAGATCACCATGGCCGAGGACATCGGGATCGGGGGCCGCGCGGGCTATTACGACGGCATCGGCGCGGCGCGCGATGTCATCCAAAATCACCTGCTCCAACTCCTCGCCCTGACGGCAATGGAGGAGCCCGCGTCATTCGCGGCCGATCAGTTGCGGGCCGAGAAGGAGAAGGTGCTCTCGGCCGTGCGGGTGCCGACCGATATCGCGGGCAGCACCGCGCGCGGGCAGTATGCCGCGGGCTGGCAGGGCAGCGAGCAGGTGGTCGGCTACCTGCAGGAGGAGGGCGTCGCCGCCGATTCGCGCACCGAGACCTATGCCGCAATCCGTCTCGATATCGACACCCGCCGCTGGGCCGGCGTGCCCTTCTATCTGCGAACTGGCAAGCGCCTCGGCAAGCGCGTCACGGAGATCGCGGTCGTCTTCAAGGCCGCACCACACCTGCCCTTTGAGGACACAGCCACCGAGGAGTTGGGCCGCAATGCGATCGTCATCCGCGTGCAGCCCGACGAAGGGGTCACGATGCGCTTCGGCGCGAAAGTGCCTGGGGCGCAAATGGAAGTGCGCGATGTGACGATGGACTTTGGCTATGGCCGGGCCTTCACCGAGTCCTCACCCGAGGCCTACGAACGCCTGATCCTCGATGTGCTCCTCGGCGAGCCGCCCCTTTTCCCGCGGCATGAGGAAGTCGAGCTGTCGTGGCGCATCCTCGATCCGATCGAGAAAGCCTGGGCCAAGGACAAGGCATCGCTGGATCAATATGAAGCGGGCACCTGGGGGCCAGCCTCGGCCGATCAGTTGATGACCCGCGACGGCCGCGTCTGGAGGATGCCGTGACAACCACTCGCTCCGAAACTGAACGGGGACCCCGGTGATCGTCGACCTGCCGAGCACCAATACCGTCACGGTCAGCAAGCGGCTCGTCTCGCTGCGTGATGATGTGGGCGCGATGGCCCTCGGGCGGGTCCTGACCCTCGTCATACCCGTTGACGAGGATCGCGTGGACTCGGCGATCGATATCGCCAATGACGCCAGCCGGCAACACCCGTGCCGCGTGATCGCGCTGGTGTCCGGGAATGCCCGCGGCACCGCGCGGCTCGATGCGCAGATCCGCGTCGGCGGGGACGCCGGAGCCAGTGAGATCGTGGTGTTGCGCATGTATGGCCCGCTCGCCAAGCAGGGCCGAGCTGTGGCCATGCCGCTGCTGCTCGCCGACTCCCCCATCGTTGTGTGGTGGCCGGGAGACTCGCCAGACGATCCGCATACCGATCCGCTGGGGGCACTCGCGCAGCGCCGGATCACCGACACCGCGGCGGCGGCCCGCCCGCACGCGAAACTGGCGCGCCTGGCAAAGAACTACACCGACGGCGACACCGATCTGGCATGGACCCGGGTGACGCTCTGGCGAGGGCGACTCGCGGCAGCGCTGGACCAGCCGCCCTACGAGTCCGTGACCGCAGCGACAGTGGTCGGGGCCGGGGACTCGCCCTCGGCATACCTCCTGGCCGCCTGGCTCGGCAAGAGCCTGCGCTGCCCGGTGTCCATCTCCTCGGCGAAGGCCGGCTCGGGGATCGTCAGCGTGCACCTGGAACGCGCCTCAGGGCCGGTCGATCTTGTGCGCCCCTCGGGCAATCTCGCGACCTTGACCCAGCCGGCGCAGCCAGACCGGGTGGTCGCGCTCCCGCATCGCGGGGATGCCGAGTGCCTCGCCGACGAACTACGCCGGCTCGATGCCGATGAGGTGTATGCCGAGACGCTGGTCCGCGGGCTGCCGAACGTCGCGCGCAAGAATGGCGCGGCGACCTAGGGGCTATTTGATCAGGCCGCGATCGCGCAAGGAGTCGAGGGCCTCGTCGAGGATCTGGGCGCCGTCCGCGTCGGAGCGCCGCTCCTTTACATAGGCCAGATGCGTCTTGTAGGGCTCGACCTTGGGCGCCGTCGGCGGATTGTCCTGGTCCTGCCCGGCGGGCAGCCCGCAGCGCGGGCAATCCCACAGCTCGGGTATGACGAGCCCCTGCTCCTGCGCGAAGCTCGGCCGGGTTTCGTGGTTGTTGGAGCAGAAGTACGAGACGAAGACCCGAGCCGCGACCTCGCCGCGCTCCGCTTCGCCCATGGGACCCGCGCCGACGCGGCTGCCCCGGATCGCATTGCCTCCAGCCATGAAACCCTTCCGTCCTCTCTGACGTGCTTGGTCCGGCCGAGCCGGCGAATTCTTAGTTGAAGCGGTCGATCAGGCCGATGCCGAGAATGGCGGTCGTCCACACGAGGGCGATGACGACCGTGATGCGGGTCAAGTTGCGCTCGGCGACCGAAGACGAGGACATCGAGGTCGACAAACCGCCACCGAACATGTCCGACACCCCGCCGCCCTTGCCCTTGTGGAGCAAGATGAGCAGGGTCAGGAAGAGGCCGGTGACGACGAGCAGCACCTGCAGCCCGATTCGCACAGCATCCACGGTTCACGCCTTTCGATTGGTCAATCTGGCCAGTCGCAACGGGCCCCCGGCAGGATACCCCGCCGCACTCCGCTCTCCAACGCGCCGCCACGGCATAGCCGGTTCCCGGGTCTGGCCCGACGCGGCCGGCGGGAGGGGGTGTGCCTAACCTCTGCTAGCAGAAGCTAGTCGACTGTCAACACCTTGCAAGCTGTGCACAGTTGACTACCTTCTGCTAGCAGAGGTTAGGAAGCCAGCGCCACGCGCACCCCGGCCACCGAGACGGGCGGGCGCCGGTCAGGCGTCGGGGGTCAGGTGCTTCTGGTAGCGGCAGATGGCCGCGAACTCGGTCGGGTCGAGGCTCGCGCCGCCGACGAGGGCGCCGTCGACATCCTCGCCGGCCATGATCGAGGCGATATTGCCGGACTTGACCGAGCCGCCATACAGGATGCGTATGCCGTCCGCCGTGTCGCCGGAGTACATCTCGGCGAGCTGGGTGCGTATGGCCGCGCACACTTCCTGGGCGTCCTCGGGCGTGGCGACCTCGCCCGTGCCGATGGCCCAAATGGGCTCATAGGCCACGACGATGGATCGCACCTGCTCGGGGGTCAGCTTGGCCAGGCCCGCCTTGATCTGCTCCAGCACGTGCGAGACGTGGGTGCCCGCCTTGCGGATCTCCAGGCCCTCGCCGACGCAGAAAATCGGGGTCAAGCCGTAGCGGTACGCCGCCGCGAGCTTGTCCGCGACGACCGCGTCACTCTCGTGGTGGTATTCGCGACGCTCGCTGTGCCCGACGATCACATAGGTGCAGCCAAGTTTGGCGAGGAAGGCGCCGCTGATCTCACCGGTGTAGGCGCCGCTGTCGTGGACCGAGAGGTCCTGTGCGCCGTGCTTGAGCTCGAGCTTGTCGCCATCGATCAGGGTCTGGACGGTGCGCAGGTCGGTGAACGGCGGGCAGACCACCACCTCAACTGCGCCGAAGTCGTGATTGGCGTCCCGAAGGGTCCAATCCAACTTCTGCACCAGCAGGGTGCCCTGCAGGTGGTCGAGGTTCATCTTCCAGTTGCCCGCCATCAGCGGGGTGCGGCTCATGATTTTGACTCCAGGATGGTGATGCCGGGCAGCGCCTTGCCTTCGAGGTATTCGAGGGAGGCGCCGCCACCGGTGGAAATGTGCCCGAACTGCTCGTCGGCGAAGCCGAGTTGGCGCACGGCGGCGGCGGAGTCGCCACCACCGACGACGGTCAGGGCGCCAGCCGCGGTGGCGTCGACGAGAGCCTGGGCGACGGCCTTGGTGCCGCCGGCGAAGGGCGCCATCTCGAAGGCACCCATCGGACCGTTCCAGAAGACGGTGCGGGCGTCGGCGAGCTTGCCGGCATACAGCGCAGCAGACTCCGGACCGATGTCCAAGCCCATCGTGTCGGCCGGGATGGCATCCGCCGCGACGACGGCGGTCTCGGTGTCCTCGGCGAAGTCCTTGCCGACGATGACATCGACGGGCAGCACGATCTCGACCCCGGATTCCTGGGCCCGGGCGAGGTAGCCCTTGCAGGCCTCCAGCGATTCGGCGTCGAAGAGGCTCTTGCCGATCTCGTGGCCCTGAGCTGCGAGGAAGGTGAAGAGCATGCCGCCGCCGATCAATAGGCGGTCGGCCTTGCCGACCAGGTTGTCGATGACCGCGAGCTTGTCGGCGACCTTCGCGCCGCCGAGCACCACGACATACGGCCGCTGCGGGTCCTCGGTCAATCGCTTGAGGACATCGACTTCGGTCTTGACCAGACCACCCATCGCCGAGGGTAGGAGGGTCGCCACGTCATAGACCGAAGCCTGCTTGCGGTGCACGACACCGAAACCGTCCGAGACATAGGCGTCGGCAAGGCCGGCGAGGGCGCCCGCGAACTCGGCCCGCTCCTCATCGGTCTTGGCCGTCTCCCCCGCGTTGAAGCGCAGGTTCTCGAGGAGGACGACATCGCCATCGGACATCGCGTCGACCGCCGTGTGAGCGGACGGGCCGACGGTGTCCTCGGCGAAAGTGACGTCCTGCCCGAGCAACTCACCAAGGCGCGCGGCGACCGGGGCCAGGGAGTATTTCGCCTCCGGGGCGCCCTTGGGCCGCCCGAGGTGGGCGCACACGATGACGCGTGCGCCCGCCTCGGTCAGTGCCGAGATCGTGGGGATCGAGGCTCGGATCCGACCGTCGTCGGTGATCGTCGTGCCGTCGAGCGGGACGTTGAGGTCGGACCGGACGAGGACGCGCTTGCCGCGCAGGTCGCCCAAAGAGGCCAGATCACCCATGACGGATCAGAGGCTCTTGCCGACCAGGTTGACCAGGTCAACGAGGCGGTTGGAGTAGCCCCACTCGTTGTCATACCAGCCGACGACCTTGACCTGGTTGCCGATGACCTTGGTCAGCGGAGCATCGAAGATGCAGGACGCCGCGTCGGTGACGATGTCGGAGGAGACGATCGGGTCCTCGGAGTACTTCAGGAAACCCTTGAGCGGGCCTTCCGCGGCCGCCTTGACGATCGCGTTGACCTCTTCGACCGTGGTCTCGCGGGAGGCCTCGAAGGTGAGGTCGGTGGCGGAGCCCGTGGGCACCGGCACGCGCAGGGCGTAGCCGTCGAGCTTGCCCTTCAGTTCCGGCAGCACGAGAGCAACGGCCTTGGCGGCACCGGTCGTGGTGGGCACGATGTTCAGGGCGGCACCGCGGGCGCGGCGCAGGTCCTTGTGCGGTCCATCGAGAAGGTTCTGGTCGCCGGTGTAGGCGTGCACGGTGGTCATCAGGCCGCGCACGATGCCGAGGCCGTCGTTGAGCGCCTTGGCCATCGGGGCCAGGCAGTTCGTGGTGCACGAGGCGTTGGAGATGATGTTGTGCTTCTCCGGGTCGTAGTCGCCGTCGTTGACGCCCATGACGAAGGTCGCGTCCTCGTTCTTGGCGGGCGCGGAGATGATGACCTTCTTGGCGCCACCGTCGAGGTGGGCCTTGGCCTTCTCGGCGTCGGTGAAGAAGCCGGTGGACTCGATGACGATGTCGGCGCCGACCGACTTCCAGTCGAGGTTGGCGGGGTCGCGGTCTTCGAAGACCTTGAAGGACTTGCCGTCGACGGAGATGGAGGACTCGTCATAGGTGACATCGCCGTCGAGGCGGCCCAGGATCGAGTCGTACTTCAGGAGCGTGGCGAGCGTCTTGTTGTCCGTCAAGTCGTTGACGGCGACGATCTCGATGTCGGCACCCGACGCCAGGACGGCGCGGAAAAAGTTGCGGCCGATGCGGCCGAAGCCGTTGATGCCAACGCGAACAGTCATGCGAAAGCCTTGCCTTCCGATTGGGATGGAGGCGCCGCGACACTGCGGCGCCGGAACCACTTCCCAGCCTATTGCGCCCGTGTGATCAAGCACACGGCGCCCACGGATCGGACACTTCGGGCCCCGCCGTCTCAGCCGGCGGACGGCGCGGAGTCAGGTGTCGAGCATGTCCGGGGTGATCGCCGCCTCGGTGTCCGGAATGCCCAGATCGGCGGCCCTTTTGTCCGCCATCGCCAGCAGCCGACGGATGCGGCCGGCGACGGCGTCCTTGGTCATCGGCGGGCTCGCGAGGGCGCCGAGTTCTTCGAGGGAGGCCTCCTTGTTCGCCACCCGCAGGTCACCCGCGACCCGCAGGTGGTCCGGCACGTCATCGCCGAGAATCTCCAGGGCGCGCTGCACGCGAGCCCCGGCCGCGACAGCGGCGCGCGCGGATCGGCGCAGGTTGGCGTCGTCGAAGTTCGCGAGCCGGTTGGCGGTGGCCCGCACCTCGCGCCGCATCCGGCGCTCCTCCCAGACCAGCACCGCCTCATGCGCGCCCATCCGGGTGAGCATCGCGCCGATCGCGTCGCCATCGCGGATGACGACGCGGTCCACTCCGCGCACATCCCGTGCCTTCGCGGGTATGTCGAGGCGCCGGGCCGCCCCGACCAGCGCGAGGGCGGCTTCCGGCCCCGGGCAGGTGATCTCCAGGGCCGATGAGCGGCCGGGTTCCGTGAGCGAGCCATGGGCAAGGAAGGCTCCGCGCCAGGCGGCGACCGCGTCACACATCGCGCCGCCGACGACCTTGGCCGGCAGGCCACGCACGGGACGACCGCGGGGATCGATCAGGCCGGTCTGGCGGGCCAGGACCTCGCCACCCTCGACGACGCGCACGACATACCTGCTTCCCCGGCGCAATCCACTGGCCGCTAGGACGACGATCTCGCTGCGATGCCCATAGAGCTCGTGGATGTCCTTGCGCAGGCGGCGGGCGACGCTCGCGGTGTCGAGTTCGGCCTCAACAACGATTCGCCCGCCGATGATGTGCAGGCCGCCGGCGAATCGGAGCATCGAGGCAACCTCCGCCTTGCGGCAGCAGGTCTTCGCGATATCGAGCCGACTCAGCTCGTCCTTCACCGATGCGGTCATGGCCATCGGGCTATGGTGCCATCCCCATCCGGGGTTCGCCGCCCTGGCCGCTGGCCAAGGGTCGTCAGCCGCCGAAGATGTCCCGATAGGCGGCCGCGAGGCGCAACGGATCGTGGATGCCGGGCGCCAGATGCGTCGAAACGTGCTGGATCATCAGGTTCGCGCCCAGGTCTTCGACGGCCCGACGCAGGGCGCTCTCGTCGTCGACGATCGAGGGGTCGGCGAGCACCACGTCGAGCCGAAGTCCCTCCGCGTGCTCGCGCAGCGATTCGATATGCCGGACCGCGGAGAAGCCACGTGTCTCCTTGGTGTGCATCTCCATATTCAGCGTGAGTAATCGGCGAGCTCGGCTATGCAGCAAGGCCTCCCGAAGCTTGGGCACGAGGAGATGCGGGAGCACGCTGGTGAACCACGAGCCTGGGCCGAGGACGATCCAGTCGCACTCACCGAGCGCCGCCAGCGCATCCGGGTGAGCGGGTGGGTCCTCCGGAAGCAGCGCGACCGAGTGGATCAGCCCGGAGGTCCGGGCGACTTGATGCTGACCGGTCACGACGGTCCGCTGATCGGGTTGCTCCGGATCGAGGGAGACCGAGGCGGCGATCTCCAGGGGCACGGCGGCCATCGGCAGGACTCGGCCGTAGGCGTTTAGCAGCCGGCCGACCAGTTGCAGGCCGTGCACGGGCTCGGGGTCGAGATCCCATAGGGCGACGATCAAGAGGTTGCCGAGCGCGTGGCCACCGAGGGGGCCATCACCGCTGAAGCGATGCTGCAGCACATCTCGCCACTGGTGGCCCCAATCGCTGTCCGCGCAGAGCGCCGAAAGCGCCATCCGTAGGTCGCCGGGGGGGAGCACGCCGAACTCTTCGCGCAACCGTCCGCTCGAGCCGCCATTGTCGGCGACGGTGACGATGGCGGTGATCGACTCCGATACATGCCGCAGCGCCGAGAGGGAGGCGGCCAGCCCGTGGCCGCCGCCAAGCGCGACAACATGCGGGCCGCTCATTCACGCCCCAAATCACGGTGCATGACGAAGGTCGCGAAGAGATCGCCGTCCAGCCGCCGAGCGAGCTCTTCGGCAATCGCGACCGAGCGGTGCTTGCCGCCGGTGCAGCCGACCGCAACCGTGGCATAGCGCCGCCCCTCGCGCTCGTAGCCTGCTCCCACGGTCTGCAGCAAGGCAACAACCTGGTCGACGAAGGGCTCGGCGCCCTCTTGGCCGCGCACGAACTCCGCGACGGGCGCGTCCACGCCGGTCAGCGCCCGCAGCTCCGGCACCCAAAACGGGTTCGGCAGGAAGCGCATATCGAAGACGAAATCGGCGTCGAGGGGGACGCCATATTTGAAGCCGAAGGAAACCACCGCAAGCCGCGCCCGCCGCTCCCCGGCGGCGAACATGGGGGTCACTTTCGCCGAGAGTTGATGGACGTTCAAACCGCTGGTGTCGATGATGACGCTGGCATTACTGCGCAAGTCCGCGAGTTGAGCGCGCTCGGCTTGGATCCCGTCGAGGAGCCGTCCGTCGCCCTGGAGCGGATGCGGACGGCGCACACTTTCGAAGCGCCGCACCAGCGCCTCGTCAGTGGCCTCCAAGAACAGGACATTGGCGTGCCAGCCCTCAGCGGTCAAGGTGGCCAAGGCGTCCGACAGGGTCTGGGAAAACTCGCGGGCACGGACATCGGCGATCGCGGCGATGCGTGGCGGCCGCAAGCCCCGCGCAGCCGTCGTGGCCGCGAGGTGGAGCAGCGGCAGCAGCAGAGCCGGCGGGAGGTTGTCGACGACATACCAGCCCATGTCCTCCAAGACATTGCCGACTGTCGAGCGGCCCGCGCCACTCATCCCGGTGACGACGATGATCTCCACATCGGCGGGACCGGATCCCTCATCCTCCGGGACGATCGAATCGGCGGGCTCGGCAATGTTCGGGCTCACACGACCCATTCTGCTATCTGGCCGCCTCAGGCATCCAGCCTTTCACCCATCCACCACTTCGCCGGTCGTCAGGTTGACCGCGGGCACGGCCTCGGCGGACCTGGCCCCGAGATGGCCGGCGATTGTGGCAGCAAGGGCTGGCCCGATACCGGGCACCTCGGCGATGTCCTCCGCGCTCGCCGCCTTGATCTTGGCCACGGATCCGAAATGCCGCCGCAGCGCCGCCTGCCGCGTCGCGCCGAGCCCGGGTATGCCGTCGAGGCTGCTCGTCGTCATCCCCTTGCTGCGGCGTTCCCGGTGGAAGGTGATGGCGAAACGGTGCGCCTCATCCCTCACCCTCTGCAAGAGGTAGAGACCTTCGCTGCCCCGCGGCAGGATGACGGGGAAGTCGGTGCCGGGCAGCCAGACCTCTTCCAGCCGTTTGGCGAGACCCACACAGGCGATATCGACGATTCCCAGCTCGCGCAGCACCGATGACGCCGCCTCGACCTGCGGGCGTCCACCGTCGACGACGAGCAGATTCGGTGGGTAGGCGAACTTCTTGGCTCGTCCGTCCTCGGTTTCGGTGCGCTCGGTGAGATAACGAGCGAAACGACGACGCAACACCTCGCGCATCGCGGCCGTGTCGTCCACCTGATCGCCCTTGATGAGGAAGCGGCGGTACTCGGACTTGCGCGCCAGCCCATCTTCGAAGACGACCATGGACGCGACGACATTGGTGCCCTGCACGTGCGAAACGTCGAAGCACTCGATCCGCAGCGGGGCCTCGTCCAGAGCCAGCGCCTGGGTCAACTCTTCCAGGGCCTGGGCGCGTGCCGACAGATCCCCGGCCCGCGCCACCTTGTGCCGCGCCAGTGCCTGCTCCGCATTGCGGTGCACTGTCTCCAGCAGCGTCTTCTTGTCCCCCCGCTGAGGTATGCGGATCGCCACCTTCGCCCCGCGCACTCCACCGAGCAGGGCGGCCATCGCCTCCGGCTCGGCGGGCAGGACCGGCAGCAGGATCTCGCGAGGGATCGCCTCGGGTGACTCCCCGCCATACACCTGCAGCAAGAGGGTCTCCATCAGGTGCGGGACATCCTGCTCCTCCATCTCGGCGACCCAGCCGCGCTGGCCGCGGATGCGGCCGCCGCGGACATGGAATAGCTGTACCGAGATCTCCAGTCCGTCCTCGGCGATGGCGAAGACGTCGGCGTCGGTGGCATCGGCGAAGACCACGGTGGAGCGCTCGAGGGCTTTGGTCATCGCGTCGATGTCATCGCGCAGCCGGGCAGCCTGTTCGAAGTCAAGATCTGCGGCGGCAGCCTTCATGCGGGCGGTGAGCCTCTTAACAAACTTGCCGGTGTCTCCCGCCATGAACTCGCAGAAGTCCTCGGCGATCGCCCGATGCTCAGCCTCGTCGACCCGTCCGACGCAGGGGGCGGAGCATTTGTCGATATAGCCGAGCAGGCACGGCCGCCCCACCTGGCCGGCGCGTTTGAAGACCCCATTGCTGCAGGTGCGCAGCGGGAAAACCCGCAGCAGTTGATCGAGCGTCTCGCGGATTGCCCACGCGTGGGCATATGGCCCGAAATACCGAGTTCCAGGCTTCTTGGCCCCGCGCATGACCTGCGCTCGCGGAAAGTTCTCCCCGAGCGTCACCGCGAGATAGGGATAGGACTTGTCGTCGCGATATTTGACATTGAAGCGCGGGTCGAACTCCTTGATCCAGGAGTATTCGAGTTGCAGCGCCTCGACCTCATTGGCGACCACCGTCCACTCGACCGAGGCGCCGGTGCGCACCATCCGCGCGGTCCGTGGGTGCAGTGCATAGACATCTTGAAAGTAGCTGGAAAGCCGAGGACGCAGCGATTTGGCCTTGCCGACATAGATGACCCGGCCGTGGGCATCCCGGAAGCGATAGACCCCGGGGTCGGTCGGAATCGTGCCCGGGGCCGGGCGATAGGTCGACGGATCTGCCATTCACAACACCTTAGGTGGCGGCTCCGACAACCCCGCCCGCGATCAACTGATCGCGAGATTGTCGCCTTCCGCGGTGACCGTTTTCGCGGCCAGCGCTGAGGTGGCGGGTCCAGAGACGACGGAGCCGTCGGCGAGCGCGAACTTGCTGTTATGGCACGCGCAGTCAATGGTGGAGGTGACACCCGAGACGATGCAGCCTTGGTGCGTGCATACGGCGGAAAAGGCTTTGAACTCCCCCGCGCTCGGTTGCGTCACCACCACCTTCGCGTCCTTGATGACGACACCTCCACCCTCGGGGACATCGGACTTGGCAAGCGTCGTCGATCCCCCAGAACCGCCGCTCGCCGCGGTGGTGGATGTCCCCGCGGCGGTGCCATCAGCGGACCCGCAGGCGGTCAGGGAGGCCGCCGCTAGGCCGGCCCCACCGGCCAGCAGGGCCTCGCGGCGCTTCGGTGAGTGATCTGTCGGCAGGTCGTGGCGCACGGCAGCTCCGCTTCTCGTGATGTCGCTCGAAAGGATGACGAACAAGCACATCTTGAGCCATGCGAGGGCGATGGGGGGATAACGAGAGGGACACGGGTTCGGCGAGGCGTGTTGCGCGCGTGGCAATACCGGTTACTGTGCGCATGCTCCGGCGAATCGCCGAGTCCGACGGAAGGTATGCCGTCGGCACGTATTACATGGAGGAAACCTCGTGCCCCAGCGCTCCGTAGTCTCTGTCGGCGCTACCTTGCTCGTCGCCTCGCTCGCCCTCACGGCGTGTGGCTCGCGCGGCGGAAGCAGCAGCAGCACCAGCGGCGGCGGCAACAGCGACGCCAAGGTCGCCAAGATCGGCGTCATCGCCCCCCTTTCTGGTGACTTGGCCGCCCTCGGCCTCGGCATCAAGAACTCTGTCGACCTGGCCATCAAGCAGGCCAACGACTCGAATGCCATCCCCGGCTGGAAGCTCGAGCTCGCCGCCGAGGACGACCAGGCCACCGCCGATGTCGGCAAGAACGCCGCCACCAAGCTGGCCGGCGACAAGGACGTCATCGGTGTCGTCGGCACCCTGAACTCCTCGGTCGCCCTTCAGGTCCAGCCGGTCCTCGCGTCCGCGAATATCGTCCAGGTCTCCCCGGCCAACACCGGTGTCTCCCTGACCAAGGGCGAGGATGCCGCGAACCCGAAGCGGCCCTTCCCGACCTACTTCCGCACCTGCACCACCGATGACGTGCAGGGTCCGTTCGCCGCGCGCTACCTCTTCGACGCCGGCATCAAGGAGGTCGCGACCGTCCACGACAAGAAGGCCTACGGCCAGGGTCTGGTCGCCGCCTTCACGACCGAGTTCGAGAAGCTCGGCGGCAAGATTGTCGCCGCCGAGACCATCAACCCGGACGAGGACAAGTACGACGCCGTCGTCTCCGCCATCAAGCCGAAGGCTCCCAAGGCTCTCTACTACGGCGGGGAGTACCCCCAGGGTGGCCCGCTCTCGCAGCAGATGAAGGCCCAGGGCCTCAACGTCCCGCTCATGGGTGGCGACGGCCTCTTTGACGGCAAGTACATTGAGCTCGCGGGTGCCACGTCGAATGGAGACATGGCGACCTCGGTCGGCGCGCCGACCGACAGCACGGACGCCGGCAAGAAGTTCCTCGAGCAGTACAAGGGCGCGGGCTACTCCGACGACTCCGCTGCCTATGGTGGCTACGCGTATGACGCGGCGAACGCCATCATCAACGCCCTCAAGGTCTCGCTCAAGGACGCCGCGAGCGTCGAGGCCGCCCGTCCGAACACCGTCACCGAGCTGGGCAAGGTCAGCTTCGATGGCGTCACCGGCAAGGTTGCCTTCAACGAGTTCGGCGACACCACGACCAAGATTCTGACCGTGTACAAGGTCACCGACGGCGCGTGGAAGCCCGAGAAGACCGACGAATTCAAGTGATCGGACCGGCCGATCACGTGATTCGGCCTTAAGACGGCGTCGGTGGGGACGCAGGTGAGCCTGCTCCCCACCGACGCTGTCTTTCGCTAGCGTTCTCCCACAGCACCGTCGCTGGACCGGTCGGCATCGACACGGGCCCGAGAGTTAGGAGTCCAACCTCCGTGGATATCTTCCTGCAGCAGCTCGTCAATGGGCTGACGCTGGGGTCCCTCTATGCGTTGATCGCCGTCGGCTATACTGTCGTCTACGGCATCGTCCAATTGATTAACTTCGCCCACGGCGAGGTTTTTATGATCGGCGCATTCGGGGCCTTGGCGACATACCTCCTGCTCTTCCAAGGCCAGACCGCCTTGTGGATCCTGCCGATTATGGTGATCGGCGCGATGATTGCCGCGGTGGGGACGGCCGTTGCGATGGAGCGCGTGGCCTACCGGCCGCTGCGCCACGCTCCACGGCTTGCACCGCTTATCACCGCGATCGGTATCTCGGTCTTCCTCCAGGAGTTCGTGCGGCTCTTCTTCGACAAGATCCCGGGCACCGACTTCCCGTCGGCCAAGGCGAAGATCCCCTTCCCGCAGATCGATGTCGTGACCGGACCGGCCTTCACTCCGATGGCCGGGGTCCAGATCCAGCGCGCTGCGATCTTCACTATCGCGATGATGGCGCTCTCCGCCGCCGGCCTGTGGTGGTTCATCAACAAGACCAAGACCGGCCGAGGTATGCAGGCCGTCTCGCAGGACCCCGATACCGCCCGCCTCATGGGCATCAATGTCGACCAGATCATCGTCGCGGCCTTCGCTGTCGGCGCTGCCCTGGCCGCCATCGCGGGTGTCGCACAGGGCCTCGCGATCACGAATATCAACTTCAAGATGGGCTTCATCGCCGGTCTCAAAGCCTTCACCGCAGCCGTGCTCGGTGGCATCGGCAATATCCAGGGCGCCGTCGTCGGCGGGCTGGTGCTGGGCATGGCCGAAGCGATGATCACCCAGTACACCGGCATGCTGCCCGATCCGCTCGGTCAGTTCGGCGGCTCGTCCTGGAAGGACGTCTGGGCCTTCGCCTTGCTCATCATCGTTCTGGTCTTCCGGCCTCAGGGCCTTCTCGGTGCGAAGGTGGTCGACCGCGCATGAAACTCACTCTTCCCACCATCCCGGATGCGCTGCGCGAGCAGCACGCGAGCAAGGGCTGGCCCATGGCGCTGCTCGGCTCGGTCCTGCTGTTTGTCTCTGGTCTGCTGTCGTGGAGCTATGACGCGAGCATCCTCGGCGATATTTCGATCTCTTTCTGGCCGGCCACGCTGCAGCTGTTCGCCATGATTCTCGGCGCGGTCGGCATACTCCTGGCCCTGATCCACAAGGGCCCCCTTCAGGGCCTCGGGAACTGGTTCGATTCGGCGCTCGCGCTGCGCGCGCTGGGCACCGGTTCCCTGCTGTTCGCGGTCTACTCACTCACGGCGATCGCGTATGAAGCGGGTGGACTGGTCAACATCAATCCCGGTGGCTGGCTAGCGCTCGTCGGAGCGCTGGTCCTGACGATTGGTGCCCGCTTCGTTCCGCAGCGCACCTTGCGCAGCTTCGCGAAGGCCAAGGCCAACTCCACCCTGGAGATCGTGGTCATCGTCATCCTCATGGCGCTGGTGCTTTTCGGTGCCGCCTATGTGCTCGGCCAGGATGACCCGTGGGTCTTCGTCGGCTTCTTGCTCATGGCGGGCGTCGCAGCCATGGCTCTTGCGCGGGCCGGCCTCTTCACCTGGCTCGGCCACATCTCGCAGCGGCACCGGAAGGTGCTCACTTTGGCAGCCTTCGCGGTCGCGTTCCTGTTTCCGTTCACCCAGGACGGGTCGGATGCGAATATGTCGATCGCCACCCAGGTGCTGATCTTCGCCGCGACCGCTATCGGCCTGAATATTGTCGTCGGCCTGGCGGGCTTGCTCGACCTCGGCTATATCGCCTTCCTGGGTTCGGGCGCCTATGTCGCGGCGATGATGTCGAATGCCGCGTCGGCAACGATCGGCTGGAAGCCGCCCTTCCTGGTCGTCATGCTCATCGGCGCCTGCGTCGCAGCTACCTTGGGCTTGATCATCGGGTCCCCGACCCTGCGAGTCTCCGGCGACTACCTCGCCATCGTGACTCTGGCCTTCGGTGAGATCTTCCGGCTCTCGATGTTCAACCTGGACGGCAACAACGGCCCGGACCTGACCAATGGCCCCAATGGCATCCCCGGCATCCCCGACCTGAACCTCTTCGGGTTCGACTTCGGCAAGCCGCACACGATCGCCGGCTTCACTCTGGGCCGCTTCAGCAACTATTACTTCGTGTTGCTGCTGCTCATCGGCTTCATCATCTTGGTCTTCACCCGGCTCAACAACAGCCGGATCGGCCGCGGCTGGGTCGCCATCCGCGAGGACGAGCGGGCCGCCGAAGCGATGGGTGTCAACACCTTCGGTCTGAAGCTGCTCGGCTTCGCCGTCGGCGCCTTCCTCGCCGGTTTGGCTGGCACCATCAAGGCGCATCAGGACACGGCCGTCTCACCGGACCAGTACATCTTCCTGGAGTCCGCCTTCCTCCTCTCGGCCGTCGTGCTCGGTGGTATGGGGACCGTCGCCGGTGTTCTCGTCGGCGCCACGATCCTGAAGTTGCTCCCGGAGAAGCTGCGCTTCTTCAGTGAGTACCGCCTGCTGCTCTTCGGCCTGCTGCTCGTCGTCATGATGCGCGTGCGTCCCGAGGGTCTGATCGCCAGCAAGCGGCGGCAGTTGGAGTTCCATGAGGACGATGAGGAGTTGGCCTCAGAAGTCCAACAAGATCATCTGATCGACGCGAGTGCGGAGGCAGCCCGATGACCGTCATCGATACCGAAGTGCAGGACGGCCGGGCTCGGCCGCAGCGAGGAGCCAAGGTGCTGGAGGCCGAAAAGGTCGTCATGCGCTTCGGCGGTCTCGTCGCGGTCAATAACGTCGACTTCGACGTCCACGAGGGCGAGATTGTCGGTCTGATCGGCCCCAATGGTGCCGGCAAGACGACCTTCTTCAACTGTCTCACCGGGATGTACAAGCCGACCTCCGGCACGGTGAAGTTCTACGGCGAGGTGCTCCCGCCCAAGCCGCGGGCGGTCGTCAAGGCCGGCATGGCCCGGACATTCCAGAACATCCGCCTGTTCGGCAATATGACGGCCCGGGAAAATGTGATGGTCGGGCGCTACTGCCGGACCACCTCCGGGGCGATCACCTCGGTCCTGCATGGCCCGAAGTTCCGCCGTGAAGAGGCTGAATCCACGGCGCGGGCCACCGAGCTCCTGGAGTTCGTGGGCCTCGGCAAGTCCGCCGAACTGCTGGCCCGCAATATGCCGTATGGCGACCAGCGGCGCCTGGAGATCGCCCGCGCGCTGGCGACCGACCCGAAGCTCATCCTCCTGGATGAGCCAACGGCTGGGATGAACCCGCAAGAGACCCAGCAGGCCATGGACCTGATCTTCAAGATCCGAGACATGGGGCTGGCGGTCGTCGTCATCGAGCACGACATGCGCTTCATCTTCCAGTTGTGCGATCGCGTGCTCTGTCTGGTTCGCGGTGAGGCCCTGATCTGGGGCACACCGGGCGAAGTGCAGTCTGACCCGCGGGTCATCGAGGCATATATCGGCGGCAGCGAGCTGGAAGACGACGAGGACGACGCATGAGCGAAATGCTGGAGGTCAAAGACCTCGAGGTGAGCTACGGCAAGATCAAGGCGGTCAAGGGCATCTCCTTCACCGTTGGCGAAGGCGAGGTCGTCTCGCTTATCGGCACCAATGGCGCCGGCAAGACGACGACCTTGCGCACGATCTCCGGGCTGTTGCGCCCGACCAATGGGTCGATCACCTTCAAGGGCAAGCCGATTCACACCACACCGGCTCACGAGATCGTCACCTTGGGGCTAGCGCACTCGCCCGAGGGCCGCCGCATCTTCCCGGCGATGACGGTCGAGGAGAACCTCCTCCTCGGCGCGTTCACCCGCAGTGACGGCGATATCGGCAAGGACCTGCAGGCGGCATACGACCTCTTCCCGATCCTCGCGGAGCGCTCCAAGCAGCCGGCCGGCACCTTCTCCGGTGGCGAGCAGCAGATGCTGGCCATGGGCCGCGCCATGATGAGCCGCCCCACTCTGCTCATGCTCGACGAGCCGTCGATGGGTCTGTCGCCGCTGATGATGAAGCGCATCATGACGACGATCAAGACGCTCCAGGAGCAGGGCACGACGATCCTGCTGGTCGAGCAGAACGCCCAAGCCGCGCTCCGATTGGCCAACAAGGGCTATGTCCTCGAGGTCGGCAAGATCGTGCTGTCCGGCACCGGCCGCGAGTTGCTGAAGTCCGACGACGTCCGCAAGGCCTACCTCGGCGAGGACTGAGTTCTCTGTCGGCTCCCCTCCTCCGGGTCGGCGGGGATTCCTAACCTCTGCTAGCAGCAGTTAGTCAACTGTGGACACCTTGCAAGCTGTCCACAGTTGACTAGCTTGTGCTGAGTTGGCCGCTCAGGCGCCGCGGGCCGCCGGGCTGTAGGCGGCGAGGAAGACCCCGATAAGGTGCACGGTGAAGGCCGCGACCGTCAACGCGTGAAAGACCTCGTGGAAGCCGAACCAACGGGGTAGCGGGTTGGGACGCTTGATGCCGTAGACGATGCCGCCGAGGGTGTAGAGCACTCCCCCGACGATCACCAGGGTCAGCACCGCGGCCCCGCCACGCACCGCGAAATCCGGTAGGTAGAAGACCGCGGTCCAGCCAAGGGCGATATATGCGGGGGTGTAGAGCCAGCGCGGTGCGCCGACCCAGAAAACTCGGAAAGCCACCCCAAGCAGAGCCCCCGACCACACGATGGCCAGCAGCACCTTGGCCTGCTCGTGTGGCAGCAGGAGCACCGCGAAGGGGGTGTAGCTGCCGGCGATGATCAGGAAGATATTGGAGTGGTCGATGCGCTTGAGCAGCCGCTCACGCGAGGGCGACCAATGGCCGCGGTGATAGAGCGCGCTGGTGCCAAAGAGAATGGCCGCCGTTGCGGCGAAGATGGCGCACGCGATGCGGCCGCGTCCCGCAGGTGCCAAGGCGACGAGCACGATGCCCGCGATCACGGTCAACGGGAAGGCCACCAGGTGCAACCAGCCACGCAATCGGGGCTTGAGTTGCTGCACTAGGGCCGCCGCCGACTCGGCGAGCGTTTCGGTCAGGGGTTCGCGGGCGCCCATACGTGCACCATAACCTACGCCACCGTAGGTTACTTGAAAGTCACATTCTTACCGGGCGTCCGAGAACGTGAGACAGGGGGCTGTCGGTCGGTCCGCATACGATGGCGGGCGTGACGAGAAGGACCACGAATCGCGGCTCGGGGAGCCGCCTGCACGACCACCTGATCGTGCGCGGAGCGCGCGAGCACAACCTGCGCGATGTCTCGGTCGAGCTGCCTCGCGACAGCCTCGTGGTGTTCACCGGGCTGTCCGGATCCGGCAAATCCTCGCTGGCCTTCGACACGATTTTCGCCGAGGGTCAGCGGCGGTATGTCGAGTCGCTCTCGGCCTACGCTCGGCAGTTCCTCGGGCAAATGGACAAGCCCGATGTCGACTTCATCGAGGGCCTCTCCCCCGCCGTCTCGATCGATCAGAAGTCGACGAACCGCAACCCGCGGTCCACGGTGGGCACGATCACCGAGGTCTATGACTACCTACGCCTGCTCTTCGCCCGCGCCGGCCGGCCGCACTGCCCGGCGTGTATGGAGCCGATCACCAAGCAGTCGCCGCAGCAAATCGTCGACCGGCTGCTGGAGTTGCCGGAGGGCACCCGGTTCCAGGTGCTCGCGCCGGTGGTGCGCGCCCGCAAGGGTGAGTATGTCGATCTCTTCGGTGAACTGCAGAGCAAGGGCTATGCCCGCGCCCGCGTCGACGGGGTGGTCATCAACCTGACCGACCCACCGAAGCTCGAGAAGCAGATCAAGCACACGATCGATGTTGTCATCGACCGCCTCGTGGCCAAGAGCGGGGACAGCGAGGCCGGGCGCTCAGCGAAGCGACGCCTGACCGACTCGGTCGAGACCGCACTGGGCTTGGCCGGGGGCTTGCTGGTCGTGGAGTTCGTCGACCTGCCGGCCGACGATCCGGCGCGCGAGCGACGCTTCTCCGAGCGGATGGCCTGCCCCAACGACCACCCGCTGTCGATGGATGAGGTTGAGCCACGGTCGTTTTCATTCAACAGCCCGTTCGGCGCCTGCCCGACGTGCACCGGTATCGGTGTCGAATTGGAAGTCGATCCCGAGCTCATCGTGCCGGACGAAGACCTTTCGCTCGCCGAGGGCGCCATCGCGCCGTGGGGGCAGGGCAGCGGGTCGGCCGAGTATTTCCAGCGCGTCTTGACCGCCCTCGCCGAAGACCTCAGCTTCTCAATGGACCTGCCGTGGAAGGCGCTGCCAGAGCGCGCCAAGCAGGCGGTGCTGCACGGCAAAAACCACAAGGTCCACGTCCGCTACCGCAACCGCTATGGCCGCGAGCGGTCATACAGCACCGGCTTCGAGGGCGCGGTGCCCTTTGTGAAGCGCCGGCACGCCGAGACCGACTCGGAGTGGAGCCGGGAGCGGTATGAGGGGTACATGCGCGAGGTGCCGTGCCCCGCCTGCCGCGGGACGCGCCTGAAGCCGGAATCACTTGCCGTGCTGATCGGCGGGCATTCGATCGCCGACATCTCCACGCTCTCGATCAAGCAAGCGGCGGGCTTCCTCGGGACAGTCGATTTCACTCCGCGCGAACGGGCGATCGCCGAGCGGGTGATCAAGGAGATCGACGCGCGTCTCGGCTTCTTGCTCGACGTCGGTTTGGAGTACCTGTCCCTCGACCGGCCGGCCGGCACCCTCTCCGGCGGCGAGGCGCAGCGCATCCGGCTCGCGACCCAGATCGGGTCCGGTCTGGTCGGGGTGCTCTATGTCTTAGACGAGCCGTCGATCGGTCTGCACCAACGCGACAACCACCGGCTGATCGAGACCTTGGTGCGGCTGCGGGATCTCGGCAACACCCTGATCGTGGTCGAGCACGACGAGGACACCATCGCCACGGCCGACTGGGTGGTCGACATCGGCCCCGGGGCCGGTGAGCACGGGGGTCGCGTGGTGCATTGCGGGCCGGTGAAGGGTCTTCTCGAACACAAGGAATCGCTGACCGGCAAGTATCTATCCGGGCGGTTGGAGATCCCCTCCCCCGCGGTGCGGCGGCCGATCGACAAGAAGCGCATGGTCAAGGTCGTGGGAGCCAAGGAGCACAACCTCGATGACGTCACGGTGTCGTTCCCACTGGGGACGTTCGTGGCGGTGACTGGTGTCTCGGGCTCGGGCAAGTCGACGCTGGTTAACGACATCCTCTACAACGTGCTGGCCAACAAGCTCAACGGAGCCAGGCACGTGCCGGGGCGGCACAAGTCGGTCACCGGTCTGGAGCATCTCGACAAGGTCGTCCACGTCGACCAGAGCCCGATCGGGCGCACTCCCCGGAGCAATCCGGCGACCTATACGGGGGTGTTCGACCACATCCGCAAGCTGTTCGCCACCACCACTGAGGCCAAGATCCGCGGCTATCAGCAAGGCCGGTTCTCCTTCAACGTCAAGGGTGGACGCTGCGAGGCATGTTCTGGTGACGGCACGATCAAGATCGAGATGAACTTCCTGCCGGATGTCTATGTCCCGTGTGAGGTCTGCCATGGGGCGCGTTATAACCGCGAGACACTGGAAGTGCATTTCAAGGGCAAGACGATCGCTGATGTGCTCAATATGCCGATCGAGGAGGCGGAGGAGTTCTTCGCCGCGGTGCCGGCGATCGCGCGGCATATGACGACCCTTAATGCGGTGGGGCTGGGGTATGTCCGCCTGGGCCAGCCCGCGACGACGCTCTCGGGTGGCGAGGCGCAGCGGGTGAAGCTCGCGTCGGAGCTGCAGAAGCGCTCCACCGGCCGGACGATCTACGTCCTGGACGAGCCGACCACGGGTCTGCATTTCGAGGACATCCGCAAGCTGCTGATCGTCCTGCAGGGGTTGGTCGACAAGGGCAATACCGTCATCGTCATCGAGCACAATCTCGACGTCATCAAGAATGCCGACTGGATCATCGACATGGGCCCCGAAGGCGGCTCCGGCGGCGGCTTGGTGATCGCGGAGGGCACGCCCGAACAGGTTGCGGCGCAACCAGATTCACACACCGGCCGATTCTTGGCGCCGGTTCTAGAACGGGCTGCCCGCACGCCAGATCGGCCAACCGGGCGGCCCAGCGCGACCAGGACTGCCGCGCCGGCGAAGACGACGGCACCCAAGGTCGCCGCACCCAAGCCGCGCACGGCCAAGGCTGCCGCGGCACCCAAGACCACCGTCCCGGCGAAGGCTGAGGTGTCGAAGGCGGCTGCAGCCGCCGCCCGCCGGGCCCGTAAAGCCGGATGAAAGCGAGGTCCGATGAGCACCTATGACGGCGTTGTCACCCCGGGCGGGCCGAGCCAGGCTCGCGAAGCCGGTGAGGTCACGATCCGCAAGATGTCGGTGTCGGCGATGCACAACAACGTCTATCTGCTGACGCATCGCGATGGATCGCAGGTGTTGATCGACGCAGCCGACGATGCGCCGCGGGTCCTCGAGTTCATTGCCGAGGGCGGGAAGGGACTCGATGCGTTGATCACGACGCACCAGCACTGGGATCACGTGCGGGCACTGGCCGAGGTTGCCGCCGTGACGGGTGCGCGGACGTATGCCGGTGAGGACGACGCCGACGCGCTCCCAGTGGCGCCGGAGGTCCGGTTGCAGCAGGGCGACCGCATTCAGGCCGGGTCGATCGCTGTGGATGTCGTCTATTTGCGTGGGCACACGCCCGGGTCGGTCGCGCTGGCCTACACGGATGCGTCCGACGGCAACCGGGTCCACCTCTTCACCGGAGACGCCCTCTTCCCGGGCGGTGTCGGCAACACCAAGCTGCCGGGCCAAAACTTCGACTCGCTCTATGCCGATGTCACCGAGCGAATCTTCGACGTCTATGACGACCGGACGATCGTCTACCCCGGCCACGGCGCCGACACCACCCTCGGCGCCGAACGCCCGCACCTTCAGGAGTGGCTCGAGCGCGGCTGGTGAAGGTGAGCCAGGGTCGCGTCAGCCGGCCGGGTTCCAGCCGTCGGTGCCGGCGAGGTAGCCTGCGGGGGTCGCCTCGAGTGCCTGCTCCGGCGACAGCTGTGGACGGTTGTCGTTGATCGTGGCACCGGGGCCGGTGTTCCGATATTCGAAGAAGCGGCCGTCGGTCCACACATTCGGTGCCATATCGGCCCACGGCTGCGCGACCCGGATCGCGTCGGGGAGCGCGGTGTCCCGGATGGTCACCTGGCCACGACTGTTGTGGACCACGCCGCCCTCAGTGTAGCCGTCGCTCCAGCCGCGCCATGGACGGCCGAGGGAGAAGGTGCCGGCCGGGGCATTGCTGGTGATGGTGCTGTCGACGATGAGGAAGCCGTGTGGATTGGTGTCGGCGGTGCTGGCCGCGGTGATATAGCCGTTGTTCGAACTCGACCCGCGGGACAGCGCATGGATCTGGGAGGCGTCGAAGACGGCGGTGCCGCGACCGAAGATGAAATCGACATCGCCCTCGACATAGCAGTCGACGTAGTAGGCCCGCGCCACCCGACCAGGACTCGGCGAGTCGGCCAGCAGCGTGTCCTGGTTGCCCAGCAGCCGCACATTGTCGAAGACCAGCCGGTCACCGGTCGTCTTCAGCGCGACCGCCTGCTCTGAGGAGTAATCGTGCGCCGCCTCGTCGAAGGCGTTCTCGATCGTCAGATCCCGCACCGTCACATTCGATCCCGAGATGAGCACGCTCTGGCTCCGCCCGGTGCCATAGGGCCCGGTGCCGTCCGGATT
The DNA here is from genome assembly GCF_039531185.1 of Nostocoides veronense. NCBI lineage: Bacteria > Bacillati > Actinomycetota > Actinomycetes > Micrococcales > Intrasporangiaceae > Nostocoides > Nostocoides veronense. The sequence goes on from NZ_BAAAPO010000056.1 coordinate 44,898, forward strand.
CGGCGTCCCGGCAGCGTTGTCATAGCTGAGCACGATCTCCGATGCCGTGCCGCTGGTCCCGATCAGCGTGATGTAGTTGCGGTTGACCGTGATCAGCTCCCGGTAGAACCCCGGCTTGATCGCGATGACGGTCGGGTCACCGGCGGTGCCGGCGGGCGCGGCCGCCAGGGCCGCCTGGACGCTCGTGAACTGGCCGGTGCCGTCCGCGGCCACGAGAATGTCGTGTGGCGGCAGGGGCACGCCCGTCGGCGCTGCGGTGACGATCGTCGAGGCGGGCGATTCGTTGCCGGTGCGATCCGAGGCGGTCACCACATAGCGGTAGGTTGTGCCATTGGCGGCCGTCCTGTCGACGAATCCCGTCTCGGTGACCAGCGCATCGGTCAGCCGGTTCGCCATCGTCAACTCGACCTCGCCGATGGTCCCGGTGTCCCGATAGACGTGATACCCGGCGAGATCCGGCTCGGTCACGGCGTCCCAGGCGAGGGTGACCGTGCTGTCCCCGGGCGTGGCGCCCAGCCCCGTCGGCGCCGCGGGTGCCGTGATGTCCGCGGGCGGCTCCTGGCCTGATGCTCCTATTCCGTGTCAAGGTCTGTTCATGCGGCGGTGAGCCAGGCGCGGTAGCGGGCGGCGA